>CAYTMW010000005.1:31565-155122 GCA_964439025.1 uncultured Gemmatimonas sp. | reverse complement strand
GCGCGGCAACGAGGAGGCGGCTCCGGTCGCCGTCGGGCACGCGCTGGACGTCGGCGCCCACCACCGACGCATTGGGCCGGAACTCCGGCGTCACCGGTATGGCACGGACGCCCAGATCGGCGGGCAACTCGAGCCCCGCGAGTCCGGTCAGCCCGCTCCGCTGCATATCGGTGACGACAAGGACTTCGCCCAGCATCCCGCGCGCCCCGCCCAGGATTTGCCGGGCCGCGCGGAGCGCCGAGGCATACCGGGTGCCCCGGCTCGATGGCCGCGCCGCATTGACCGCCGCGAGCGCCGCGCCATGATCACCGCTCAGCGGTTGGGCCACTTCGGCTTCATCGTCGAACAGCACCACGGCAATCCGGTCTGCGGGGGCAAGGCCGGTGATGATCTTTCGCGCCGAATCGAGCGCCACGGGCCAGACGGCGGTGTGGCTCATGCTGAGCGAGCGGTCGAGCAGCAAGACGACCGCGCGGGCGGGCGTCGAGCGCGTCTCGGTCACGGTGCTGCCGAGAAACGGGCGGGCGAAGGCGGCGACCAGGAGCGCCACCGCGGCGGCCCGGAGCAGGAGCAGGAGCCAGTCGGTGATACGGCGGCGGCTCGCGGTCCGAATCGGAATCCGTCGCAGGAACATCAGGGACGGGAATCGCCGCGGTTGGTCCCGCTCCCGGTGCCGGAGGTGTAGCACGATCGGCACCAGCAACGCCGCCAGGCCGGCGAGAAAGGCGGGAACCAGGAACCCGAGTCCCATCAGCGCACCCGGCTCGACGCGAGCCGCTGCTCGAGGTACGCATGCAGGGCCGCGTCGAGCGGTTGGTCGGTCGTCAGTCCCACATAATCGGAGCCGTTCTGCGCCAGCAACCGGGCCAGCTCGGCGCGGTGCCCCGCCACCTGCGCCTGGTATTTCTCGCGGAGCGCTTCGGGGCGGAGCGGCAGTCGCTCGCCGCTCTCGGCGTCCTCGAAGGTCGCCGCACCGTCTCCCGGAAGATCCCGCTCCGCCGGATCCAGCAGGTGGAACAGGATCACGTCGTGGCCCCGTCCGCGGAGCGAGCCCACCCCCTTCTGCACCGCGACGGGATCTTCATAGCAGTCGGAGACCACCACCGTGACTCCGGCGCGCGTGGTGAGACTGGCCGCGCGGTCGAGCATCGGGCGAAGCTGCCCGGCGCCCCCCGGCTTGGCGCGGCCGAGGGTGTGAAGGATGAGACGAAGGTGCCGCGTTGACGGCGGAACGACCTCCACCAGATCGCCGGCAAAGGTCACCAGCCCCACCCGGTCGCCCTGGCGCTGGGAGAGCCACGCCAGCGCGGCCACGAGCATCCGCCCATACTGGAACTTCGTGACCGGCCCGCTGCCGAAATCCATCGACGCCGATGCATCGAGCGCAAAGGTGACCGCGGCGTTGGTGTCGGCGTCGTATTCCTTGACGTAGAACCGGTCGGTGCGGCCGTACACGCGCCAGTCGATGCGCCGGATGTCGTCGCCCGGCTGATAGGCGCGGTGCTCGGCAAAATCGAGCGAGAGGCCGATCCGGCGGGAGCGGTGCATGCCATGCATGAAGCCGTCCACCACCATGCGCGCGAGGAGCGCGAGGTCGCCGATCCGCGCCAGCAGCACGGGGTCGAGATAGGTGGCGGGGGCGGTCATCCGCTACAACCCGGAGCGCGGCACCGGGACGACCGCGATGAGCCGCTCGGCGAGCTGGTTGGTGGTCACCCGCTCAGACTGCGCCTGGAAGTTGAGCAGGATGCGGTGCCGGAAGACGGCGGGGGCCAGCGCCTTGATGTCATCGAAGCTCACATGAGCCCGCCCCTGCAACAGTGCGCGCGCCTTGCCGCCGAGCACCAGCGCCTGCGCCGCGCGCACGCTCGCCCCATACGACACGTACTGCCGGATGAAATCGGGCGCACCGGGTTCCCCGGGCCGGGAGAGCCGCACCATGCGCACCGCATAGGCGGTGACCGGATCGGCCACCGGCACCCTCCGCACCAGCCGTTGGAACGCGAGAATTTCCTCGCGCGACATCACCGGCCGGATCACCTCGGCGGGCGCGGTGGTGGTCGCCCGCACCACATCCATCTCTTGCGCCTCGGGCAGATGGTCCATGATCGTCATGAGCATGAACCGGTCGAGCTGCGCTTCAGGCAGCGGATAGGTGCCTTCCAGCTCGATCGGATTCTGCGTGGCGAAGACGAAAAATGGGGGCTCGAGCTCCCAGGTCTTCCCCTGCACCGTCACCCGGTGCTCCTGCATCGCCTCCAGCAGCGCCGCCTGGGTCTTGGGGGGCGTCCGGTTGATCTCGTCGGCGAGGACGACGTTCGCGAACACCGGCCCCTTCATGAACACGAGCTTGCGCTGTCCGCTCACCGGGTCGTCCTGGATCACGTCGGTGCCGGTGACGTCCGACGGCATCAGGTCCGGGGTGAACTGGATGCGTGAGAAGCGCAAATCCAGCGCCTGGGCCAGGGAGTGGACGAGAAGGGTCTTGGCCAGACCGGGGACGCCGACCAGGAGGCAGTTGCCTCCGGCGAGCAGCGCGACCAGCGTCTGCTCGATGACGGCTTCCTGGCCGATGATGGTCTTGGAGAGCTCGGCCTGCACGCGCGCGCGCGCGGCAGAGAGCCGCTCGGCGAGCACCGCATCGTCGAGGTGATCGAGGCCCGGGGACGGAGGAGCGAGCGTCACGCAGCGTCCTTTCGGATCAGTGGGAAAGAGCGTACATGAGGTAGTTCACGCCGAGCTTGTAGGCTTCGTTGGTCAGATCGATAGGAAATATCCCCTCGTTGGAATACTCCCAGAATTCGCTGACATCGAAGTTGTAGTTCACGATCGCCATCAGCCGTTTCTTCGGGTTGTTCTCCTCGAAGATTCCGAAGAACTGCGCCTCGAGCCCGTTGAAGGTGCCCGCCACCCCGAAGTACTCCATCGCGTTGATGCGGTAGAAGGAATCCCAGATCGGATGGTCGGCGGTCATCGGGAGCAGCCGCGCCTCGGGCAGTACCTTGCGCAGCTGGGCCTCGAAATTGAACATGTACTGTCCTGCAAAATCGTCGACCAGCAGAAATCCGCCCTTGAGCAGGTAGTTCCGGAGCCCCGCCGCTTCCGCGTCGCTCGGAATCCAGAAGCCCACTTCACAGAGGTACGCGAAGGGATATTTGAAGAGATCGGGATCGTCCAGCGCGACAATCACGCTCCCGTCGGTCCGCACCTGCGTGGTGGTCACCTCCTGCACGATCAGCGGGAAATGCCGGTCGGCATCGGGATAGTCGTGCCCCCACTTGATGTCGTTGGACCGCCCGCGGTATTCCTGGCCGAACATGTTGAACTTGATGCGGGCGTAGGTGAACCGCCCGTCGTACGGCGGATTGGGCGGCGCCTCGAGTGCCTCACACCCATTGCACCTCCCGAATCGCTGGGCGGCCAGCATTGACGCCGCCAGCAGTGCCGCGAGGCAGAGGAGCGCGCAAGCGCCACGGGTCCATCGGCTCATCGGTCCCTCTCCTCGGGGCTCTTCGCCCGCAATTCGAGTAGCAGCGCCTGGGCCTTCTCGAACGCGGGCGCCGCTTCGAGCACGGCGAGGATCTCGCGCCGGGCCCCGGTGGCGTCGCCGGCGCGCGCCATCGCGCGCGCGAGCTGGTAACGAGCTTCGAGCGGGTCGGCGGGGCCGGCGGCGACGGCCGCCCGGCGCTCCTGGAGCGCCCGCGCCACATTGCCGGTCTGATCGAGCAGCTCCGCCAGCCGGGTGTGCACGCCGGCATCGTAGGGTGCGATCCAGTTGATCCGGCTGAGCACGGCGCCGGCCCCCGCCACATCTCCCATCTCCTGGCGAAGGCGCGCTTCCTCGATATTCGAGGCCAGCGCCGATTCGTCGAGCGCGTTGTGCCGCGCGAGCGCGGCGATGGCTGCGGCGCGCTCGCCGCGGGTGAGGTGCAGCCGCGCCAGCGCGAGCGCCGGAGCGCTCTCGCCGGCGTACTCGGGAAACATTTTCTCGGCGCGCTCCAGCGCGACCCGGGCTTCGTCGGGCTTGCCCGCCTCTTCGAGCGCCTCCGCGGCGCGGATCGCGTTCACGAACTCCCCTGCCCCAGGACCGGTGCCGTTCCATGGGGCGATCGCGGCGAGTGGCGTCGCGAATTTCTGCCGCACGAACGCCGCGAACCGGGCGTTGAGCGCGTCGGGGGTGAGGCCGAGGACCTTGTCGAACACCGCGGGCGTCGCGAGGCCGTCGCGGTAGCCGTGGAGCATCGCCACCAGCGCCGTGCGGCCCCATTGCTGCTCGATCATCTCGCAGAGCAGCGAGGCCTGATAGTAGCTGAACCCGAGCTCGTCGCGGTGCGACGGGCGGACGAATCCCTCGTTGAGACGGGTCACCGGCAATAGCTTGCCCGATTTGAACGCGCCCAGGAACTCGACCGAGGGGTCGGCGCCCCAACCGGGACGAGCCCGCCGCTCCTCCAGCACCGAGAGCCCCTCGGAAAACCATCGGGGGACTCTGTGCGCCGACAGGCCGAGGGTGAACGTGTGCGCCAGCTCGTGCCACGCGGTGGTGCCGAAATTGAACGTGCCCGGGTCGCGGGCGGAGGGAGCGTCCATCACCAGGACGGTGCCGAAGCTCACGCCCAGGGCGCCGAGTCCGGTGAGCCCGACGGTCCGCACCGAGAAGTCCGCATGGCGGCGGTAGAGCTCGATCCGTACCGGCGTCGGCGGCCGGTACTCGTACCGCGCCGCGAGGGAGTCGTAGGCTTCCTCGAGCAGCGGGCCGAGATACATCGCCAGCAGGTCGGCCTCCGCGGCGGGCGCCACAATCCGGAACCGCCGGGTCTCGATGGTCTTGAAGGTCCGGAGCTCGTCGAGCAGGTCGAGGGTGTTCTTGTACCAGACGTGATAGGGGTCCCTGGCGAACGCCCGCTCCAGAAGCGCGCGGCCCCCCTCGATGTCCCCGAGCCGGAGCTGGTTGATCCCTAACACGCCGAGCGCGGGCGGCACCGTCGAATCGAGCGCGACCCCCTCCCGGCCCAGCCGCGCGGCGTCGGCATAGCGCCGGTGGCGGGCGGCCGCTTCGGCGATCTCGCTGTAGAAGAGCGCGGGCCTCGGATGCACGGCGGAAGCCTGCGCGCGCGCGCGGGAGAATCCCGCCGAATCCCCGCTGAGGAAGGCGGTCGCGCCCAGCAGCGCCCAGGCTTCGATCGACGTAGAATCCACCGCGAGGGCGCGCGCCGCCGCGGCCGATGAGGAGTCGTATTCCTCGGCGTCGAGGTAGAGCCGGCCGAGCAGGACGTGCGCGGGCACCAGCGCCGCGTTGGCGACGAGGCTCGCGCGCACCGCGGCGGTCGTTTCCGGATTTCCCTCAAACGAAAGCACCCGCGCCAGCCCGAGCAGGGCGCGCGGGTGGTTGGGAGCGACCTTGAGCGCGTCGCGATAACTCGCCCGCGCGTCTGGCGCGTTGTACTTGCCGAGGAAGAGATCCCCGAGCCGAATCCGCGGCTCGACCGCGGTTGAATCGAGGGCGACGGCGACATCGAAGGCGCGGAGCGCCGCCTTGAACGCCTGCGGATCGCCGGCGCCGAGCACGACGTACGCGCGGCCCGCCGCCGCGTGATCCTCGGCGCTCCAGGTGGAGCCGTCCCGCTCATACGCGGCGATCAACGCATCGGCCCGCCGCTCGGCGGAGGCCGCATCGCCGCGTCGCGCGGACAGCTCGGCGAGCGCGGCTTCCGCCGTCCGTCGGTCCCCTGAGCCCGCGCGCACCGCGGCGGTGAACGCCGAATCGGCGGCAGCGAGCCGCCCCCGCAGCACCAGGACCTCGCCGAGCGGCACCGCGAGCGCGACCCCTCCGGCGCGCGCCGCCGTCTCCGCCTCCGCAAGCCGCCCCCCCTCGGCCAGCGCGCGCACGCGCGCTGCCGGCGAGCCGCCATCCTGCGAGGAGAGGCCGGCGCACGCGAGTCCCACGAGGAGACCCAGGACGGCGGTGCGAGTTGCCGCTCTCATGGCTTCGGCGCTCCCACTGCGCGGATCGCAACGGTCCTGGTCGCGATCTCGAGCAGCAGCCGCTCGAGCTCCCGCTCATACGCGGTCGAATCCATGATTCCCTTCCGGCGCCGGAGCGCATCCACTTGTCCCTCCAGCGCCCGGCGCTCGGCCCAGAGCGTGGCGATGCGGGGATCGGAAGGGGCCGCGGCGGTGCCGAACGCAATCGTGCGGGCCAGCACCGAATCGGTGAGCTGCGGCTGCTCGGTCGCGAGGAGATTCCGTCGCTCGTATCCGCGGGCCACTTCGCCCTTGGTCCAGGTGAACGCCTCGAGCAGCGAAATCCGGCCGTCCTTGTCGCCATCGGCGGCATCCGAGGTCAGGGCCCGGGAAAAATGTCCCGCGAATGTGGTTTCGTTCCGCTGCATTGCGCTCTTAGTCGCCGTGATGATGACTCTGCCCGGGCCGGAAAGCGCGGAGAGGAAGTCCCCGCTCGCGCTGGAGGCATTCACCAGGACCACCGTGCGCCCGTCCAGCGCGCGAAGCCATCCGGCAAGGTCGGCGGCGGTGACATCGGGACCGGGCAAATTGAATCGCGACTGCGGTCCTTCCCCGCTCCCATGGCCGACCAGCAGAACGAAAACCAGATCGCCGGCCGCCGAGCGACGCGTGAGCGTTGCGAAGCGGGCCGAGACGTTCTCGCGGGAGGCGCGGGCCTGGATACGGGCGGGATCGCGGGCCGGATCCTCGCCCAGGTATACCAGGCTGGAATCGGTGGCGCCCCAGCGTCCCTTCGCGGCATCGTACACCAGCGCCGCCGCGGAATCGAAGGCCCGGGCAAATCGCGGCTCGCCGGAGAGTCCCGTCACCAGCAGGACGTGGGTGTTGCCGCCCTGTGGTGCGGGCGCAGGAACGGCCGAGAGCGCGAGCCCGGCGAGGAACGTGGCGAGGAGGCGGCTCATGCGAGTCCCCGCCACCGGCGGTATCCCCATTCGCCGCCCAGGAGTCCCACCAGGACGAGGAAGACGATCGGCATATCCCACAGGTCCCGCGATTCGCGCACCGTCACCCCGCTGTCGGTGAAGACCACGTCCTCGACGAGACGATCGGCGTCGGCAAGCGGGTAATACCGTCCGCCCGTTTCGGTCGCGATGCGCCGGAGCAGCGGGGAGCGCAGCTCGGCCTGCTCGACATCGGCGCCGTAGTCGTCCACCAGCAGCGCGGCCGAGGAGGCGCGGGTGGTATCGGTTCCGCGGCGCGCTTCTCCATCGATCCGGTACATGCCCATCTCTTCCGCGACGAAGCGCCCCTCGTACGCGCCGTCTTCCTTGAGCGTCCACGCCAGAGGCACTTCCACCAGACGCCCCGCCGGCGTGGTGACCCGCGCGGTGACTTGGGCGTCGTTGGTCTCGAGATAGGCTTCATCCGCGACACGGGCGCGCAGCACCACTGGTTCGCCGGGGGCGACGCGGCTCGGACTCGCGCTCAGCTCCACCCGGTCGGGCACTTCATCGAGCGACCATCGCAACACCTGGCGCCACAATGCCTCGTGGGTCTGATCCTCGAGCGAGATGTTCGCATGCATCTGCCAGAGCCAGGTGTCCTGCACGCCGAAGACGGCGGCGGTGCCGCGGCCGAAGCGCTGCACCGCGAGCACCGGCACGTCGCTGCCCCCGGGCGCCCGGCCGGTGAGGAGCGCCGTCGCGCCGGGCTTGAGCGATCCGAGCCGGTTGACCGAGGTAAGCGGCGGAAGTGAATCCCAGCGCGCCGCGGCGACCTCGGTGGCGCCGAGCTGGAGCGCGGGGTGCAGCCGGCCCGCTGCCGTGGCGTGAATCGTGAGCTCCGCAGGCGCGAGCCCGGTGGCCGCGGGAGTGGGCGCGTCGAGGTTGACCGGCAGCACATCCGCCAGCGGGGTCCCGGCAAATCCGCCTTCGGCGAGCGCGGCCCGTCCTCCGAGCGCAATCAGCCCGCCTCCCCGACGACTCACGAAATCCGCTAGCATTCGAAGCTGATCTCCGGTGAAGAAGGACGCCTCGATACTCCCGAGGACCAGCGCGCGGTAGCGAAATAGATCCTCTCGCCGCGTGGGGAACCCGCCCACCAGCTCCATGCTGTCCTGCACGCCAAGCCGGAGAAATTTTCCCTTGGCGCTCCGGAGCATGGAGACCAGCGAGAGCCCGCTGTCTCCCGCGACCGCTCGGCGGAGAAACGCGAACTCCGGGCGGGGCTCCCCTTCGAGATAGAGGATGCGCTCGGGCCCGGGACGGACGCGGAGCACCGAGCGGGACTCGTTGTTCTCGGTGACGATCTCTCCCGCGGCGGGGCGCACCCGGAAGGTGAGGCGGTGGGGGCCCTCGGTCATCGGAGGGAGACGGAGCCTGGTCCGCGCCACGTCGCCGGTTTCCGGTGCTGCGATTTCGCGCTCGACGACGATCCGGCCCTCGTCTTCCGCGGTGACCGTCACCGAGCTGCCACCCAGGCCCCGGACCCGGATCACGACTTCGGCGAGAATGCCGGCTCCCGCCAGCGCGCTGGCCGGGAGGGAGACCCGCTCGATGGCGAGGTCCCTGGCGAAACGCTCGCGCCCGATCCCGACAGTATAGACCGGTACCTTCCGCCCCTTGAGCGCCAGGAGCGATGCCGTCAGGTCGGCCGCCGAGTTGTCGGCGCCATCGGTCACCAACACTATCCCCGCGAGCGGCACCCCGGAAAGCTCCTGCCGCGCCGCATCGAGGGCCGCCGCGAGATTGGTGC
This sequence comes from uncultured Gemmatimonas sp., assembly GCA_964439025.1. Classification (GTDB taxonomy): domain Bacteria; phylum Gemmatimonadota; class Gemmatimonadetes; order Gemmatimonadales; family GWC2-71-9; genus JABFSM01. The sequence continues at coordinate 146,404 of CAYTMW010000005.1, read as the reverse complement.
GAGTGCCCGCTCCCACCAGACCTGAAGCGTTCCCGAGCGGCCCGGCATCGGCGGCGAAACGGAAGAACCGGAGCACGAATCGGTCGCCGAGCCGGCGGGTCAGCGACCCCGCCGAGTCTCCAAACACCCTGCGCACCGCCTCCAGGCGGGATACTCCGTCGAGATCGGCCAGCCGCATGCTTCGGGAGTCGTCGAGGAGCACTCCCAGGACGTTCCGCTGCGGAACCGCGCTCGAGAGGAGCAACACGGGACGAAGGAGGCAGGCGGCGAGAACCAGGCAGGCGGTGCCGCGGAGCAGACCCAGGATCACCCGGTCCCGTCCCGGAGCTGCGGTCCGTACCCCGCGCAACGAAGCTACCAGCAGGATGATAGCGGCCGTAAGAGCCGCGGCGATCAGCGCGGGCGGAAAAACCGGCGCCAGCGACAAATCCCCCCGCCGGAAGAGGTGGGGCGAGTACTTGAAGAGAAAGGTGGCGACCGCCTCAGCAACATGTTCCAAAGATGGTACCCCTTAGGACCGACGCGAGGCGACCCGGTGGGGGTTCGTCCCCGGGGCCGCTCCTGTTCATCTACGGATGGCGCGGGAGACCTGCTGGCGGGCGGCCGCGCGCGGGGCGACATTCTGCGTGGAGGCCCCCCACCCGCCCGGATCCGCTACAGGACCCGGAGCAGGTACTCGATGCTCACGAAGGCGGTCCACGATCTGGCATTGTCCAGCTTCGCCTCGACAACATCACCTGTGCAGGCCATGCGGATGGAGACATAGGGGCCCAGAACCAGGAAAGGGCGGACCGGACGATCAGTGCTGTAGCCGTGCTGAAACCGAAGCAGCAGGGGGACCTGCGCGTACAGGAGATTCGCGGCATCGGAAATCGGCCCGACCAGCAGGGGGTTCTGGTTCGACGGCGCTCGCTCACCGTAGATGCGCCGCTGAACAAGGAGCCAGCAAGTTGAAGATACCCCGGAGGAGGAACGATGGGGACGCCGGCCACCATCCTGAGCAAGCGGCTGCTCGCGCTCGATGCCTTCCGCGGAATGACCATCGCCGGGATGCTGCTGGTCAACAATCCGGGCACCTGGTCGGCGATCTATCCGCCGCTCACGCACGCGCCCTGGCACGGATGGACACCGACCGACCTGATCTTCCCGTTTTTCGTGTTCATCGTCGGCATCACGACCCACATCTCGCTGAGCGCGCGGGAGCGGCAGGGAACCGCCTCCGCCGCGATCACCGCACAGATTCTCCGGCGCGGCGCGCTCATCATTCTCTTCGGGCTTCTGCTGCAAGCGTTTCCCTTCTTCCCCACGACCCGGATCACCGAACTCCGCTTCCCTGGAGTGCTGCAGCGCATCGGGGTCTGCTACATCGCGGCAGCGCTCATCGCTCGGCGGCGCTCAAGTCGCGATGTCGCCGGGATCATCGCCCTGCTGCTCCTCGTCTACTGGGGATTGCAGACGCTGGTGGCTCCGCCCGGGGTCGCGTCGCCCACGATTGATGTGCCGGAAAACACCCTCTCGGCATGGCTCGACCGCAGCATCTTCGGGAAACACCTCTGGCAGCAGTCGAAGACCTGGGATCCGGAGGGACTCCTCTCGACGCTGCCCGCCATCGGAACCTGCCTGCTGGGTGTGCTGGCCGGACGCCGTCTTTGCGGCCCGGAGCCACTCCCCGACCGGCTCAATGCAATCTTCGCGGCCGGGTCGGTCGGAATGGTCGTGGGACTGATATGGCATTGGGTCTTCCCGATCAACAAGAATCTCTGGACCAGCTCGTACGTGCTGTTCACGGCGGGGATGGCGTGCGTCGCGCTGGCGACGCTGGTCTGGCTGGTCGATATCCGCGGCCGGAGAAAGTGGGTGGCGCCGTTCGTGACCTACGGACTCAACCCGATGACGGCGTTCGTGGGATCCGGGATGATGGCGCGGACGATGGGGCTGATCCACGTCTCGATGGGTGGCGAGTCGGTCTCGCTGCAACAGGCGATCTACCGCAGTGCGTTTGCCTCCTGGCTCGCGCCACGCAATGCGTCACTCGCGTACGCGGTCGCGTTCGTGGCCCTGTGGTATGGAATTCTGCGGGTGCTGGAGAGGCGGGGGGTGGTACTGAAAGTCTGAGGGGGTTGGGAGGTGGGAGCTGGGGATTAGGGGACAAAACCCCAACCCCCAACTCCCACCTCCCAACTCCTACTCCGCCCGCATCGCCTCCAGCGCACTCACCTTGGTCGCTCGTCGGGCCGGAATCAGACTCGCCAGTGCCGCGACACCGATCAGCGACAGCGCGACCGCTGCGAAGGTTACCGGATCTCCGGGCGACACACCTCGGAGCCACGTCGCGAGCAGCCGCGTCGCCGCCAAAGCGCCGAGTGCGCCGAGCGCGGTTCCGGCAAGGACCGGCCTGAGTCCTTGTCCTACCACCATTCGCAGCACGTCGCCGGAGGAGGCTCCGAGCGCCATTCGCACTCCGATCTCCCCGCGCCGGCGGGTGACCAGGTACGCGATGACGCCGTAGATCCCGACCAGGGCGAGCAGGAGCCCGATCGCGGCGAGCGAGCCCAGCAGCACGCTGCGGAATCGCGCCGGGGCCAGGGCGTTGGACAGGGAGGACTCCAGGGTCTCGATCCGGTAGAGCGGCAGCGAGGGATCCACCCGGCGGAGTGCCTCACGCATCGCCGGTGCAAGGGACAGCGGATCTCCATCGGCGCGGGCAACCACACTCATCGTCCGGCCGATCCAGTTCCACGCGACGTCGGGCGCCTGGGCGATCGGCATGAAGAACTCCGGCACCACCTCCTGATCGGGACCCCGCGAGCGGGCATCTCCGACCACGCCCACGATGGTCTTCCAGCGCGGGTCGTCGGCTGCTCCCTCGCAGCAGAGCACCCGCTTGCCGATCGGATCCTGACCGGGAAACAGGGCCCGCGCCAGGGCTTCGTTCACCAACATGGCGCGGGGCGCCCCGGCCCGATCATCGCCCGAGAAGTCGCGCCCGCGGCGAAGCGGGAGGCCGATGGTGCCGATATAGCCCGGCGACACCAGGCGCATCCGTGCGTCCACCGCGCTCTCGGGGCCGGGCGGCTTTCCCTCGGGGACCAGCCCGTTGCTGCCGCCGCCGGGGCCCATCGGCACCTGGGTGGACAGCGCGGCGCTCCGAACGCCTGGCGATGCGGCGAGGTTTTCCAGAACGGTCTCGAAGGCCCGCCGCGCTGATTCGGGGCTGGCATAGCTCTCCGCCGGCAGAGCAATGCGCGCGGTGACCACGCCGCGGGGATCGAAGCCGGGATCGAGACGCTGCAGATGGATCGCCGTTCGGACCAGGAGGGCGGCGCCTACCAGGAGCACCAGCGCGAGCGCCACCTCCGCCGTCACCAGTCCCTGGCGGAACCAGTCGCGCCGCGAACCCATCGCTCGCGCCTGGCCGGTCCGAAGCGCGCCTACCAGGTCGGTGCGCGCCGTGCGGAGCGCCGGTGCCAGGCCGAATAGCAGTGTCGAGCCCAGGGCCAGGAGCACCGCGAACCCCAGCGCGGCGAAGTCGAGGCGGGCCTGCTCGATGCGCGGCACGCCCGGCGGAGCCGCCGCGACCAGCGTGCGAATCACCCCCCAGGCCACCGCCATCCCCACGACCGCCGCCGCAAGGGCGAGTGCGCCGCTCTCGGCGAGGAGCTGGCGCACCAGACGCGCGCTGCCCGCGCCGATCGCCGCGCGGATGGCCAGCTCGCGCCCCCGCGCCGCCCCCCGCGCGAGGAGAAGGTTGGCCACGTTGGCGCAGGCGATCAGCAGCACCAGCACGACGGCCCCCAGGATCACCAGAAGCTGGCCCCGCGCGTCGCCGATGAATTGCCGCATCATTGGCTCGATGTGTACCGATCGGTTTCCGTTGGCATTCCGGTAACGCTCGTTCAGGACCCGCTGCACCTCCGCCAGCATCGATCGCGCCGCCTCGGGCGTCGATCCGGGGCGCAGCCGCCCATAGACGGTGAGATAGTGTTCGTCGTGCTGGGCCCGCTGCTCGGGGGTGAAGGCCGCCGGCACCCAGAGATCCTCGGTGCCGTTGGTGAAATCGAAGGAGGCGGGCATCACGCCGAGCACCGTGTGCGGAAGCCCATTGAGGGTGATCACCCGTCCGACGGCAGACGGGTCGGTGCCGAAGCGCCGCTGCCAGAGACGGTTTCCCAGCACGACGACCCGGGCCCCGCCGGGGCGATCCTCCTCCGCGGTGAAGACCCGTCCGCGAAGGGGAGACACACCCATCACGCCGAAGTAGTCGGCGGTGACCGCTGCGCCCAGGACCCGTTCCGGTTGCTCACCGGCGAGGGTGAAGTTGCGCCAGTTGATCGCGCCCATGGCGGCAAACATCGGCCGCGCCTCATTGGCGGCTTGCCAGTCCACGAAGTTGCCGACCGAGACGTCCGCCGGACGGCCCTCATACAACTCGGCGATCAGCATCACCCGCTCGACGTCCGGCACCGCCAGCGGCCGGAGGATCACGGTATTGACGGCGCTGAAGATCGCGGTGGTCGCGCCGATCCCCACACCGAGCGTGAGAAGGGCGATAGCGGTGAAGCCGGGATTTCGCGCCAGGGTGCGGAATCCATAGGCGAGATCCTGCCGCAGCTCGGCGAGCCGCTCGGTGCGTCGCATGGTGCGATCCCTTTCCTTGCCGACCCGGCGCAGCGTGCGCCGGAGTTGATCGGAGTCTCCGAGACGCTGACGCGCCAGAGCCAGCGCCTGGGACGCCGGTATGCCCCGGGACATCAGTTCGCGCGCGCGCATCTCCACATGGAATTCCAGCTCTTCGTCCACTTCGCGGGTCAGCGTCGGTTTCCAGAAGGGCCAGGACATTTGCCGCTAGCCCCGCGCTTCGAGGATGCGGCCGACCGCGCCGCTGAGCCGGCGCCAGGCGGAGATCTCCGCCCGAAGTCGCGCGCGTCCCGCGGTGGTGAGCTCGTAGAACTTGGCCCGCCGCCCGAGCTCGGACATGCCCCACGAGGCCTCGATCCACCCCTTCCGTTCCATGCGATAGAGCGCGGGATAGAGGGAGCCTTCTTCGATGCGGATCGCTTCGGCACTCGAATCCTCGAGCCAACGGGCGATGGCATATCCGTGCCGCGACCCCCAGGAGAGCGTCTTGAGGATGAGCACGTCCAGGGTGCCCTGGAGGAGGTCGGTATCGGGGCCGGGCATGGTGTTGCCTCGACGGTCTAGGTATTGGTGATACGGGATTGTCGCTCGGCAGGTTTCAAAGGGCAAGGGGTCAGTGATCAGTGGTCAGGGAAAGAATCAGGGCCGGCATCTCTGCCGGCCCAACGACCACCCTGACCCCTGATCACTGACCTCTGATCGCTAGTCCTTCGCCCTATCCAGATACTCCCCCGTCTCCGGATTCACCCGGATCCGCTCGCCGGTCTGAATGAACTCGGGCACGTTCACCGTCACCCCGTTGCTCAGCCGGGCCGGCTTGGGGGACGAGGTCTTGGTCGCGGTCTTCATGACCGGGGTGGTGTCGGCGACTTCGAAGGTGAGGCTGCTGGGCATCTGGATGCCGATCGGCCGGCCCTGGTAGAACTCGGCGATGATCCGCATGCCCTCGGACATCCACTTGGCGGTCTCGCCGAGGGTTTCGCCGTCGACTTCGAGCTGGTCGTAGTTCTCGGCATTCATGAAGTGGTAGGTGTCGCCGCTCTTGTACATGAAATCGAGCTCGTGGGTCTCCAGCGCGGCGATCTCCACCGTGTCGGTGGAACGGAAGCGGTGCTCGACCTGAGTTCCCGTCTTGAGACGCCGAAGCTTGGCCTGCACCATCGCCCGGAGGTTGCCCGGGGTGTGGTGATGGAACTCGAGCACACGACAGGGCTCGCCATTGAACATGATGGCCATGCCGCGGCGGATATCGCTGGCGATGATGCCCATAGACACCGTGGAGGGTGAACGGTCAACAGTGAATGGGACCTGCCGACCATCCCGGAACGGCGGAACCCGTAACTCTATTCAGCCGTGAAAGATAACCTCGCCGAAGGTGTGATTCCAGTCGAGCAGTCTTCAGTCTTCAGTCCTGCCGGTCCCCAGCCCCCAGCACCCAGTCCCCAACACCCAGCAACAGGCAACGGTTTCGAGACTTTTGGCATCGAACGCTCGTAGGTCCAATTGACCCGAGACACAAGCCAGGTCCCCGATGAGGTCGACAATGTTGCCGTTCCGCGCCCCTGCGCTGGCTTTGCTGCTCTTCGCCGTCTCCGGGAACCTTCTGGCCCAAACCGGCGCGACCAGCAGCGCGCCCACCGCGTTGCATGGAGCGGCCGCCCATGCGATCCCGTCACCGACCGTCGTGGCCGGACGCCGGACCTCCGACGTCACGCTCGATGGTCGGCTCGACGATCCGGCGTGGAGCACCGTCGAGCCGGCCTCCGGTTTTCGGCAGGCTCAGCCGAAGCCCGGAGACGCGGCGACGCAGCGAACCGAGATCAAGCTGCTCTTCGATGATGACGCGATCTACGTAGGAGCACGAATGTTCGACGATCAGGGCGCCGCGGGAGTCCGAAGCCAGCTGGTGCGGCGCGACCAGTTCGCCAGCAACAGCGATCTGATCGAGCTGATCTTCGATACGTACCACAATCACATCGGGCGCACGATATTCAGCGTGGCGCCCTCGGGCTCGCGCCAGGATGCCGGACAGGCAACCGAATTCGCCGATCCCTCCTGGGATCCGGTCTGGGAAGTGAAGACCCAGATCGACTCCCTCGGCTGGAGCGCCGAGTTCCGGATTCCGTTCTCCCAGCTGCGGTTCCCGCGAGATTCGGTGCAGGCCTGGGGTATGCAGGTCTGGCGCACCCAGAGCCGGCTGAACGAAATCTCGATGTGGTCCTACTGGGGACCCGATGAGTCGGGAGGGCCGTCCCGGTTCGGCCATATCGACGGAATCGCGCCGGGCCGAAGCGCCACCCGCCGCCTCGAGGTTCTCCCCTATGTCGTCGGGCGCTATCAGCGGCTGCAGCCGGCGGCTGACCCGGGCAATCCGTTCTACAAGGAGCGCGACGCCGATACCCGCTTCGGGGCGGATATGAAATACCTGCTCACCTCGAACGTCACGCTCGACGCGACGATCAACCCGGACTTCGGGCAGGTCGAAGTGGACCCCGCAGTGGTGAATCTCTCCGCCTTCGAGACCTTTTTCCCTGAGCGGCGTCCGTTTTTCGTGGAAGGCAGCGGCACGTTTGGGTTCGGGGGGTTCAGCTGCTATTTCTGCAGCAACGTGTCATCGCTCTCGCTGTTCTACACCCGCCGGATCGGCCGGGCACCCCAGGGCCCCACACCCCAGGGGACGAGCTATGCCGACAGCCCGGACGCCTCCACCATCCTGGGCGCGGCAAAGGTCACCGGCCGCACCAGGAACGGCTTTACTATCGGCGTGCTTGATGCCGTCACCGCGCGCGAACACGCCACGGCGCGCGTCGGTGGCCAGGATGTCAGCCACGAGGTGGAGCCCCTCACCAACTACTTTGTGGGCCGGCTGAAGAAGGACTTCAACCGCGGCAACCTCGTATTCGGAGGGATGATGACCTCGGTCGTCAGATCCACCGATGAGCCCCTGCTCAAGTCCCGGCTCAACTCCCATTCGGAAGCGGCCGGGTTCGACTGGAGCGCCCGGTGGAGGAACCAGACCTACTCCTTCGTCGGCAACATGGCGTTCACCAACAACTCCGGCGACGCCGCCGCGATCAACCGGCTGCAGCTCTCGAGCGCGCGGTACTTCCAGCGTCCCGACCGGCAGGGCGGAGGCAACGGGTTCCTTTCAGACCGGTACGATCCGGATGCCACCCGCCTCCGCGGAATGGGCGGCTATTCCCGGCTCGCCAAAGACGCCGGCAAGTGGCTGTTCGAGACGGCGGTCAACTGGCGGACGCCGGGCTTCGAGGCCAACGACCTCGCCTTCAACACCCGGGCCGACTACGCCTGGATGAACGGGAACCTCGCGCTCTCGCTCGCCCGGCCGACCAAGTGGTACCGGAATTTTTTCGTGATCGTCGGGAGCCAGTGGGAGTACAACTTCGACGGCGACCGCACCGACACCCAGGTCCACACCGGAGCGTTCGGCCAGCTGCTCAACTACTGGCGGTTAGATGCGTTCGTCATCCGCCGCACCGACACCTATGACGACCGGGCCACCCGCGGCGGGCCGGTCGTCGGGCGTCCGGGCAACATGTTCTATTCGGTTTTCGTGGCGACCGATTCGCGCAAGCGTATCAACTTCAACATGAATTCCACGTTGAGCCGCACCGACGAGGGATACAAGAGCTACGGGATCTTTGGGGGGGTGAATCTGCGCGCCGCCTCGAACATCTCGGTCTCCTTCGAGCCGAGCTACAACTACAGCAGGGGCGCCCGGCAGTACGTCAACACCTTCTCCGATCCGGAAGCGGCGGCCTTCTACGGGAAGCGCTACCTCTTCGCCGACCTCAAGCAGAAGACCGTCGGCTTCGATACCCGGATGAACATGACCTTCACACCCACGCTCACCTTCGAGCTGTTCGCCCAGCCGTTCATCTCCAGCGTGCACTTTACTCGGTTCAAGGAGTTCGTGGTGCCGCGCGGCCAGGCGATCCGGGTGTTCGGGGAGGAGGTCGGCACGGTGACCGAGATCCGGAATGCAGAGGGCGAGCTGGAGAGCTACGCGATCGACCCCGATGGGGCGGGCCCGGCGGCGGTCCTCAACCAGCCCAACCCCGATTTCAATCTCCGGTCGCTGCGCGGCAATGCGGTGCTGCGGTGGGAGTACCGCCCTGGTTCGACGCTCTTCCTGGTGTGGACCCGGACCAGCAGCCACTTCGGTCAGCTGATCGGCAATTTTGAGCTCGGGCGCGACGCCGACGCGTTGTTCGATGCGAATTCAGACAACATTTTTCTGGTGAAGGTCAATTTCTGGTTTAATCGCTGAGGTCGGAGGCAACGTGGCAAGGAGGCAAAGGAAAGAACCTTGCCTCTTTGCCTCTTTGCCTCATTGCCGCTTTGCCTCCAGCGCAAACGCCACCACCCGGTCGCTCTTCCCAAACCGTCCCCCGTCCCCACCCGCCGCAATCACCACATACTGCTTTCCGCTTCTCCCCCGATAGGTCATCGGCGTCGCCTTCCCGCCGGCCGGGAGCGTGGCACTCCAGAGCTCTTCGCCCGTTTCGATGTCATACGCGCGCAGGCGCTGGTCGAGTGTGGCCGCGATGAACACCAGCCCGCCGGCGGTGACGATCGGGCCGCCGAGGTTGGGGCTTCCCCAGCTCCGCGCAGCGGCCGGAGCGTCGGGCGCGAACGTGCCGAGGGGGACCTCCCACTTCCGGACTCCGGTCGAGAGATCGATCGCCACCAGCGCGCCGAACGGGGGCGGAGTGCACGGCGCTCCCGCCGGTCCGAGAAGCAGCTCCCGGCGCATGACGTACGGCGTGCCGCGCATGTCGGTGTACTGCGACCCCGAGCGCCGGTACCCCGGCTCGTTCCGGCGACGGCGGTATTCCTCGCGGGGAATGAGCTGCACCGCCGCCGCAATTCTGTTCACCGGCACGACGGCGATCTGCCGCACCGGATCCACCGCGACGCCACCCCAGTGGGCGCCACCGATGTTGGACGGCATCACCAGCGTCCCCTCGAGACTCGGCGGGGTGAAGATCCCCTCGTTGCGCAGCGTTTCCATTTTGGCGCGGCAGGCCGCCTGGTCGGCTGGCGTGGGTCCCCACGCGTCCGCGGCGGAGAACCGGTGGGGACTGAGCGGAGCGATGACCGTCGTGAAGGGCTGGGTGGGCGACGCCTGCTCGCCGGGAATCGTACTCGCGGGAACCGCCCGTTCCTCGACCGGAAAAACCGGCGCGCCGCTTCTCCGGTCGAGCACGAAGAGCTGGCCCGTTTTGGTTGCCTGGAGAATCACCGGGACCCGGCTCCCCCTCCGAACCAGCGTGGTGAGCGCCGGCGGCGAGGCGTTGTCGTAGTCCCAGAGATCGTGGTGCACTGTTTGGAAGTGCCACACGACCTTGCCGGTCCGTGCGTTGAGCGCCACGATCGAGTTCGCATAGCGATTCTCGCCCAGGCGCTCCCCGCCGAAGTAGTCGGGACTCGGACTGCTGGTCGGCACGAACACGAGGTTCCGCGCCGAGTCGACGCCGATGATGGACCAGGCGTTGCCGGCGCCGGTGCGGTGCGCGGCGGGACCGGTCCAGGTGCGCCACGCCAGCTCGGTCGTATCCTGCGGTACCGGGTCCCAACTCCAGCGCAGCTGACCGGTGCGGGCGTCAAAGGCGCGCACTTCGCCGCTCGCCGCGTCGGTCCGGTTGTTGTCGGCGACACCGGACCCCACGACGATCAACCCGTTCACGATGGCGGGTGGCGAGGTGACCTCGTATTCCTCGGTTTCGAAGGGCGCGTTGCGCAGCCCCTGACGGAGGTCGACGCTACCGCCCTTCGCAAAGTCGGGACAGCGGCGGCCGTCCGCGGCATCCAGCGCGTGCAGGCGCGCATCGACCGTGGCGACGATCACGCGAGTCGCGCAACGCGTTCCCCGGCGCACCCGGGAATCGGTCCAAAGGCTGACGCCGCGGGTAGTGAAATCGCCGAAGTCGACCGGCTTCACCTCGAGGTCGGTCACCCAGCGCTCCTTCCCCGTTTCGGGATCGAGCGCCACCACGCGTCCCAGCGGTGTACTGAGATACATCACGCCACCGAGGACGAGCGGGGTTGTCTCGAGCGAAACCGACTGCTCCATCGGAATTCTTGCCTCCCCCGTAGTGTACTCCCAGGCCACGGCAAGGCGGACCACATTGCCCCGGTCGATGACCTTGAGTGGGGAGAATCGCTCCCCGCCACGATCGCGCCCATAGGCCGGCCAATCGGGGGACTGGGCCGCGAGCCCGAACGGTGGGTAGCAGAGGAGGGGCAGGAAGCAAAAGAGTCGTCTTGGGATCATTGTCACAACCACCCAACTTGTTGTGGTGTATCAATCTACGTCACTGACACCAAGGCGGGACAAGCGCCATTGACCCTCACCGCAAAACCCGGTATCTGTTAAACTTCAAACAATCCGGTCCCGGAGCTTTCCCCTGTCGTCCGCCACTCGAACGTGTCCGTCGTGTAACACCAAGCTCCCAGAGCTCGCGGCGTTTTGCTACGTCTGCGGGTCGGCCACGCCTCCGGCCATGGACCGGCTCACCGGTGAAATCTCGATCCCCGATGGCATCGCCCCCACGGCGACCGCCTCGGCGGACATGCTCAAGAAGCTCAAGGAGGCGCTGGGCAAACACTACGAGCTGCAGGAGCTGGTCGGGCGCGGCGGGTTCGCCGAGGTCTTCAAGGTGCGCGACCAGTGGCTCAAGCGCGATCTCGCGCTCAAAGCCATCCGTCCCGATCTCGTTGTCTCCGACACACTGATGGCCCGGTTCCGCCGCGAGGCGGAAGCCGTCGCCAATCTCCGGCATCCGCACATCGTCCCCATCTACGACATCGGGGAAGCCGACGGCATCATGTACATCCTGATGCCGCTCATCAAGGGAGAAAGTCTCAAGGCGCTCCTGGTACGGGACGGCCGGCGGCCGATTCAGGAAGCGCGGCGGATACTCCTCGAGGCCGCGGGGGCGCTCGCCTCGGCGCATGAGGCCGGTATCGTACATCGCGACATCAAGCCCGAAAACATCATGCTCGAGGGCAAGTCGCGCCGGGTGCTGGTCATGGACTTCGGCATCGCGAAGGTGATGGACACCGCCGGGGACAGCACCCTGACATCGACCGGCACGATCGTCGGCACGCCCCACTACATGAGCCCCGAGCAGGCCAGCGGCGATCCGCATCTCGATCACCGTACCGACATGTATTCGCTCGCGGTGGTGGGCTATCACATGCTCACCGGGTCGGTGCCGTTCGAGGGAGAAAACACCCGCGCGATCCTCTTCAAGCAGATGATGGAGTCCCCGCGCTCGATGCGCGAGCTGGTGCCCGAGGTGCCGGAAGGGCTGATGGCGGCGGTCTCGAAAGGCATGGCGAAGGAGCCCGCCGACCGCTACCCCGACATCGAAGCGTTTTCCGCGGCGCTCGATGCCGCGGCGGAGATCGTGGTGAATCCCCCCGCTGCGGCCGTTACGGCCCCCGCGCCTCCCAGGAAGCAGCGCACCCTGCCGCTGATGCTGGCCGGCGCCGGCGGGCTTGCCGCGGTAGCGATTGCGGTGGCGCTCCTCCGGAATGGGCCCGCGGCGGAAACCCCGAAGACCGGCGCGGACACGACCGCCGTGTCGAGCGTTGCGACCGCATCAGCCAATCCCGCGGTCCCCCTCGTCGGCACCACCGGCACCACCGGCACCGCGGACTCCACCGCGGTCACGCCTCCGCCCGCGCCGGCACCCGCCCCCGCGACGCCGTCCCCTGCCGCGGCGACCGCGGCCGACCGGCGGCGGAACCTGACCCAGACGACGGGAACCAACACGCCCGGCGGGCGCACGGCCGCAACGCCCCCGGCGCCCGCTCCTGCAACCAGAGCTACCGCCAGCTGTCAGGCCACCGCCAGCGGAGACGACCGCGACACCGCCTTCAGGGTCTGCTCCGATGAGGCGCAAAAGGGGAACGTCGTCTCACAGCGTCTGCTCGCGGGGCTGTTCGACAGGAGCCAGATCCCCGGATACGACGCGGAAGCGGTGACGTGGTATCGCAAGGCGGCCGACGCCGGCGATCTCCCTTCGCTCTTCCGGCTCGGCCAGCTGCTGCACCTCGGAAAGGGCCTTCCGCAGAACGCCCTCGACGCCACCGCCAAGATCAAGGCCGCGGCCGAAGCCGACTATCAGCCGGCGTTCATGGCGCTCGGTGAGCGCTACGAGCAGGGGCTGGGCGTCGCGCGTCGCAGCGACAACAACGCCTACATCTGGTATCTCAAGGCCGCCGAAAAGGGCGCCGTCGCGGCGCAGGCGAAAGTCGGCGACTGGCTCACCCGCGGCAAAGGCATCGACAAGGACGAAGCGGCCGGGATCACCTGGCTGCAGCGCGCTGCCGATCGCGGCAATCGTGACGCGCAGTACGGCCTCGGCCTGGCCATGATCCGCGGACGAGGCACTCCGAAATCCGACTCCCTGGGCTTCACCTGGGTGAAGAAGGCCGCCGAGCAGGGCCATGCGGAGGCGCAAAAGGAGGTGGCGAAGCGTAAGTCTTGAGCCCCACCCGTCCCTGCTCCAGTTGCGATCATCCGATCCCGGCTGACGCGGCATTTTGCCCCGCCTGCGGGGTCCCCTCCGCCTCTCCAGTCCTCAGCGATACGTTGATCGGCGTCAGCCGGGCCTCTTCCATCACCGCCATCAGTTACGAGCTCGCTCCCGAGCGACTTCGCGCCGCGCTTGGCTCCAATTACGAGCTGGGCCGCCTGATCGGTCGCGGAGGTTATGCCGAAGTCTTTGCCGTGCGTGATCTCCGGCTCAAGCGCGAGCTCGCGCTCAAGGTGCTCCGCCCCGACCTCATCCTCACCGAGACGCTCGTGGCGCGCTTCAGGCGCGAAGCCGAAGCGGTGGCAGTGCTCCATCATCCCAACATCGTCCCGGTGTACGACGTCGGTGAGGCGGATGGCATCCTCTGGTTGCTGATGCCGCTCGTCCACGGCGAAACGGTCAAGAGTCTGCTTGCCCGGGAGCGCCGCCTGCCTGTGGCCGAAGTGCGGCGGATTCTGCTCGAAGCCTCCGAAGCCTTGCAGACGGCCCACGAGGCCGGCGTGGTGCATCGCGACATCAAGCCCGAAAACCTGATGATCGACGGCAAGACGCAGCACATCCTGCTGATGGATTTCGGAATCGCCAAGGCGATGGATTCGTCGCTCGAGAATTCCCTCACCGGCACCGGCGTCGTGATCGGAACGCCGCAGTACATGAGCCCCGAGCAGGCGATGGGAAAGCACGCACCCGATCCGCGCAGCGACCAGTACTCGCTCGCGGTGGTGGGCTACCAGATGCTCACCGGACGGGTTCCGTTCGAGGGAGAGAATGTCCGCGAGGTCATGGTCAAGCAGCTCCTCGAGGAGCCCACGCCACTCTCCCGGCTGGTCGCCGACATCCCGAGTGCAATGTCGGCCACGATCCACCAGGCGCTCCGGAAGGAATCGAAGCTCCGCTTCTCCTCGATGAACGCCTTTGCCCGCTCTCTTCGCGGGGAGATGGTGACGGCGGCGGAAGGCGGCGGCGTGCGCCGGGAATCCACTTTCAACATCCCGACACGAAGGCGCCCCTGGCTCGCCGCGGCGGGATGGCTGGTGATTCTCGGCGGCGGCGCCTTCGCGGCGTATCGGGCCGGGCTTTCCCCGGCGGTGCCGGTGGCTCCCCTTACGGCCCCGGTTGACATCGGCGTCAAGACACGCACGCCGGCACCAGTCCGGCCTGCGCCGCCGCGCCCGCGACCGTCGGCGGCGCCGGTGGCCACCGTGGACAGCACACCCGTCGCCCCGCCCCCGCTTGCCGCCGTCGCCACCTGTCAAAGCGCGTTTCAGGCGGGCGATTGGCCGAGAGCCTTTGCGCGCTGCACCGCCGAAGCCGACACCAGCGCCGTCGCCCACCGGAATCTCGGTCTCCTGTATTCCGAAGGACACGGAGTCGAGCGGAATGACCGGGCTGCGGCGCTGCATCTCACTTTCGCGGCGGACAGCACCGACGTCATTGCGGTGCTGGAGATGGCGCGACGGTACGAGAGCGGGCGCGGCGTAGCGGCGAGCGAAGAGAAGGCGGCGCGGAAGTACCTCACCGCCGCCTATCTCGGCGTGAAGGAGGCCTACGTCATCGTGGCGCGGCGCTACGAGGACGGGAAAGGGTTCGAGAGGAATGCCACGGACGCCGTGCGGTGGTACGCGAAGGCCGCGGAAGAGCTGGGCGACGCGCCCTCGATGTCCAAGCTGGGGGTGGCCTACCTCACCGGCCGCGGCATCAAGAAGGACGAAGGCGCCGCGGTCAAGTGGTTCAATCTGGCTGCCTCAAAGGAAGACCCTGAGGCGGAATACCAGATCGCGATGATGCTGCTCAAGGGGAAAGTCATGCGGGAGGACCCCCTCGCCGGGAGGGATTGGCTCAGGCGGGCGGCCAATCATGGTCATGCGGAGGCGAAGAAGGAGCGGGCGAAGCGGGGGTGGTAACATCCCGCACGGTCCAGATCAGACCCATCCCGACTCCGATGGTGATCAGCTCACGAATCCGGCCCAGCAGTGACGCCTGCAGTCCGAGCCCCGGCGCAAACCCCATCCACTTGAAGATCAGGTAAAGTCCTCCCTCCTTCGAGCCGAGCTCGAGCGGCAGGAAGGAGAGCGCGTTGATCACCAGCGACGAGAAGCTCCCGATGACCAGCGCCCGCGCCGGATCACTCCCCAAGCCCAGGCCGTACAGGATGACCCAGTGCTCCGACAGCGTGAGAAAGCGCGCGAAGGTCTCCACCGATAACGCGGCGTAGAAGCGGCGGGGAGCGCGAGTGTAGACCGCCGTTAGATGTTCGTCGATCTCGTGCAGCGCCGGGGTGCGCGCCTCCAGCACCCGCGCGAGACGGCGCAAAAAGGGAATGCGGCGAATGAGATGCAGCAGCTGGATCGCCATTCCCTCCCGGTGCCGGGAGAGCAGGAACACGGCGAAGAACACCTGCAGCAGGCCGACGGCGGCGATGAGGCCGATGACGAGCGGGGTGTGCGGCAGCAGAATCCAGGCGGGGACCAGCGCGACCAGAAACCCGATGACATGCGCGAGCGCGTGAAGCAGCCGGAAGGCCACGACCGAGCCAACTGCGCGACGATGGCCGAGCCAGGGGGTCGCCGCCACGACCTTGAGCGGCTCGCCGCCGAAGCTCATGAGCGGGGTCGCGTAGTTGACCGAGAAGGCGATCAGCGTGATCCGGAACGCCTCCAGGAGCGGCAGCGACTTGCCCCCGTCGGAGGTGAGCATTCGCCAGGCAATCGCATTCAGCATGTAGACGACGATCCACAGAGGAATCAACGCGGCGACGACCCAGGCCGATGAACGGAGACCGGCCAGGAGCACTCCCAGGCCGGTCTTCCAGATCATCAGCGCCACGAGCGAGGCGCCCACGAGGAGCAGGACGAGGCGAGTAGTTCGACTCACGATCTGGCTTCGTTCACGGGACTCTCGACCACCGGTTTCTCGGAGCGATCAGAGGGATCCACAGATTTCACAGATTTCACAGATCAGCCCGTTCCCGACCTCGATGTGATGTTCGGCGCAATTAATCGGTGCAATCTGGGTAATCTGTGGATGCAGTTCTGAATGGGGTGAAACATACCCGAAGCAGATGGCGGGAACTACGGCTTGAGGATGCGGATCTCTCCCTTGAAAGATCGGACGATTACTCGGGCCTCACCGCCGCCGGTCGTGAAGGAAATCGGCTTCCCTTTGAACGGCTTCGGAGGCCCCTCGCCCTTGCCCTCGCCCTTGCCGCTCAGCCCGTATAGAATCGCGCCGTCGAAGGAGCCGAGATCGAACTCCGCGGAGATATCGGCGGGGAGCCGGAGCGTCACGTCGCCGCTGTGGGTCGCCACGTCGAGGGTGCCCCGGGGACTCACGGTCCCGTCATAGGCGATGGTGCCCGATACCGTCTCGAGATGCGCCCGCGTGATCGCGCCATCGGTGGCCACGATGGCGCCGCCGATCGTGGTGGCGAGCACGTCGCCCCGCGCGCCGCGCAGCGTGATCGTCCCCCCGCCGCCCTTGAGGCGGACGACGCCCATGGCGCCGGCGACGTTGAGATTCCCTTCCATCGATTCGGCAACCACCAGCCGGAGCGAGCCTTCGATCCGGATGGATCCGTCGACCGACGAGCACTCCAGCTCGCCGGTGAGACCGGAGGCTTCCACCGAGGCGCTCGCCGATTTCACCCAGAGGCGCGCGTTGCGCGGAACCCGGATCTCGAGTGTGGCGGGCTGCCCCTCCTTGAGCTCATCCTGCCGCTCGATGCCCAGCTTGGCGCCGCGTCCCGATCCCCCCATGTAGAAGGACCCCGCTCCCGGGGGAACCGAGCCGGTCACCGCAATCGAGTCGCGATCCCATCCGATGATCCGGATGCTGCCCACCAGGTTGTGGATCCGGATCGAGGCATCGGACGCGATAGCGATGCGGCGTTCGATCTTCTGCTGCGCCGCGAGTGGCGCCACGAGCAGCAGCGCGGGCAACAAGCGAAGAAATCGCATCAGCTCTCGGTCCCGAGCGCGGTGGCGCGCCGGAGCAGATCCACCTTCTGCCGCCAGGCGGTCACGACCATCTGGCCGAGGGCGGCGTTGCCCGGATCCCTGGCGAGCGCCTGCCGCGTCTCATCGAGGGCGGCATCGACGATCCGGAGATTCCGCTCGATGGTCGCCATCGTCTCGGGTGAGAGCCGGGACCGCGCCTGCTCCAGCGCGCCGGTCAGGTCCTCACTCACCGCGGAGTACTGCGCCTCGAGCGCGCTGATGTCGCGGGAGGCGACGGCGGGTGGCGCGCCGGAGGTGAGGAGCGCCGCGGTCACACCGGACGACAGCGCAACGAGGAGCGCCGCGGCCGCGGCCAGGGCCCAGCGAGGCACCACGATCCGCGAGCGTATCCCGCGCGGCGAGGCCATGCGCACGCGAATCGCCGGCCAGAGATCGGCCGGGGGCTCGATCGACCGCGACAGCCCGGCGATTCCCGGGGGGGCGGCGGCCAGGGCGAGGAGCGCCGATTCACAGGCGGAGCAGGTCGCGAGATGCGCTTCGAACGCCGCGGCGTCACGGGCATCGAGCTCGCCGTGTGCGTATGCGTCGGCCCGGGCGCGAAGCTCCTGGCAGGTCATCGCTCCAAGGCCTCCCGCAGCAGGCGGCGCGCCCGGAAGAGCTGGGCCTTTGACGTCCCCGCTGCAATCCCGGTCATCTCCGCGATTTCCCCATGCTGATACCCCTCAATGTCATGGAGCACGAAAACCATCCTGGCCCCTTTGGGAAGGCGCGCGATTGCCTGTTCGAGATCCAGCTTCGTCCCCGGCGACGCCCCTTCCCCTCCCCGTTCCAGCATCCCGGGCTCGGCGACCGAGAACACCCGGAGCTCGCGACGTCCCGAGGCGCGCCGGTTGCCCAGGAATGCGTTGACGGCAAGCCGGAAGAGCCAGCTGCCGAGCGCGCTCTCACCCCGAAACGATCCCAGCGATTCCCAGGCGCGGATGAATACGTCCTGGGTCAGATCGGCGGCGTCGAGTGCGTCGCCGGCGAGCCGGAGGCACAGCGCGTGGACGTTGCCCACGTGGGTGCGGTAGAGCGCCGCAAACGCGTCGGAATCTCCCGCCTGAGCGCGCCGGACCAGCTCGGTCATTGCCGCCGGACGGTCCGCTGCCCAGGCATACTGATGCGGGCGGGCGGCGACAGCGGCAAGTGCGGACACGTTACTGTGATGCCGGCCGGGTTCGCAGGGTTTGCACAGCTCAGGGTGTCACCGTATCGGCCGCTTTCCGCTCCCGGAAGGCGACCCAGAACAGGATGGCCGCGGCGAGCCCGATGAAGGACACGACCCGCCACAGTGCTCCATAATCGACTACCCCGCCGGATTGCGCGTAGGTGTCCGCCAGCCATCCCGAGAGGAGACCGCCCAGCACCGGCCCTCCTCCCAGGATGATGATGCCGAACACCGTCTGGGCCGAATGGCGAACATCCACCGGCGCGACCCGGTCGGTGTAGATGAAGGCCGAGGCGAAAAAGCAGGCGTAGCAGATGCCGTGCAGCACCTGGCTGGCGACCAGCACCGGCACCGGAAGCGAGGTGAAGCTCCAGATCATGTAGCGGACGAAATACGCCGCCGCGCCGAGGGTGATTACGGTTCGAAATCCCAGTCTCGCAAGCATGGCCCCGAGGAGCGCCATGATCACGATCTCGCTGAACTGCCCGATGGTCATCGCCGGACCGATCTGGCTGTCCAGCAATCCGAGATGCGAAAGGAATGGCGGCGTCTGAAGGAAATACACCTGGTGAATGACGCTGATCGGCAGCGCGATGGCGATCAGGACGGCGAACGACGGCTCGCGCAGCAGCCGGAACGCCTTCTTGAACGCCAGCTTCTCAACCGCGTCCTTGCGTGGTGGCGTATGCGGCAACGTGAGACAGAAGAGCGCGTATCCCCACGAGATCAGCGCCGAGAAGCGGAGAGAATCGGCCAGACGCGCGGTGACGTTGGGAAGCTCCGGTCCAACGAGGAACGGCGGCATCGCCTGGAAATGCAGCCCGCTCTGCAGATAAATCATGGGGAAGATCCAGCTCGCCGCAATCCATCCGATCGTGCCCCAGACCCGCACCTTGGGAAACTGCCGTTCCCGGTCGTCGAGATTGGCGAAGGCCATCGAATTGGAGAGGGCCAGCGTGGGCATGTACACGACGCTGTAGGCGATGGAGAGCAGCAGCCAGGCCCCGTAACCGGTCTGCGACGCCGTCATCCACTTGATCACCCCGCCGATGGCGAGCAGCGCCGCGAGAAACCTTTCCGTGCTGAAGTGGCGGTCGGCGAGCTGTCCCGCGATGAAGGGCGAGGCGATGGCACCGATCGAGCCGGCGAGGCCAAGGATCAGTCCCATCTGGGTCCCGGTGAAGCCGAGCCCGCCTTCCGCCGTGCTTGCGGTGAGGTAGCGCGCGGCGAGCGGGAGCCACGCACCCCAGACCGCGTACTGCAGGAACATCATGACCGAGAGACGGCCAACGTTCGATCTCATCGGGGCTCCGGCAGTTTGGGGGAGGCGTGGGCGATCTCGCCCTCGATCACCGCTGCCAGTCGGTCGACCAGCTCAGCCAGCTCCCGGCGGCGGCGCTTGGAAGTGCCGGAGTAGGCGGCGCGTGCGGTTCCGTAAGTGGCCAGGAGCCAGAGAGGAATCACCGCAATCAGAAGTGCGGGCATGTGAAGCGCGCCTTCGATGATGCCCACCATCAGTCCCGTGCCGCCGCCGCCCATGCCGCCGCCGATGGGGCCGTACACCGCTCCCGCGAGGTGGCCGAGGTTCTCGTCGACCGTAATCCTGGTACGGCCGGCCCGCACGCTGACGCTGACTTCCAGTGTGCGGCCGTAGCCCGTCGCCGTTTTCCCGATGGACCAGGTGAAGGAGCGGCCGAGCTGGGTCACATGGCCCGCGTTGCCCATGGCGCGGCGGATCTCCTCCACCACGTAGAGAAACTCGCCGTCCGGAAGCTCGCCGTCGACGATGCGCTCGATCAGCACCCGGGTCGGCCCGCCGAGGAAGCGATTGTCGCCGGGGATCGGGATCGGCGTGGGGACGGACCCGGTGTCCCGCCGCGACGCCCTTCGGGCGGCGGAGCGCACCAGCTCGGGAGCGATTCCCACCTCGGCGCCGAGGGCCTCCACGCCACCGATCGTCATGGCGCCCGCGCTGGTGGGATTCGTCGCCTCGAGCTGCGCGGCGAGAAGCACCGCGGGTGATGCGGTGCGCTGATCGTGGCGTATAGCGAGACCGCGCAGCAGCGCGCCTTCGATGCCCAGACCGGTGGCGGCCAGCCGGGACCGATGCAACGGCGGCGCCTCGAGGAATCTTCCGGCGCGCACGGCGTCCTCGGTGGGCCAGCGGCCAGGGACTTCGCCGACCAGCATCTCGTAAATCAGCACAGCGAGGCTGTAGACATCGGTGCAGACATCGAGGTCGGTCATTCCCGCAGCCTGCTCAGGACTCATGTATCCCGGCGTGCCCAGGGCGAGCCCGGTGCGGGTCAGGTGCGTCTCGGAGGCCGAGCTCACCGCTTTGGCGATGCCGAAATCACCGACGATCGCGTGACCCTGGGAAAACAGGATGTTCTCAGGCTTGATGTCCCGGTGCAGTATTCCCATGCCGTGTGCATAGGTGAGCGCATCGGCAACCGGTCCCGCGATTGCGAGCGCCCGCGCCGCGTCCATGGGGCCGTGCTCCAGCAGCCGCTGGCGCAGCGAGCCGCCGCTGATGTGGGGCATCACGTAGTAGAGAAACTCGCCGGCTTCGCCGGAGTCGTGCAGCGGGAGGATGTGCGGATGGGTGAGCTGCGCGACGATCTGGATTTCCTTGAGGAACCGGTCGGCACCGATCGTGGCCGCGAGCTCCGACCTGAGCACCTTCAGCGCGACGATGCGATGGTGCTTCCGGTCATTGGCCAGGTAAACGGTGGCCATCCCGCCGCGGCCGAGCAATCCACGAAGCTCGTAGCGCTCGGCGAGCGCGGCGGCGAGGTCAGCGGGAATGTCGGTGGGCACAGAGGGAATATGACACCGAGGGGGGCGACCGGCACGCCGCGAGCTTCTGACGGTCTTGCGATCCCTCCTGCGCATGGTAGGCGAGGTGGTATTGCCAACCCAGTGGAGCCTCCTATGACTCGCCGCCTGGCCTTCCTCTTCGCGCTGGGCTTCATCGCCGGATCCATCCCCCAGGCTGCCGCGCAGATCGGCAGTCCCGCGGTTCGCAGCAATGCCGAGCAGGGCGACGCCAGTTCTCAGTTCACCCTAGGGGCGGCAAACAGGTCTATCTGGGGCGGATGCAGTGGAAGCCCGCTCTCCCTGAGCACGGAATCGACCCACCCCTCCCGACCGCCGGGTTCGAGCCGGTGGCAGGTCACGCCCAGGTCGTGGACAAGCTGATCGATGATCGCGTCGATGTCCCGCTGAAAGGTCTGGCTGACGTCGCGCTGGCCGTCGAAGGTTGGCGGGTCGATGATCGGCACCTTGAACAGGCCGTCGTAGGTTTTGACCCATTCGGTCACGAGCGCGTCGTAGGCGGGCAGACGTCCTGCCTGATTGACAAGATAGGCGTAGTTGTCGAGAACGGACCGGTCGCAGATCACGATGTCGTTCTGGGCGACGGCGGCGACCTCGTCCGCAATCTGGGTGTGAAGAATCCACGCCTGCGCGGAGAGCGTGGTATCACGGTTGATCGGCAGCGGGCATCGCCTGGCGACCTCCTTGACCAAGTCCACGGCGCGGTCCTGCCGCTTGAGGCGGGAGGCGAGATCGTAGCAGAGCGTCGTCTTTCCGACGCCGTGCGAGCCGATGAACGCGATCTTCACAGCCGCACCTTGTCGTCGGAATAAATCCCGAGGACGATGATCTCATAGGGCATCGCTCCCTCGAGCAGCGCGGGGTTCTTCCCCGATTCCGCCGCTCGACGTGACAGCTCCGCGAAATTGAGGCGGGGGAGCCCCCATACGTGCAGGCGCGCGCCTCGGGCCAGGGTCCGGACGGCGCGTTCGGCCGAGCTTCCCCCGACGAACACCATTCGAAGACTTTCGACGAGCAGATTGCCGTCGGTATCCCGCGCGGAGGCCGTCACGAATCTTCCGTCAGCGACGACCAGCTGCGTCGCGCCGGTGATCTCCATGACGAAATGGACATCGTTGTAGAGCCACGTCGGCGTTTCGAAGGTGACCGTCGTGGGCGTGACGGTCAGCTTGCACGTGGCGTCCTGATATGACTCCAGGGTCCGCTTGGCGCTCCCCGGTTTATATCCGTCGAGGACCTGGAGAGTCTGAATCAGATTGATGCCGCCTATCCGTGTGACCGGGTGGATCTCGAACACGTGATCGGGATAGGGGCTGTTCAGCGGATGAATCGGGCGGCCCTGCTGCTCGCTCGCGCCGAGGGAATGCTCCGGCCAGATCCTCCAGACGCCGGTGAGTGCAACCGGCCTGCGGGTCGCGGCCGCACGCCGCGCCAGCGCCACTGCGCTGTCGGCCAGCGCGGCATTCTTGATCTCGGCGACCAGGCGCAAGCCGATCTCCGGCGCGCGGCCCGCGAAGTGAAGATCCCCGTCGAACGCGCTCGGATTGGGCGACGATGCTGCTGCATCGACGGTGAAGTTGGTCTCGATGGTGACCCGGTTCTTGTAGGTCTCGAGAAAGGAGCGCCGGAACTCGATCTTGACCCTTTCGGGGGAGAGCTCGGCAGCGACGTCCATATAGATCATCGACGCCCTCCGTCCCACGGAGGCGCACTGCACGAGAGTGCCGCTGAGGAGGAGGGCGGCCAAGGCCCGCACCTCGCGCCTCCCTCTTCTGCTCATGAACCCCACGGCGGCGGCGGTGCGGGCACTGCCCGGCTCAAATCGAACTCCACCCGGAATCGACGATCGGTTCCCTCCCGCCGGAGGGCGTAGCTGAATCGGCGTCGGTCCGGATCCACCTCGATGGTCCAGACGTTGGATCGGGCCGGTGGGATCAAGGCGGCGGTGAACGAATCGGCGGGAAACTCCATGGCGCCCGGAGATCCCGTCAGCCGAGCATCACCGCCGTACTGGGTGACGGAGTCGGGAGAGCCGTTCGCGTGCCGATGATCGTGCTTCAGGCGAAGCCCGCCCTCCGATCGGGTGATCACCCAGGTCCTCGAGCGGTCGGTCCCGACGTGAAAGGGAATCCGGATCGAGTCGGCGCCGCAGTCGCGGACGTGCATCACGAGCGTGCGGTTGGCGAATGCGGTATCACCGGCCGGCGCTTCGACGACTCTCCCCTCGAATGCCTTGCCGCAGAGCCCGGTGAGCCGGATCCAGAATTCGTCGGCCGGTACCGGCGGGACAGGTGTCGGCGTTGCGCAGGCCACCGCGCCGAGGAACGGCAGATATCGAAGGCATAAGGGCACCGGCGATCACCGCACGATGAGGGTTTGGCGCCAGGGCTTGACTGGCCTGACCACACCGGGAGGCAGCACGGAGACCACGAAAAACTCGTACACCCCTGGATGGGGAGGAACAAACTCGAAATCGTAGGTCTCACCCACCGAAACGAGCTGCGTCGCCGGGCGCATCACCCGGAGCGCTTCGGGAAGATCGGCGCCGTCCTTGGCCCGGGCGCGCCACTGGACGAGCGCGGTGTCGGCGCGGAGCGAGTATCGCACCACCCCGGCCGCCCCAATGTTGATGATCCGGAACCGGTGGACCACACCGGCCGCGATCTCCTTCACGGGCGAGCTCATCGAATCGCCGTTGATGAGGAGCCCGGGCAGCTCGAGTCTCCTCGCCGGGGGGCCATGCCAGAGACTGAGGTAGACGTGATCGCGCGCCGGATTGAAGGACTCCCCGGGCGGGAGCACGATCAGCGCCCCCGCGGCGCCGCCGGTGACCTGTGCCACATCGTTCAGATGGGTGTGGTAAATAAAGGTTCCCGCGCGAGGGAGCGTGAGGCGGGCAATGAAGGAATCCCCCGGGACGATCGGCGGCGCCATCGCGGTGCCTCGGCTGCTCCATCCGACCACGCCATCCGACCAGCTCTCGAGCTCGAGACCGTGCCAGTGCACTCCCGTCGCCTCGCGCGCGCGGTTGTGTACCACGATGTCGGTCGCCGTGCCTTGCGTGACTACGATGGGCGAGCCGGGAACCTCGACTGAGTCGGGCGCCGGCGGTGTCGCCCCGCGCTGCAGCACGTAGCTGTAGGTCACCGGGATCGAGCCCCGTCGTCCCCCTTGGTGAAAGTACAGGTTGAGGCGGCGGGGCTGACCGCTCCGGGTGTACGACTCGCCGGGGCGTGGCGACACCGGAATGCCCAGCACGAGTCCCGCCATGTGTTTCGCGGGGTCGGCGGAATGGTCGTCGGCGCCGTGCGTGTCGTCGTGATCGAGACGCGCTTCGGCGGTCACGTGAAACATCAGGTGGCAGTGGAAGAGCCAATTCCCCGGCCGATCGGGCGACCAGGTAAGTAGTCGGGTTCCCCAGGGCTGCAGCTGCTCCGTCACACCGAGCCGCCGCCCTTCGGGCGGTATGGTCCGACTCGATCTGCCGTCGCCATCGGCGTCCAGACGGAAGTAGAAGCCGTGCAGATGCATCGGATGGCCCCGCGCGGTGCCGTTCACGATTCGCCACCGCGCCGTGTCGCCCACCGTCAGCGCAACGCGCTCGGTAAATGGCCACGACCTGCCGTTGAAGGTGATTGCCTGGCGGAATTTGGAGCCGGACTCCTCGGCGATGACGTTCACGACGAAGATCCGGTCCGGCGGCGAACCGGTTTCGGGGTCGATAACGAACGCGCCGGCCGCCGTCTCGCGCTCCGAGGGACGGCCGTCAGGGTTGTTGCCGATCACCGCGCGATAGAGGTAGGTCCCCGGCGCGCCGGCCCGGAAGATCACTTCGGTGGAGGCGCCCGGCGATACGTGGACCGTGTCGGCGAGTGGAACCGGATGGGTTCCCAGCCCGATGACATGAATTGCGGAATCGGGGAGCGCGTTCCGCACCATGGCGCGAATCGGCGTGCCGGTGCGCACCCGGATCAGCGGCGCCGGGATGCTCGGCGCTTTTCCCTCTTCCCCGAAGGCCTCGACCATGATGTGAGGCCCATTGTCGGCTTCGGGATACCACTCCGCCGTCCGGACCATGAGCTGCAGCACCAGGGTGTCGCCCCGCATCGTCCCCGCCTGGCGGCGATTGTCGTTGGGTGAGACCCGCGCTGCCTCCTCGCGCGCCACGGGACTCCAGCCGGCGGCGGACAAAACCAATCCCAGAAAAGCCAAGGCCGGTCTTTTCATATTCCTATGGTCGGTATGGAAGGCCATCTCGTCAACCCGTTGGTTTCCGCCACACTTTCGCGTCCGTGATCAGCACAACCTAACCCATCCGCTTCGAGCCTCGGCGCATGAACGCCGCATCGAACGCCCGCCCCGCCGCCGGAAAATCGAGCTTCCGCACGAATCCCAGAGCCTCGGCCGCGCCGTGCTCGCGGTCCATGTGGGAATCCTCCCATTCGACCGAGAGAGGACCGGCATACCCGATCTGGTTCAGGCCGCGCACGATCTCCTCGAAGCGGATGCGTCCCCGGCCCGGCGTCCGGAAATCCCAGTTGCGTCCCGCCGCGCCGAACTCGGTGTGGCCACCGAACGTCCCGGCCTCGGTGGGGACGGGGCTCCACCACACATCCTTTACGTGGACGTGAAAGATCCGCGCGCCGAATTCACGGAGAAATCCAAGATAATCCACACCCTGATACCCGAAATGCGACGGATCGAAGTTGAAGCCGAAGTGCTTGTGGTGCTTCACCGCGGCGAGCGCGCGCCGGGTGGAGGCGATGTCGAACGCGATTTCGGCGGGATGCACCTCGAGTGCGAAAAAGACGTCCAGTTTCGCGAACGCATTGAGAATCGGCCGCCACCGCGCGGCAAAATCGGCGAATCCGGCGTCGATGTCGCCCGGCAGATTCGGCGGGAAGGAGTAGAGCCGGCTCCAGATGCTGGAGCCACTGAACCCGTTCACCACCGTGCGTCCCGTTCGGGCGAGGTGTCGCTTGACGGGCGACGGCGCCGCGTCGAAGAACCGCCGCGCGGCACCTGCGGTGCCGATCATCTCCCCTGCCGCACGCCGCCGCACGCCTTCAGGATCCCCGTCTCCCCACACGTGCGCCGGTACGATGGCCCGGTGCCGCGCGTCGATCCGGTCGCACACCGCCTGGCCGACCAGGTGATTGCTGATCGCGAAGCAGGAAAGCCCGTGGTCGCGGAGCAGCTGCCATTTCGCCCGGACATACCCCCGCTCCTCGAGCGCGCGGCGAACGTCGAAGTGATCGCCCCAGCAAGCAAGCTCGAGACCGTCATAGCCCCACGCCCTGGCTTTGGCGGCGAGGGTCTCGAGCGGGAGGTCGGCCCATTGGCCGGTGAACAGCGTGACCGGGCGCGTCATCGGACCTCTCGCAGTGGGACCGCCGTGTGCTCCCTGGCCGAGATCATCGCCGCTTCGAGCACCCGCTGGGTCTCATAGGCATCGGCAAAGTCGGGGAGCGGAAGTTCCGGGCGGCGGCGCCCCAGCACCCGCAGGATATCCGCCGCCATGTTGACGAATCCGTGCTCGTAGCCGAGCAGATGTGCCTCGGGCCACCAGCTCGCGACGTAGGGATGCTCTCCCGCCGTGGTGCACATGATCCGGCGCCACCCCTGCGTGCCTTTGGGAAGCGTCGCGTCGAAGTACCAGAGCACATTCATGTCTTCAAAGGAAAAGCGGAGGCTGCCCCGCTCACCGTTGAGCTCGATCGTGTTGTCGTTGAGATGACCGGTCGCGACGCGGGAGCACTCGAAGCTCGCCAGCGCGCCGCCGCGCATCGTCGCGAGGAAGAGCGCCGCGTCATCCACGGTGCTCCGTCCCGTACGGCGGGAGCCGGGAAGCTTTCGCTCGGTAATGAACGTCCGGGCCACGGCGCCATCGATCGAGCTGATCTCCTCGCCGCTGATGAATCGAGCCAGGTCGACCATGTGGGCGTTGAGATCGCCGTGCGCGCCGGAGCCGGCCTCGGATTTCCGGAATCGCCAGAGGAGCGGTGTGTCTTTCCCGCCCCAGCTCTGTAGATAGCGGGCGCGCACGTGAAAGAGCCTGCCCAGCGCGCCTTCCCTGACCAGCGCCCACGCGAGGCCAACCGCGGGGCATCTTCGGTAGTTGAACCAGACGAAGGTCTTCCCCGGCGCGCGGCGCGCGGCCTCCTTCATGGCGCGCGCATCCCGGAGGGTGCCGGCCAGCGGCTTCTCGCAGGCGACGTGCTTTCCCGCCTCGAGCATGGCGATCGCCGGCTCGGCATGAACATGATTGGGCGTGGCGACGTCCACCAGCTGGATCTCCGGATCGTCGGCGAGAATCCGCCAGTCGGTGGCGTATCGCTCCCATCCCCAGCGAAGCGCGAATGGCCCGAGTGTGGCCTTGTCGCGGGCGCAGATGGTCATCTGCCGCGGCTCGATGGGCAGCTCGAAGAACTTGGCGACTTGGCCCCACGCATTACTGTGGGCCCGGCCCATGAACTGCTGGCCGATGAGGGCGATTCCGAGCGAGCGTGGCATGGAGATGAGACCTCCAACCTACCGTGCGGGGGAGAACGGCGCCACGGAGCCGGCGGTCGCGAGACTCCGTTCTTCGGCCTCGAGAATGCGGGTGACCGTAACCGCTTCCTCGATGGTGGCGACCGGGCGGGCAACCCGGCCCAGGACGCGCTCGACGAAGTGGCGAACTTCGGCGTCGTACGCGCGCTCCGGAGTGAGAGCAACGGCGTCGCTCACCCCACCGCAACGCACGGAAAGCGGCGACGAGGCCCCAAGATCGAATCGGACCTCCGCTTCCTCGAAGCGAACGGTGTAGCGCATCGTGAAAGGCGCCGCCGGATCGTCCAGCCACGCCCCCTGCGCGGACACCCCTGCCGGACCGCCCGGGATCTGATATGATGTGCGAACATCCTGGCCGCTTCCGGCGCTGGTGACCAGCGTCGGATCGCCGAAGCACCACCGGATGAAATCCACATCGTGGATGTGGAGATCGAACAGCGCACCTCCCGACCGCCCGGAATCGCCATAGAACTCGACGCCCCACGCGGGGCGGGGCGAGAGCCGGGTGAACTCTGCGGCGAGGACTGCGCCGAACGATCCCGCGAGCACCCGGTCGCGAAGCCACGGCCACCCAGGCCAGAAGCGCATGCACATCGCGGGCATGCAGACCAAACCTGCGTCGCGCGCGGCGGCAGCGAGGCGCTCGACCTCTCGGCTCCGAAGCGCCACCGGTTTTTCCACGAGGACGTGCTTGCCGGCGGTGAGCGCGGCCAGCGCCAGCTCGACGTGACTGTCCGTGTAGGTACAGATGCTCACCGCGTGGATGTCGCTCCGCGCCAGAAGCGATCTTGCATCGGGGGCCCGCGGAGGATTTCCCGGAACGGCGGTCTCATGATCCCCCGTCACCGCGAGAAGCGTCACGGGAAGCCCCGCGGCACCCGCGGCGAGATAGGCAGCCGCATGCGTCCTGCCCATCACCCCCGCCCCGATGATGCCTACGCCGAGAGTGCCCGTGGCCGGGCTCATCCGATGACCGACTCCAGAAACCGGCGGGTTTCCGTGATGTCGCCCACCGGGTCGGTCCCGGCTTCGCGCTCGATGACGAGCGTCGTCACTTCGGGACACTGCCGGAGCGCGCTGAGGAGTGCGACCCAGTCCACCGCTCCACGACCAACCGAGACTTCGGTTCCCCAGCTTCCTTCGTCGAGCGCGGGGAGGGCGTCCTTGATATGGATCTGCGCGACGCGCGGCGCCAGGACGTGAAGCGCCGGGACGGGATCTCCACTTCCGTAGAGAATCAGGTTTCCCGGATCGAAGTTCACGCCGACGCGTTCCCGCGTGAGGGCATCGAGCACCCGGGAAAGCGCGACGGCGCTCTCCTGTCCGGTTTCCAGCGCCACCTGTACCCCGCGCTCTCCGAACAGCCCCGCGAGCTCGCGGATCCGGCCCACCATCACTTCCCACCATGGGTGGCGTGGATTGTCGGGAATGAATCCGGCATGGAAGGTGACGAGTCCAATGCCCAGCTCCCCCGCGATGCTCGCGAGCGCTTTCCCCGCCTTGCGATTGGCCGGCCAGGTGGCGTCGGGCGCCACCCCACCGGTTTCGCGAATCGATTCGAGGGTCGAATAGTCCTCGCCCTCCATCGCCATCATCCCCGAGGCGAGGGAGAGCCCCGCCTCCCGAAAACGGCGTTTCGTCTCCTCGATGCCCATGACGCCGAGCCGGATCGGATCGAGCGCCAGCTGAACCGCGGAGACCCCTGTGGCAGAGGCGCGCTCCGCGAGCCCGTCGGCATCCCGCGGCTCGAACGACCAGGAGCAGACTCCGATGCGCCACCCCGCCACTCCGCCCTCCGCTGTTGCCGTGTGAGCCGCCGGACTAGAATAGGAGACCCGCTCAGGAGACACGAGCCATGCCGGACCAGGTGAGCCGCCGGGAATTCTTCAGTCGCGCGTCTGGTGCAGCCGCGGGCGTGCTACTGGCGGGATCCCTTCCCCATCCGGTCGCGGCCCAGCCGGTGGAACCGCCGTTCAAGATATCCCTCGCCCAGTGGTCGCTGCACAAGGCGTTGCGGAGCGGGCAGCTCGATCACCTCGACTTCGCCAAAGCGGCGCGCCAGGAATTCGATCTCGACGCCATCGAATACGTCAACCTCTTTTTCAAGGACGAAGCCGCCGACGCGGGTTATCTCGCGGAGATGAACCGCCGCTCAAAAGACCTCGGCGTCTATCAGCATCTCATCATGATCGATGCGGAGGGAGATCTCGGCGACCCCGACCCCGCCCTCCGGCAGAAGGCGGTCGAAAACCACCACAAATGGGTGGATGCTGCCGCAACCCTCGGCTGCAGCACGATCCGGGTCAACGCGGACAGCAAGGGGAGCTTCGAGGAGCAGCAGAAGCTCGCCGCCGACGGCCTCCGCACCCTCACGGAGTACGGCGACTCCCGCAACATCAACGTCATTGTAGAGAACCACGGCGGACTATCATCGAATGGCGCATGGCTCGCGGGGGTGATGAAGCTGGTCAATCATCCCCGGTGCGGCACGCTTCCCGACTTCGGCAATTTCACGAACTATGACCGGTACCAGGGTGTCACGGAGTTGATGCCGTACGCCAAGGCGGTCAGCGCCAAATCATTCGATTTCGATGCGCACGGTGAGGAAACCACCATCGATTTCCGCCGCATGCTCGGAATCGTGACCGGAGCCGGATTTCATGGCTGGATCGGCATCGAGTATGAAGGCGAGCGTCTCGGCGAGCGGGAAGGCATCGCGAAAACGAAGGCAATCCTGACGCGTATCCGGAGCGAGCTCCAGGGGGGCTAAGGGACGCGCGTGGATTGCCACGCGAGCAGCAGCCACTGCCCGCCGCGCTGCACGTGCACCGTCGTGACCCGGAGTGTCACGTCGAACACGGTGCCGCCGATCGAGCCCTTCGATTTGACGATCCCCGTCCCCAACGCCGTCTCTCCATACCATCGATAGGACATTTGCACCGGGGCGATCGATTCGTAGATCGTGCGCCTCGTCGCGATGGCCTCGAGGTGCGCCGCCCGGGTCTCGACCAGCGCGTTCGAGTGGGTGTAGACCAGCTCCTCGGCAAGATGCCGCCCTAACGCGGTCGTATCCCCCTTCATCATGGCGGCAAATCGCCGGGTTTCGACCTGGCGGATCGCCTCGCCGGGACCGCCCTGGGCGACGGCGCGGCCGGACGGTGCGAGCACCAGAGCGACGGTTGCGAGGATCGCGAACGCGAGTCGCATCGAGAATTCCTTTCGTGCGGTGTTAGGTGCTGACGAGGAGGCGGATCGGAATGCCGCCATTGTTGGATTCCCAGCGTACCGCAAACGACAGGCGCATCTCGCGCTCCGGCATCTCGCTGGCCGAAATCATCGCGACCGTCCACCCCTGCCAGCGCTCCCGGACCAGCGCACCGAATCGGGCAAAGAGGTCACGCAGGTCCTGCTCGCCGCCGATCCGTATCCCGTAGGGTGGATTGGTGGCGAGGAGTCCCGGACCGGGCGGCGGCGTGACGCCCGAAATCGCCTCCTCCTTGAATATGACATCCATCCCGACCCCGGCCCGCTCCGCATTCCCTCGCGCAGCGGCGATTGCACCGGCATCCCGGTCGCTGCCGATGATCGGCGCGGGGGCCTCGGCCTGGATCCGCGCGACAGCCTCTGACCTGAGCTCGTTCCACACTGCGGGGTCGAACTTCGGCCACCTCTCGAACGCGAACCGGCGCCGGAGTCCCGGCGCGATCCTCCGGCTGATGAGCGCGGCCTCGATCGGGAGCGTCCCCGATCCGCAGAAGGGGTCGACCATCGGCATGCCCTCGCGATAGCCCGCCCCCAACAGCATCGCGGCCGCCAGCGTTTCACGCAGCGGCGCCTTGGCGCCGGCGAGCCGGTAGCCCCGCCGGTGCAGCAGCGCCCCGGAGCTGTCGGCGCTGATGGTGATGACGTCGCGGATCACCCGGACGTTGAATAACTGGTCCGGATTCTCGCCCTCCGCCTCTTCGAGATCGTCGCCAACAAGGTTTTTCCCTTTGACCGTTGACCGTTGACCGTTGACGCAGTTTTGCAGTCGTTCCGCGATGGCGTCGAGATGGTAGAGTCGTGATTTCCTGCTCGTCACCCGGAACCGGACCGGGGTCCCTGGCGTAACGAACTCACTCCAGGGTACCCGTTTTGCCTTACGCTCCAGCTCATAAAACGCGCGAGCCGGGAATTCGGCGATTCGGACCACGATGCGGCTGGCGGTCCGGAGCTCGAGATTGGCCGCATAGAGCTGCCGAGCGGTCGCATCGAACCCGACTCCGCCCGGCTCGACGGCACCGGGGGTGATCCCGAGCAGCGTGAGCTCTCCGGCGGTGAGACCCTCGACCCCGGGCGGAGTGATCGCGAAACAGGAGTGGAACGTGGGAACCGGCATCGGGCGGAATCTAGAGAGTAGCTTTGGGAATGCTCGTCTTCCCCGCGCCCCGCACCATCGGAACGGTCCAGCTGGGCATCCTCCTTCTGGTCACGTTCGCCCTGCACATCCTCGAGGAGTACTCGTTCGGATTTCCCGCCTGGGCATCGGCCCGGACCGGATTGACCCTCACCGAAGATGTGTTTCTCAGTCTGAATGCAACGTTTTTCGTGATAATGACGGCGTGCGTCCTGGTGGGGATGCTGTTCGCTCCGGCGCAGTGGCTCGTCCTCCCGCTGGGCACCGTGGTCCTGATCAACGGCACCGGCCATCTGGTCGCGAGCCTGCTCACCTGGAGCTACTCCCCGGGGCTGGTCACCGGAACCCTGCTCTGGATCCCGCTCGGGCTCCGGATCATTCGGGACTCCCGGCTGCGGTGGCCTCCCGCTGGGGTCCGCGCCGGCATCCTGCTCGGCGCAGGGCTTCACGTCCTGGTCCCGCTCAGCGCCTGGCTCGCGTCGCGCCCCCGCTGACTGCGCGCGCTTGACGCCAGGGCAGCGCGGGAATCGAGGGCCGAGGTGCCGGCTGTGCGCCGGCGACGGACGTGGTGCGAGACGCCACGGGCTCGCAGCGGTTTCGCGCCTGGCTCATGGAATTTTTCGCTTCGCTCGCTGCGGCGCTTTCCGGCCTCGGCGCCGCGGCAGGACTCGAGATCGGCTGGCTCATCACCCGCCAGCTCTCCGCGTTGCTTTACCAGGTGACCCCAGGTGACCCTGTGGTGCTGGCGATCTCACCGGTGCTCTTCCTCGGCGTGGCGCTCCTCACGTGCTGGGTCCCCGCGCGCCGGGCCACACGCGCCGACCCCGCGCTTGTGCTGCGAGGGGAATAGGTTTCCAGCCCGCTCTTGCCCACGGACGGCGCGAATCGTTTCTTGGGGCATGGAGAGCCTCCCCCTGGTGGCGCGCGCGCGCGGGCATGGAGCGCGCCCGGCCATCGTCGATGTCGCCGGCTCACACACCTATGACGACCTGCTGGACGCATCGGCGCGGGTAGCCGCCGCGCTTCTGGCGGACCGGAAGGATCTCGAAGAAGCCCGCGTCGCCTACTTCATTCCTCCGGGCTTCGATCACATCGCGGTCCAGTGGGGTATCTGGCGGGCCGGCGGGATTGCGGTGCCGCTGGCGCTCTCGCATCCGCCCGCCGAGCTCGATTACGTCATCCGCGACGCCGGGGCGTCGATCGTCGTCTCCGATCCCGGCTCGGCGCCGATCATCGCGCCTCTCGCGTCGTCCGCGGGCGCTCGTTTTCTCCTGACATCGGAGGCGCTCGGCGCCACACCCCGACCGCTCCCCACCGTCGCGCCCCGATCCCGCGCGATGATGGTGTACACCAGCGGGACGACCGGAAAGCCCAAGGGTGTCGTCACCACCCACGAGAATCTCGAGGCCCAGATCACCGCCCTGATCCAGGCCTGGGAATGGACCGCCGACGACCGAATTCTCCTGGTCCTGCCGCTGCACCATGTGCATGGCATCGTCAACGTGGTGTGCTGCGCGTTCTGGGCCGGAGCCAATTGCGCCATCCTGCCGAAATTCGACGCCGGCGAAACCTGGGCGCGAATCGCCACCGGACGTCTCACGCTCTTCATGGCCGTGCCGACGATCTACTCCCGCCTGATTGTCGCATGGGAGGCCGCCGATTCCCCAGCGCGCCAGGCAATGTCGGCCGGGTGCAGCGCGATGCGCCTCATGGTGTCGGGATCGGCGGCGCTCCCGGTGCAGACGCTCGAGCGGTGGCGGGAAATAAGCGGCCACACCCTCCTCGAGCGGTACGGCATGACCGAGATCGGCATGGCGCTCTCGAATCCCCTCCACGGAGAACGGCGGCCGGGGTCGGTGGGCATTCCGCTCCCCGGTGTTGCCGTACGGCTGGTGGACGACCAGGGCATGCCTTCCGCCCCCGGCGCACCGGGAGAGATCGAGGTGCGGGGACGCAACGTCTTCCGGGAGTACTGGCGCCGCCCCGACGCGACGCGCGAGGCGTTCCGCGACGGCTGGTTCCGCACTGGCGACACCGCGCTCATCGAAGACGGGGCCTATCGCATCCTCGGCAGGAGCAGCGTGGACATCCTCAAGACCGGCGGCTTCAAGGTCTCCGCGCTCGAGATCGAGGAGGAGTTGCGGACGCATCCGGCGGTCGGGGAATGCGCGGTGGTTGGCGTTCCCGATGTGGAGTGGGGTGACAAGGTCTCCGTGGCGGTCGAGCTCCGTCCCGGTGCGTCGCTGAGCCTGGAGGAGATGCAGGCCTGGGCTCGCGAGCGGCTCGCCCCCTACAAGGTGCCACGTGCGCTGCGCTGTGTGACTGCGCTCCCGCGAAACGCGATGGGCAAGGTGATGAAACCGGAGGTGACCAAACTCTTCTAGCGGGCCTCGGCGGCGGGTTATGTCCCGGGCGTGAGACTGATCGGATAGATCTCCTGAATACGGCCCGCCAGCGCGAGCACTTCCTCCTCTCCTTCGGGCCGGCCGACAATCTGCAGTCCCACCGGCATCTCGTCTGAGTCGAGTCCGCAGGGCACCGAGGCCACCGGAAGTCCGGTGAGGCTCAGCACAAACGTCGGCGCGAGCCAGTCAACGTAGGTCTTCATCGCCTTGCCTGCGACGGTCTCCGGGTAATTCTGTTCGACGGGGAACGGCGGCACCGCCATCGTCGGGGTGAGCAGGTGGTCGTAGCGCTCGAAGAGGGCCCGGAACCGGTGCCAGATCTTTCCGCGCACCGTTTCGGCGGCGCCGAGATCGCGACCCGAGGCAGCAATCCCGGCACGGGTATTGTTTGTCACGTTGACGCCGAAGCCGTCGAGCTGATCGAGACGCTCGGACATCCAGGCCGAGAACCAGTGGCCGCGCAGCGCCAGGAACGCATCGCGTCCCGCCGACAGGTCGAGCTCGATGAGATCGACCGCGATCCCTGCGGAGCTGAGCCCCGCCGCGGCGTTCCGGCACACCGATTCGACATCCGCCTCGATGCCGATGCCCGCGATGTCGGGGCAATAGGCGACGCGGAGCCCCGGTCGCGGGCCGCGTCGCACCGCCGCGACGAAATCGCGGCCGGCCACCGGCTGGCGAAGCGGGGCCAGCGGACTCGGTCCTGCGATCGCCTGCAACATGAGGGCGACATCTTCCGCGTTCCGCGCCATCGGACCGGTGACTTGCAGCGTGTCCCAGACCAGATCGGAGGGATACGTCGGGACCAGGCCGGGGCAAGGCCGGAGTCCGACGACGCCGCAGAACGACGCGGGGATCCGGAGCGATCCACCGAGATCGGTACCTTCGGCGAGCGCGATCATCCCGGTCGCCAGGCCGACCGCGCCGCCGCCGGTCGAGCCGCCCGCGCTCTTCGCGGGATTCCAGGGATTCCGGGTGCGCCCGAACACATCGTTCCAGGTGTTGCCGCCCGCCGCAAACTCGGGGGTGTTCGTCTTGCCAAGGATGATGGCGCCGGCGGAGCGCAGTCGCTGCACCACCAGCGCATCCTCGGTGGGGACGTGGTCCTTGTAAATCTGGGAGCCGAAGGTCGTGCGAAGTCCGGCCACCTGGGTGACGTCCTTGATGCCGACCGGCACGCCGGCGAGCGGGCCGACGTCTTCTCCCTTCGCGATGCGCCGCTCGAGGGCGCGGGCGTCGTCGAGCGCCCGCTCGTTGAGTGTGACGATGGCGTTGAGGGCGGGGTTGTGTCGCTCCACTCTCGCAAGCGCGGCTTCCACCACCTCCACAGGAGAGACCTCACCGGCGAGCACCCGTCGCGCCGTTTCCATTGCGCTTGGCAGTCGGGTCATAGCCGCCGATCTGTGGGATCCACAGATTGCACAGATGAAGAAGCGGCAGAGAGGGTGGGGCCCGCGAATCGTCTGTATTGACGGGATGTGCGTCCGAAGTTCAAAGGGATTCCCCGGCCGAGCCTGGTCGCGACTAGGTAGTTGATGACCTGCGCGTCATCGATGGTTGTGAGGCGATTCAAAGCCTTCAACTCCACGAGTACATCCCTGAAATAAACACAATCGGCGCGATACACGAACCGCCAACGGTATGCCTTTGTAGTGGATTGGTATTTCGATCTCCCGGACATACGGAATGCCTCGCAACGCCAGCTCGAATCCCAATGCTTCCCGATAAACCAATTCGAGAAAACCGGGCCCGAGGGTCCGGTGGACATCCATTGCCGCCCCGATGATGGCGTAGGTCTCAGGATCCCTTCTCTTCTCCTGTGTCTGTCCAATCTGTGTGGTCTGTGAAATCTGTGGATCCCACAGTCCCCGCACCGGAGCGAATGCGCGTGGGCACGGGGTCTTTGGCCGCGGAACTACGGATTCCGCGGCCACTCGCCGAGCCACGCCACCGCCCGGCAGAAGGCCGCTTCGCCGCCACGGAATTTCCACGGGAAGCACCCGACGATGCACCGCTTGTTCTGCAGCTCCGGCACGTCGATTTCTCCGCCGACGTTCTCGATGTGCATGCAGTCCTTCGGGAACAGCGCGTTGTGAGTCAGC
This sequence comes from uncultured Gemmatimonas sp., assembly GCA_964439025.1. GTDB lineage: Bacteria > Gemmatimonadota > Gemmatimonadetes > Gemmatimonadales > GWC2-71-9 > JABFSM01. The sequence goes on along the minus strand of CAYTMW010000005.1, from coordinate 109,737 downwards.
TGATAGGCCGAGTCGGGAAACATCTTGTCCACCGCTTTCTTTCCACCGAACTTCGCTTCCGCCGCCGCCCGCACCCGCGCCCAGTGTTCGTGCATGCCTTTCCCGAGGAATCGCCCGATCGGAAGATTCATCGGGTGGTCGGTGCTGACGCAGTCCACCCCCCAGATGTGGATTCCCTTGCGGAGCAGCCACGGCACCATGCTCGGGTGCGCGCCCGGGTGCATGTGGATGTAGCGCTCCTCGTCGGGCGCGGCGCCGAACTGGGAGTAGCGGTGGAACCCGGTATGGAGAATCAGGAGGTCTCCGGTCTTGACCTTGACCCGCTTCTCGATCATCTGCGGGGTGTAGACCGCGAGATCGCCCATCTCGTCCCGGAGATCGACGATGACGCCCGGGCCGCAGAGCCATTCGATCGGGATCTCGTCGATCGTCCGGCCGTTCGTCACGAAGTGCCGGGGCGCGTCCAGGTGGGTCCCCATGTGGTTCGAGGTCTGGATGTACTGCGCATTCACGCCATGCTCGGCCTTGCGCTTGATGTACTTCACCTCGAATGGCGGATAGTACGGCCAGAAGGAGACTTCCTGATTGAGCGGCTGGGAGAGATCGTAGGTCCGCATTCACGCCTCCGTAACGAGGTCAGGGTTTCATCGCGCGGCGTCCGCCGCGCGTCCGATCGCCGCAGCGAGCGCCCGCCGGGTGAGCACCGATGCGAGCTGGCGCCGATACGCCGACGACGCGTGGATGTCGGAGGGCGGGTCGATGTCCCGTTGCACGGCCTCCGCCGCGGCCTGAACGGTTCCCGCGTCGCCCGCCGTGCCGGCGAGCGCCTGCTCCACATGGGTCGCGCGCACCGGCCCTTCGCCGACACTGAAGAGGACGATTCGCGCGCCGGCGACGCGACTTGCCAAGTCGAGCGTCACGACCGCGGTGACGCCGACCAGCGCATAGTCGCCGTGCCGGCGTGCCAGCTCGAGGAAGGCGGTGCCGGTGCGCGGCGGCGGCGCCGGAATCTCGATTGCCGTGATCAGCTCACCCTCCGTGAGCGCGGTCGCGAAGAGTCCGGTGAAGAACTCCGCGGCGGGAACGACCCTCTCCCCGCGCGTGCTTTGCAGCACCAGCCGCGCCTCGAGCGCCACCATGACCGCAGGCAGCTCGGCGGCGGGGTCGGCATGGGCCAGGCTTCCCCCGATGGTGCCGCGATTCCGGATCTGGCAGTGCGCGATGAAGGGCATCGCGGCGGCGAGCAGCGGTGCGCGCACCGCCACCACCGCGCTCAGCTCCACCGCGCTGTGCCGCGTCATCGCGCCGATGCGGAGCCCGCCATCTGCTGTTTCGTCGATGCCGGTGAGCTCCTCCAGGGCGTTGAGATCGATGAGCACATCCGGCTCGGCGAGCCGGAAATTCATCGCCGGGATGAGGCTCTGGCCCCCCGCGAGCGGCTTGGCCCCGGGGTGCTCGCCCAACAGTGCCAGGGCATCGTGGAGCGAGTCGGGACGATGGTACTCGAAGGCCGGTGGCTTCACGCCGCACCACCGGCGAGCCGGCGCGTGAGCTCCCGCGTCATGGCCTCGAGCCCCTGCCGCAACATCAGCTTGCTCACCGAATCGAGGAGCCGCTGGCCGACCGCGGCGATCTTGCCGCCGACCACGAGATCTGCCTGGTAGCGCATCAGCGTGCCGGTACCCTCAGGAACCAGCGTCACCGCCGCCTTTCCCCGGGTGAAGCCGAACTTACCCCGCCCTTCGATCTGCATGGTGTAGTGCTCCGGCTCGGCCCGGTCCGTCATCGTGATGGTGACGTCGAAGGTGGCAGCGGAAATCGGACCGATGCCTATCGCCATCGTCCCCTCGTAGCGATCGTCGCTGACCCGGATGATCGATGCGCTGCCCGGCATCGTCTTGGCCAGAACCTCGGGATCGAGCAGCAGCGCCCAGACCACTTCGCGGGGGCCGGGAAAAAGATGGCTGCCTTCGACGATCATCGGGCGGCTCTACGTGCCTGCGCGATGAGCTCATGGAGCCGGCTCGGGCTCAGCGGGATCTCGGTGATTTCGACTCCGGTGCCCCACAATGCATCCTCCACCGCCTGGGCGAACGCCGCCCCGGTGGGGATGGCTCCGGCCTCGCCCACTCCCTTGACGCCGAGAGGATTGAGCGGGGAGGGCGTCTCGATGTGGGCCAGCTCAACCGTGGGCACGTCGAGCGCGGTCGGCAGGAGATAATCCATGAAGGAGGCGTTCATGAGCTGGCCGTTCTCGTCGAAGATCAGCTGCTCGTAGAACGCGTTGCCGATGCCGTGGGCCACCCCGCCCTGCACCTGGGCTTCGACCACCATCGGATTGATGACCCTGCCGCAATCGTGCACCACGACGTATCGCGTGATTTCCACTGTAGCGGTTTCGGGATCGACCTCGACCCGTATGGCGTGCACACCGCTCGCCGCGTTGCCGCGATCGGGACCGAAATAGGCGGTGGCTTCGAGACCCGGCTCGGTGCCCGGCGTGACCGCGCCGCGGAGCGGATTGGCCTTGCGCGCCAGCTCCCCGAGACCAATGCCGCGCTCGGGCGCCCCGCGCACTGCCACCCGTCCGCTGCTGAGCTCGAGGTCGTCTTCCTGCACTCCCAGCAGCGGCGCGGCGAGCGCGAGCACTTTCGCGCGCACTTTGAGCGCCGCGGTGTGACAGGCGCTGCCCGCCACGACGGCGCCCCGGCTGGCAAAGGTTCCGGTTCCCCAGTTGAAGTCCCGCGTGTCGCCGGTGGTGACCTGGACGTTCGCGACGTCCACGCCAAGCTGTTCGGCGACGAGCTGCGCGAAGGTGGTGAAGTGTCCCTGTCCCTGGGTGCCGACACCCGTCGCAACCCGGACCATGCCGCTCGGCTCGACCGTCACCCGCGCCCCTTCGTATGGTCCGATGCCGGTGCCTTCGATGTACGACACCACCCCGATGCCGACATGTCGCCCTTCGCGCCGGAGGCGTGGCTGTTCCTCCCGCACGAACTCCTCATACCCGATCATCGCCACCGCCTTCTCGAGCGCCGCGGGATAATTGCCGCTGTCGTACACCAGCGGGCGAAAATCCTGGAAGAGGATCTCGTGGTCGTAGGGAAAGGCGTCCGGCTGGATGTAATTGCGGCGACGGATCTCCACCCGGTCGATCCCGAGCTCGCGGGCCGCGAGGTCGAGCAGCCGCTCCATCACGAACACGCCGTGCTGGCGGCCGGCGCCGCGCACCGGCGTGACGATCGGCCGGTTGGTGAAGACCGCTTTGAACTCGCTGTCGTAGTGCGGCACGACGTACGGCCCGAGCAGGGTGCACTGGCTGTTGATCGGAACGGTGAGCCCGTAGGGATCGTAGGCTCCCGTGTCGTGCAGAAACCTGTCGCACACGCCGATGATTGTGCCATCGCTGGAGACGGCGAGCTCGGCATCGTGGATCTGTCCCCGCTCCTGGGTGGTCGCGTAGAAGTTCTCCCGGCGGTCCTCGATCCACTTGAGCGGGCGGCCCAGCCGCATCGCGGCCCAGGGGATCAGCACTTCCTCCGGGTAGAACATCATGATCTTGGGCCCGAAGCCGCCACCGATGAAAGGGGCGATCACTCGCACCTGCGATTCGCCCAGACCGAGCATCGCCGCGAGCCCATTCCGGATCGGGATCGGCGCCTGGGTCGTGTCCCACACGGTGAGCTCGCCTGCCCGGGCATCCCAGGACGCGACGACCCCCCGGTTCTCGATCGCCGCCGAGGCGCCACGGTCGTAGTGGAACCGGCGGGAGACCACGAGGGCGGCGGCGGCCTTCGCCGAGGCGTAATCGCCTTTGCGCTGGTGCACCTGCGCGGCGAGGTTGCTGCCGAACTGCTCGTGAACCAGCGGAGCGTCCGGCAACAGCGCCGCCTCGAGATCCGCCACCGCCGGGAGCGGCTCCACGTCCACGAGGATGTCTTCCAGTGCATCTTCCGCGAGGTAGCGGCTCTCGGCCACCACCATCGCCAGCGGCTCTCCGCAGTGCCGGATCTTGTCGCGTGCCAGCGGAACCTGCGTCGCGGCATTGAAGATGAGCCCGGGCACCGGCGGGGGCGGCACCAGCAGGGGACCGGGCCGCCAGTAGTCGCCCAGATCGGCGGCGGTATAGACCGCGAGCACGCCGGCGCGCTCCCGGGCGGCGGAAGCATCGATGCTCCGGATGAGGCCATGCGCATCGTCGCTGCGCAGGAAGGCGACGTGGAGCATCCCCGGAAGCTCCACATCGTCCACGAAAAGTGCCCGGCCGGTGAGGAGCCTGGCGTCTTCCAGTCGGAGCACGCGCTGGCCCATGTAGCTCCCGAGTGTCACCGGGCGTCCCCCGCGGTACCCGTCTTCGGCACGTATCGAACGACGCGCTGAACGGCGGCGACGATATTGGCGTACCCGGTGCAGCGGCAGAGGTGCCCCGACAGGATCTCGCGGATGTCGGATTCGGCGGGGGCGGGGTGGTCACGCAGGAAGGGAATCAGCGTCATCAGGATGCCCGGCGTGCAGAACCCGCACTGCAGGGCGTGGGTTTCATGAAATGCCTGCTGCACCGGATGCAGGGTCTCGCCGGTGGCGAGTCCTTCGACCGTCTCGAGCGCGTGGCCATCGGCCTGCACGGCGAACATGAGGCAGGAGCGGACCGCCTCGCCGTCGAGCAGGACGGTGCAGGCACCGCAGACTCCGTGCTCGCACCCGACGTGGGTCCCGGTGAGACCCAGATCATGCCGGAGGAAGTCGCTGAGCAGCAGGCGTGGCTCGACCTCGCGTGCGTGGCGGGTCCCGTTCACCGTCACCTCGATGGGGTGCTGGGCGTTCACGCGCGAGCTCGCTCCGGGGTGGGAGGGTTGAACGATACGCCCGGGGTGAGGGCGCGCAAGGGTATTCGCGCGAAAGGAATGACATGAGTCCGGAACGTGAGCCGGGGGCCAGCGTAGTAGCCGATCCAGACGCTCCTCCACCATCGGTCCGGCGGAGCCTCCGCTACCGCATCGTGCACGCCGTCATCACCGGCTTTGCCACCCTCGGCGGAGCCGTGGTCGGCTTCATGGTCACTCTCGCGCTGGTCGTCCTGGAAGCCCGCTTCAATTCGTACATCTTCGCGATGGAAGATCTGCTGGCGTTTCGCTGGGATCTGATTCCGATTCCTCTGGGCGCGTGGGCGGGATACCGGCTTCATCATCGCAGATCCCATGGGGTGGGCTGGGCCACCATCTGCGGAATCGGGGGACTCGTCGTCGGCGTGATCGCGGGGAGCATCCTCGGATCGATCGCGTGGCGCGACAGCGCCGGGCCGTGGGCGGGCGCCGTCATCGGCGGCGCCATCGGCCTGGTTGCGGGCTGCCTCGCTTCGCTCCGGATCCGCCGTACACCGCGGAATCCACTGATCACCGCATCGGCCGGTGTGGTGGCCATTCTGGGACTCTTCGGGTTCGGTGTGTTCGGCGCCACCAATCTGCTGGACATCAGTCCCCTGGAGTTTCCCAAGGCGACGCCGGTTCCCGTGCCCGACCCGAAGAATGTGGATGCGGTGGTGTTCCTTCTGGGCGACGCCGGCGCAGCACTCAAGAACCGGACCCCGATACTTCCGGCGATCCAGGCCGAGGTGGAGCAGTGGTCGGCCGCCCTCCGACGTGATTCGGCGGTGTCGATCCTCTTTCTCGGCGACAACGTCTACCCGCAGGGCGTGCATGACCGCGACGACCCCAGTTTCGAAGCGGACTCCCTGCAGTTGTGGAGCCAGATTGATCTCGTGGCAGGCCCGGCCGCCCGGAAGCACGGCACCGTTGGTCTCTTCGTCACCGGCAACCATGATTGGGCAAACACGGTGGGCGAAGCGGGATTCCACCGCATCCAGAATCTGGGAGAGCAGCTCGTCGCGGGCAGAAAGGCCGGCCGCTACGTCTCGCTGCTGCCCAGTCCCGGTGATCCGGGGCCGGTCGTGCGCGATCTCCGCCGCAACGTGCGCATTGCCTTCTTCGATACCCACTGGTTTCTCCAGGTGCGTTCGCCGGCGCAGCGGGTCCAGTACTTCGAGCGGCTCATGAAAGCGCTGAACGGGGCGCGCGACCGGGAAGTCATCCTGGTGGCCCATCATCCCTATTACTCCGCCGGCCCCCATGGGGCGGTCATGCCGGGCTACCACACCCTGGGCATTGCGTATGTGCTGAAGCAGGCCGGGGCGCTGGTGCAGGATCTCAATTCGCCTCCCTACGATGCCCTCCTCGCGGGACTCCGGCAAACGTTCGAGGCGAGCCACAAGCCGCCGCTGATCTACGCCGGCGGACACGACCATTCGCTGCAGGTGCTGACCGGAGCCGACGACGCCGATCCCCGCTTCGTCCTGGTGAGCGGCGCCGGGAGCAAGGTCTCCTCGCTGCAGATGGGGCCCGGTCTGGTCTTTGGCGAGGCCGAGCCGGGCTACATGATGCTGGTGTTCCGAAAGGACGACGGCGTCGATCTCTTCGTGGTGGCAGGGAAGAAAGAATTCCTGGCGTGCGCCGGCACCGACGCGGAGATCGCCACGTGCATGGCCAGCGGCCAGAGTGCGTTCAAGATCGTCTACTCGGCATCGCTCCTCGGGCCGTCCAAGGCGCCGCGCGAGCTCATCCCCGTCTCTCCCGATACCATGGCTCCCGGAACGCCATGGTGGACCGAGCCGGAGACCAAGGACGTCCCCGCGGCCATCGTCGCAGAAAAGGAACCCGAGGATATCGAGTTCGCCCCCGCGGCGGTTCCGCCCCGCATGCTCCTCGAAGGCGCTGATTCTGTCACGGCAACGCCGGGCCGGACCTATCCGGCGGGGAAGCTGCGACGGGTCTTTGCCGGCGATCTCAACCGGCATCTCTGGAACGTCCCGGTAAGCCTCCCGGTAGTGGATCTGGAGAAGGTCGGCGGCGGTCTTGCGCCCCGTGAGCTCATCGGCGGCAAGCAGACGGTGGGGCTTCGCTTCCTCGGCGGAAATGGTCTCGAGTACGACTTCCGCCCTGTCGTTAAGAATGCGGCTCCCGTGCTCCCCAGGTGGATTCGCGCCAAGTGGATTCTCTCCGCCCTGGACGATCAGATGGCCGCGCAATTTCCACTCGGGGCCGTCGTGGTGTCCGCGCTGCAGGAGGCTCTGGGAATCGCCGCTCCCCGTCCTGTCGCCGTGGTGATGCCCAACGAAGCCAGCCTCGGGCGATATCGGACGGTCTTCGCGGGGCGGGTGGGGCTGATGAGCGTCAACGCCAACGAGCGCAAGAGCGACCGGCCCGGCTTCGCAGGGTACAGCAGGATCATCGGTGGCGAGGAGGTGTTCGACTCCGTCAGGGTTGATCCGGCTAGCTCCTTCGACGACGAGTACTACCTCCGGATCCGGTTTCTCGACATGCTGGTGGGCGACTGGGACCGGCACGAGCGGCAGTGGCGCTGGGGCCGGCGCCGCGTCAGTGGTCAGACCCACTGGCGCCCGATTCCCCAGGACCGCGATTGGTCCTTTGCGCGGACGGATGGGGCCGTCGCGCGAATCTCTCGATGGCTGCTGCCCCGCTACGTGGGGTTTTCCGACGAGCTTCCGCCTGTCGAGCGATTGGCGGAGTCGGCAACCCGGATCGACCATCGGGTGCTCAATCGCCTCGGCCGGGACGATTTCGTCCGGGTGGCGCGGGAGGTCCAGTCGGCATTGTCCGACTCGGTCATCGAGCGCGCGGTTGGGGCGTTGCCTCCGCCATACCTGGCGCTGGAACGCGAGCCCCTGGTTCGCGCGCTTAAGGCTCGCCGCGACCGGTTGGCCGCGTATGCCGAGGACTACTACCAGCTGTTGGCGCGAACGCTCGAGGTCTATGGTGCCGACGACGGTACGAAGGATGTGGTCGAGTTCGAGCGTCTCAACAAAGCGCAGGCCCGGGTCCGGGTGCGCACCGGAGGTCCGGAAGGCCGGGTCCGGTTTGAGCGGGTTATTGACGCCAGGGACACCCGCGAGGTGAAATTATTCATCGACCCGGCCGAAGATCGGGTCGTCGGCGCCGACGACCTCCCGTTCAAGGTGACGGTTGCCGCCGGCCGGAACGAGGCTCCCTGATCGCGTTGTCGAATCCGGACCCCTCCGGACGACGCCGAAGGAGCAAGCCGATGCGATCCTGGGGGGAGTACTTCGCCTTTACCGACGGGATCAAGTCGAGCGGCCACCTCCTGGGCGGGGAGGCGCTGCAGCCCACCCAGACGGCGATGACGGTTCGGGTGGGGATATTACCTCATCGAGGCCAAGGATTTGAACGACGCCATCCAGGTGGCCGCGAAGAATCCCGGGGCCCGGATGGGTGCGGTCGAGGTGCGTCCCATCATGGAGTTCGATGCCCAGTAGGGTCCTCGAAGAGATCTATCGCACCGAGTCGCGCCGGATTCTCGCGACCCTCATTCGTCTCCTCGGCGATTTCGATCTCGCCGAGGAGGCGCGGCATGAGGCCTCTGCGGCGGCAGTGGAGCGCTGGCCGGAGACAGGCGTCCCGAATAATCCGCGCGCCTCGCTCACGACCATCGCCGAGCGATTGGGAGACGGTGTTGCTCCCGCCGTCGAGCCCGAGGCCGTGGGTCTCCTGGCACTCATGCTGCTGCATGATGCGCGGCGCGCACGTCATCGGACGATGCGATCGTTCTGCTGGACGACCAGGACCGGTCGCTCTGGAATCTCGAGCAGATCGTGGAGGGCCACGCGCTGGTCGAGCGCGCCCTCTCGTCGCGCCGCTTCGGGCCGTACACGCTGCAGGCCGCCATTGCCGCCGTGCACGCCGAGGCGAGAAGCTCGACCGATACCGACTGGCGCCAGATCGCCGGACTTTACGACGTGCTGCTGCGCGCCGAGCCCCCGCCGGTGATCGAGCTCAATCGCACCACCGCCATTGCGATGCGTGACGGGCCGGCAGCGGGCCTGGCGCTCATTGACACGATCCTCGCCCGCGGCGAGCTCGGCGACTATCGCCTGGCGCACCCGGCCCGGGCCGATCTCTGCCGGCGTCTGGAAAGGGCCCAGGAGGCTATCGCCTCCTACCAACGCGCGCCCGCCCTGACGAACCTGGAGCCCGATCGGCATTTTCTGGAGCGCCGGGTCCGGGAGCTGATCCGCTAGCCCGGAGGACCCGCCGGTGCTCAACCCTCGGGGGCCCACCGGCATCCCAGGAAGTACCACAATGGACGGCCTGCTGCAGGACCTTCGCTTTGCGCTCCGCGCCTTGGCGCGGAGTCGCCTGTTCGCCGCCATCGCGGTGGGGACTCTCACGCTCGCCATCGGCGCCACTACCGCGGTGTACAGCGTGGTCTACGGCGCTCTGTTCCGGCCGCCTCCGTTCGCCCAGGCCGATCGCCTGATGCTGCCCTATATCACCCGAACGGTGGACGGCGGCCGCGCCCAGCGGCAGCGCTGGTCCTTCCCACGCTATCAGATGTTGCGCCGGGAGCAGCGGGTCTTCAGCGACATTGGAAGCTTCGGCCCGGCCAGCACCAATCTGACCGATGGGCCCGAACCGGAGCGGCTGGCCGGCGAGAAGGTCTCGGCCGGCTACTTCCCCACGCTGCGCGCACGGGCGCTGATCGGCCGAACCTTTCTTCCCGAAGAGGACTCGATCCCCGGCGCGCATCCCGCCGTCGTGCTCGGATACGAGCTGTGGCAGCGGCGGTTTGCGGGCGACCGGGCCGCCGTAGGGCGGACCATCACCCTGGAAGGAGTGCCGCTCACCATCGTGGGCGTCATGCCGGAGGGATTCAAGGGACTGACCGGCAAGGCCGAGATCTGGACTCCCGTTGCGATGGCGCCCACGCTCAGCTATCGGGAGTACCTCACCACCAACCAGAATTTCATGAGCGTGATCGCGCGGCTGCGAGAGGGGGTGACGCCGAAGGGGGCGCAGGTCGAGCTGGCCGTCCTCGGCGCAAGGATCCAGGCCGAACTGCCCAGCGCCACCGATGTTCCGGCGACTTTTGCCGCCACCGCTGTCCCGCTCGACGAGGCGCGCATCGACCCCGTCAATCGCCGCGCGGTGCTGGTCCTCTTCGGCGGCGCGATCTTCCTCCTGCTGGTCGCCGCGGCAAACCTGGCCAGTCTCCAGCTCGGGCGGGCGGTGGCCCGGCGCCGCGAGATCGCCGTCCGGCTCGCGCTCGGCGTCGGCCGGCCAAGGCTGGTCCGGCAGCTTCTCACGGAGAGCGTGGTGCTGGCCGGCGCGGGCGGCGTCGGAGGGGTGCTGCTCGCGGCCCTGATCCTCAAATGGCTGGCGGTACCGGAGCGCGCCATCGGTCCCCGCGGCGGCTATGGCTCGCTGGGTGAGTTCGCCGCCGCGCGGCTGGATCCTGCCGTATTAGGAATGGCGCTGCTCCTGGCCCTCGGGACCACCGTCCTGTTCGGTCTGCTGCCCGCGCTCCGTGCCACACGGACGGACCTGACCGCGGAGCTGAGGGGCGGTCGCGGCCCCGGCGCGGTCAGGGCACTCTCGCTCCGGCGTCCCCAGCTCCGCGGGCTCATCATCGTGGGCGAAATGGCGCTGGCGCTCATGCTGTGCATCGGCGCCGGCCTGATTGTGGAGAGTTTCCGCCGCATGGTCGCGGTCGACCGCGGATTCGAGCCGGCCGGGCTCCTCACATTCCGGATCGAGCCGTCCGACGCCCGCTATTCGGCGGACCGCGCCCCCGCCCTGATCGAGCGCGTGCTGCAACACGTCTCCGCCGTGCCCGGCATTATCTCCGTGTCGGTCGACGCCGGCACCCCGTTTGACGACCGGTACGCGAACAGCACCCTCTACATTGCCGGCCGTCCGCTGCCGGATCCCGGCCGGGCTCCTCCGGTCACCCGTCACTATGTGGGCCCCGACCACTTCCGGACCCTCGGAATTCCGGTGCTCCGCGGGCGAGCCTTCACGGCGGCCGATCGCGCCGGTGCGCCGCACGTCACCATCATCAACCGCACCGCGGCGCAAATGTTCTGGCCCGGTGAGGACCCTATCGGCCGGCGGGTCTGGTTTGGCGGAGGGAGCACCTTTTCGAGTCCCGATTCGAGCGCCGAGATCATCGGAGTGGTGGGAGATGTGCCCTACGGATCGATCGAACGCGCGGAAGGCCAGGCAAGCTTCTACACCCCGTACCTGCAGTTCACCTACGCATGGCGCACCCTGGTGGCTCGGACCGAAGGCGATCCGCTCGCCGTCGTGGCGGGGGTTCGCGCGGCGATGAGCGCCGCGGAGCCCGGACTGCCGATCTTCGACGTGTGGACGATGGCGGAAGCGCTCACCGGATCGTGGGCCCGTGCCCGGTTCAACGCCGGCCTGCTCTCGGCCTTTGCGATCCTGGCGCTCGGGCTCGCCGCGCTGGGCATCTACGGGGTGATCGCACACTCGGTAAGTGAGCGGAGCCGGGAGATCGGCATTCGCATCGCAATCGGCGGCGGTCCGGGCACGATTGCCTGGATGGTGGTGCGCGAGGGGCTGGCCGTCGCGGCTGCCGGGCTCGCCGCCGGCCTGCTCGGGGCGCTGGCCCTGAACCGGCTGCTGGAATCCTTGCTGTATGGGGTCAAGCCGACGGAGCCGAGGGTCTACGGAGCCCTGTTGCTTGTGCTGGGCATGGTGGCACTGCTGGCTCTGATCGTGCCGGCGCGGCGCGCCACTCGGGTTGACCCGCTCATCACCCTGCGCGCGGAGTGAGCGGCGAACCAGCTATTCCCGCCGCAGCACCGCAATCGGGTCCGCCCGCGTGGCCCGCCGCGCCGGAATGTAGCACGCCAGAGCCGCCGCCAGCGTCAGCACGCCTCCCACGGTCACGAAGGTGACGGGATCCATCGGGCTCACCTGGAACAGCATGGTGCCAAGGAACCGCGTGAGCCACAGCGCGCCGGCCAGCCCGATCACGAGCCCGAGGAGAGCCAGCATCAGTCCCTGGCGCATCACCAGACGAATCACGTCGCGGGGCGCCGCGCCCAACGCGAGCCGCACGCCGAACTCGTTCAGCCGTCCATTCACGCTCAGCGACATCACGCCGTAAATCCCGATCACCGCCAGCAGCAGTGCCAAACCCGCGAACCCGGTGAGCAACAGGTTGGTGAGCCGGGCGACACTGAGCGACTCGGCCATTGCCCCTTCCATGGTATGCACTTCGGAGACGGGCAGCGTCGGGTCCAGCTCGGTCACCCGGCGGCGGAGTCCCGCCACCATGCCCTCGGAAGCGCCGCCGGCGCGGATTACGATGTAGCTGGACCAGCTGGGCCGCTGCGCGATGGGCTGGTACATCTCGAAGTTGGGCCGCTCCCGCAGACTGGCATGCTTGATGTTGGGCGCCACGCCCACGATGGTGAGCCACGGCGCGCCGCTGTCGGTACTGGTGCGGATGCGCTTGCCGATGGGATCGCCGCCGGGCCAGTACTGCCGAGCCACCGTCTCGTCCACGACGACGACGGGGGGTGCGCTCGGGTCGTCGCTGGTGAGGAAGCCGCGCCCTTTCAGGATCGGCGTGCCGATGGCGTCGAAGTAGCCGGTCGAGACGCCGCGGACGTTGATGACGGGGACCGCCTCCCCGGGCTGACTTGGCTGCCCCTCGACGTACAGGTTCTGCTGCGGATTGCCCCGGCTGAACGGCACCCGGTTGGCCAGCCCCACCTGGTGCACCCCGGGGATGGACCGCACCGACTCCAGCAGGCGGCTCTGGAACACCCGCACCACCGTGTCGTTCCCGTACTTGGGCCACGGCAGCTGGACACGCGCCGTCAGCACGTTGTCGGGCCGGAACCCGGGGTCTACTTCCAGCGTGCGCCGGAAGCTCCGGAGCAAGAGACCCGCGCCAATCAGCAGGACCAGCGACAACGCGAACTGCGCCACCACGAATCCGTGGCTCAGTCGGCGCGCGCCTCCGGAGGTGCCGCCGCGGGCCCCTTCTCTGAGTCCGTCGAGCAGGTCCGCCCGTGAGGCACGGATGGCCGGCGCCACCCCGAACAGCACAGCGGCGGTGAGGGTGACGCCAAGGGTAAACAGCAGGGCGAGCGGATCGAGCCGAACCTCCTCGAGCCGGGGAATCGGCCCGACTTCGAGGCCCCGGATGACGCGGATGACGCGGATGCCGAGCCCAGCGAGCAAGAGCCCCGCCCCGCCGCCCAAGACCGCGAGCACCAGGCTTTCGGTCAGGAACTGTGCGGCGAGCCGGCCGGTACTGGCGCCAAGACAGCAGCGAAGCGCCATTTCCCTGCTCCGCACGAGCGCCCGAGCCAGGAGCAGGTTGCCGATGTTGGCGGACGCGATGAGCAGCACGAATCCCACCGCACCCAGGAGCACCAGGAGCGGCGTGCGCGCGTCTCCCACCAGGCTGTGTAGCAGGGGTTGCACCACCGCCCTCGCCCCAGGCTTGGCGCCGGGGAAGTGCGCCGGCCGGCTCAGCATGAACTCGTCGCTCATGGCGACCACTTCACGGTGCGCGTCGTCCACCGTCTGGCCGGGCTTGAGCCGGCCCACCGTGTCGAGGTACCAGCTGTTCAATCCCTCCGGATCGAGCACCAGCGGCAGCCACAGCTCGGCCCGGTCCGGAAAATCGAACCCCTTTGGCATGATGCCGACGACCACGGTCGGCTGGCCGCCTACCAAGATGGACTTGCCGAGGAAATTGCGATCTCCCCCGAAACGGCGCTGCCAGAGCGCATGGCTCACCACCGCCACGTTGTTCTTGCCCTCGGTTCCGTCCTCCGGCAGGAAGCCGCGCCCCGCCACCGGAACCTGCTTCATCACGGTGAAGAAATCGGGGGACACCGTCGTGCCCGGGACGAGCTCCGGCTCCCCATCGCCGGAAAGGCTGAAGCCACGGCCGGCATACGCCGCCAGCGATTCGAAGACCCGGGTCCGTTGATGGAAGAAGACGAACATCGCGTCGGGGTAGTTGACTTCGGGCAGGCGCTTTTCCGGCGCGGTGCCCCAGAAGGTGATCAGCTGGTCCGCTTCGGGATAGGGCAGCGGCCTGAGCAGCACACCGTTGACGGTGCTGAAGATGGCGGTGTTGGCGCCGATGCCCAGCGCCAGCGTGAGGACCGCGACCGTCGTAAAGCCGGGCCGGGTGCGGAGCATCCGAATGCCGAACCGCAGATCCTGGAAGAACTGCCCGAGCCGCCCCTCACCACCTCCGACACCGGGCGGCGGTATCGCCGCCTGTGCCGGGGGCAGAACGTCGGTCAATCCCTCGGCGAGCTCCTTTTCGGAGAGCTCGTCGAGGGCGATGCACCGAGCTTCGCTCATGCCGATGCCGCGGGCAACCAGGTCGTCGAACCGGTCCTCGAGGTGCTGGGAGAGCTCCTCCACGACTTCGGCTTCCCGCACCGGAGACAACCGGAGCGGCGCCAGCCGCCGCCGGAGCTCCTCGCGCCAGTCATGCATGCTGCACCCCCGCGATGCGATTGATGGCCTGGGCGAACGCGGTCCATGTCTTCCGTTGGGCGGCCAGGATCTTCTTTCCGTCGACCGTGAGCCGGTAATAGCGGCGCCGTCGCTGTCCCGCCTTCTCAACCCAGCGGCCGTCGATCCAGCCGCGGTTCTCCAGCCGATAGAGCAGCGGGTAGAGCGAAGCGACATGGAAGCGGAGCACGCCCTTCGAGCGGGACTCGATCAGCTTGCCCAGCTCGTAGCCGTGATGCGGCTCGTGCTCGATCAGCGACAGGACCAGCAGCTCGGCACTGCCCTTCTTCCATTCCCGCTCCGGCATTGGTCTCTCCATATATGGTACTACCATATATGTACGTCCCAGCCTCTGGCGCGTCAAGCGGCGAGACTCAGGAGTCGCGAAACGCGAGGAGCGAAGGGAAACATCCTCCTCGCTCTTCGCGCTTCGCTACTCCCTGGACTCGAACCACCGTATGGTTAGAATGGTCGCGTATGGCTAGGGAGGGAATTGAACCCCCGACACGCGGATTTTCAGTCCGCTGCTCTACCAACTGAGCTACCTAGCCCGAAGGCGCGAAAATATAACCAGCGGACCCTCTAACCTCAAGAAAATCATGCGCTTCCTGCCGGTATCTGCAGCGTTGGTCTTCGCCACGGCCGGGGTACTTGCCCCCCGGGTTCGGGCCCAGTCGCCTCGCCCCACGATGAGCATCGAGGAGTACGACCCGCGTTCCACCCTGATCGTACCCGCCCATCCCAGGCCGCGCGCCAAGTACCCCTTCATCGATGTTCATGGACATCAGTCGCTCAACCCACAGGCGGCGGTGCTCGATAAGCTCATCGCCGAAATGGACGCGCTCAACATGCGGGTGATGGTCAACCTGAGCGGCCGCCAGGGACAGGCGCTGGCCGCCGGGATCCGTACCTACTCCCGGTACAAGGGACGGGTGGTCTTCTTTGCCAACCTCAACTTTTCCGGCATCGATGATCCGGACTGGGGCGCCGGCGCGGCGGCCCAGCTGGAGCAGGACGTCAAGCAGTCGGGCGCGGTCGGCCTCAAGATCTTCAAGAACCTGGGGATGGACCTGAAGGACGCTCGGGGGCGGAGGATCCGCACCGACGATCCCCGGTTCGATCCGGTGTGGCGCAAGGCGGGCGAGCTGGGCATCCCCGTGCTCATCCACACCGCCGAGCCCGCGGCGTTCTTCGAGCCCCTCGACAAATACAACGAGCGCTGGCTCGAGCTGACCCAGTTTCCCGGCCGGGCCCGTCCCCCGGAGCGCTATCCTCCCTTCGACTCGTTGATGACCGAGCAGCACCGCGTATTCAAGCGGCACCCCAGGACCCAGTTCATCGCGGCCCACCTCGACTGGATGGGCGCGGACCTGGGCCGGCTCGGGCGCCTGCTCGATTCGCTGCCCAACGTGACCACCGAGGTGGGGGCGGTCCTCTACGAGTTGGGCCGTCAACCGCGCGCCGCACGGGAATTCCTGATCAAGTACCAGGACCGGGTGATGATGGGAAAGGACACCTATGCCGCGGAGGAGTACCCGGTCTACTTCCGCGTCTTCGAGACCGGGGACGAGTACTTCGATTACTACCGGAAGCGCCACGCTTTCTGGAAGATGTACGGCCTCGAGCTGCCCGACCCCGTCTTGAGGAAAATCTATTACCGGAACGCGTTGCGGGTGATTCGGGGAATCCCCCGCGAGGGATTCCCCGATTAGCGCCGCTTACATCAGGGGAATCTTCGGCTTCTTGAAGATGCCCTCGATCTTCTTTTTCGCCGCGTTCTTGGCCGCGTTGATGGCCGCCTGCTTCGCCTGTTCCGCGACCGACTTCAGGGCGTAGTTGGCGACATTGCCGACTACGTTCCCGACGTCGAAGTTCTTCATCATTTCGCAGGCCTTCTGCATCGACGCTTCCTGCTCGGGGGTCAGCTTCGGCGTTTCTCCCCCGCTCTGCCCCGCCTTGGCCTGGGCGGCCTCAAGCTCCGCTCTCGCCTTGGCCAGCGAGTCGGCCAGAGCCTGGCTCGCCAGGTAGTTCACGATCCCGTACGCCGCCGAGTCGGCATTCGGCACGTTTTTGTCGGGGCTGAAGACCACGCCGGCCGGCGGGGCGAACGCGGCGGGGGATGCCGACCCCAGCTTCACCTCGGTCGCGGTCTCCTCCATGTTGAAACAGGCGAGCTTGGTCTGGGAGTGCAGCACGATCGGCGCCTTACTCATGCTGCACATGACGACCGGACCGATTTTTCGTTCCTCGCATTCCTGACCGGCGTAGGTCTTCTTCCCCAGCTCTTCACCCACGACGCCCAAACTGGCCGGAGCAAGCTTCGTGAACATCGAGGCCAAGTCGCCCATGTTCTGGTGCAGGTTCTTTTTGCCGGTGCCGTCCAGCTTATCATACGCCTTGGCCATGAGAGGAACCAGGTTGGGCATCACCGTTCCCTGCTTCTTCGTGACATCGGCGTTGTACATCGAATCCGGCGTGGTCAGCGTCCAGGTGTCCGTCGTGGTGGTCTTTCCCATCATCTTCATGGTGCTGGTCTGCTTCCGCACCCAGCGGTCGCTGTCGAACGCCATCACCGCCGTTCCACTTATGTCCCCGGTCAGCGTATAAGTGACCTCGGCGCCGCCTTGGATGTTGGACTTGGGAGTCTTGAACGGATTGGGTTGCGCGGCAGCGGGCATGGCGATGGCGACGAGGCCGATCGCCAGGACGAGACGGTGCATACATGACTCCGGGGCAGTATGAATCCGGGGAATATACCAACTTGGTACCCGCCCGGCAGACCGCGAAAATCCTCCATCCGCTCCCGTGACAGCCGGGTTCCCGGTGCCAGGATCTCCGATCCCGGCCCGCGGCCGTACTAGCCGAGTTGCTCCGCTGCCAGCATCTTTTCCGGATGCATTCCCCCGACTTCCCCAATCTGACCGTACTCGAGCACCCGCTGATCCAACACAAGCTGGCGATTCTCAGGGACAAGTCCACGCCGGTCAAGGACTTTAAGCAGCTGGTGAACGAGATCGCAATGCTGATGACCTATGAGGTTACCCGCAACCTCGCCACCGAAATGGTGGAGATTGAGACCCCGCTGGAGCGGACCACGGCGCGAAAGGTGTCCGGAAAGAAGCTTACCCTCGTGCCGATCCTCCGCGCGGGACTCGGCATGGTGGAGGGCATCACCCAGTTGATTCCGTCGGCCCGGGTGGGCCATATCGGGCTCTTCCGGGACCACGAGACCCTGCTTCCCGTCAGCTACTACTTCAAGGTGCCGGCCGCCGAAACCGATCGCGACTTTTTCGTGCTCGATCCGATGCTGGCGACGGGGGGATCGGCGGTCGCCGCCGTCTCCAAGCTGCGCGAATCCGGCGCCACGCGGGTCCGCTTCCTGTGCCTGGTCGCCGCGCCGGAGGGAGTCGAGGCGATGCTCAACGCCCATCCGACCGTGCCGGTGTTCAGCACCGCCCTCGATCGCGAGCTCAACAAGCAGGGGTATATCCTTCCCGGCCTGGGTGACGCGGGAGACCGGATCTTCGGGACCAGATAATGTGGTAACCTGTGACCTGTGACGGGTGACCTGTACCGATCCGCACGGGTCACAGGTCACCGGTGACAGGTCACATAACTCGGAGCAGTGCTGATGAGCGGAGCGAAGTTGACCTTTTGGGGCGCCGCGGGCCAGGTCACGGGCTCGATGCACCTGCTCGAGGCCGCCGGGGCGCGGATACTCCTCGACGCCGGACTGTTCCAGGGCCACCGGGCCGAAGCGGCCGCGCTCAATGCGAACCTCCCTTTCGATCCCCGCCGGATCGATGCCATCGTCGTCAGTCATGCCCACATCGATCACATCGGCAGGCTCCCGCTGCTGGTACGGCATGGCTTCCACGGACCGATCTTTGCGACGCCGGCCACCCGCGACCTCTGCGCCGTCATGCTGCCCGATGCCGCGCACATCCAGGAGAGTGACGCCGCGTTGCTGGCCCGCCGGGGAAAGAGCAGCCCGGAAAGCCAGCCCCTCTACAGCCTGGCCGACGCGATCGCGGTTCAGGATCTGATCACGGGGATTCCGTACCGGCGAATTCACTACCTGCGCAAGAATCTGGCGTTCGAGTATACCGAAGCGGGCCACATTCTCGGCAGCGCCACGGTTGATTTGCGCCTCACCGAAGGTGGCAACACGCGCATCGTCTTCTCCGGGGATATCGGCCGGTATGGCCTGCCCATCATTCGTGATCCCGATCCCCCGACCGGGCCGATCGACACCCTGATCATCGAATCCACGTACGGAGACAAGGACCATGAGCCGGTCGCGGCGGCCGAGGACCGGCTCGGCGAAGTCGTTCGTCACACCGCGGCGCGCGGCGGCAAGGTCCTCATTCCGGCTTTTGCCCTGGGACGGGTTCAGGAAGTCGTCTATTCGCTGCATCAGATCCGGAAGGCGGGCCGCATTCCCGACATCCGGATCTACGTCGACAGCCCGCTCGCGGTGGACGCGACGGCGGTATACCGGATGCACCCCGAAATCTTCGATCGCCGGGAGCAGATGCTCGCCAATTCCGACGCGATCTTCGATTTCCCGATGCTGCAATACGTCAAGAAGGTGGAGGATTCCAAGCACCTGAACACGCTCAACGGTCCCGCGGTCATCATCGCGGCATCGGGGATGGCCGAAGGAGGACGGATTCTTCACCACCTCGCCAACCACATCGGGGATCCGAAGAACTGCGTTCTGTTCGTCGGCTTCCAGGCCGAAGGCACGCTGGGCCGCCGGATCCAGGAGGGCGCCCGGCAGGTCAAGATCTACGGCGACATGCACGAGGCACGGGCGGAGGTGCAGTCGATCGACGGCCTCTCCGCGCACGCCGGCCGTTCCGAGCTCCGGGCCTGGGTCAAGCGCCTGGGAGGACCGGTGCGCCGGGCCTTCGTGGTGCACGGCGAGACGGCGCCCGCGGCGGCGATGGCGCAGCTGCTTCGGGACGAGGGCGTGGGCCAGGTCACGATTCCGCAGATGGGCGAATCGTTCGAGCTGTGAGACGCGTTCTCGGCTGGGGCGGGCGAGTCGTCGCGCTCGCCGCGATTTTGTATGCCGTGCTTTTCCTCTGGGTGTACTGGGTGAGCCGCCAGGACCAGCGCGAACCGGCCGATGCGATCGTGGTCCTTGGCGCGGCCCAGTACAATGGACGACCCTCCCCCGTGCTCAAGGCGCGACTCGATCACGCCCTCGAGCTCTACCGCGAAGGATTGGCACCGATGGTGGTGGTGACGGGCGGCATCGGCCCCGGGGATCGCATGAGTGAAGCGACGGTCGGCCACAAGTACCTGCGGGCCCAGCTCCCCGACTCGGCGATCATCGTGCGCCCCGACGGACGGACGACGGAGGAGTCTATGCGGTCGGTGGCGGAGTGGATGCACGCGCGGGAGGTGGCCCGCGTCCTGCTCGTCAGCGATCCCTTTCACATGGCTCGCCTGCGCCTCGAAGCCCGGTACGTCGACCTGCAGGCCTTCGTGTCGCCGACCCGCACCAGCCCGATCATGGCCGGGAGCCGGACGGAAGCGGGGTATCTTGCCCTGGAGGCGCTCAAGCTTCCGGTCACCGCCCTCCGCAACCTGCTGGGCGCGCCGTCCGCCGAAGCCGTCACCGCCACTCCTTGATTGCCTCGTCCCTTTCCTCTTTCCCCCTTCCCCCTCACCCCTTTCCCCCATGAATCGCTCCCGCATTCTGCTCGTGACATTGCTCGCCGCTGCACCGCCGCTGGCCGGGCAGGCGCCTGCCGCGCCGCTTCGCGTGTCGTACGTCATCGACACCCTGCCCAACGGGCTGACGCTCATCGTGCACGAGGATCACTCGGTTCCGATCGTCACCGCCTACACCTGGTTCCACGTCGGTTCGGGTGACGAGCTGCCGGGCCGGACCGGGTTTGCCCACCTCTTCGAGCATCTGATGTTCATGGGGTCGGAGCACGCGCCCTATCCGCAGTTCGATCGCCGGCTCGAGGCCGCCGGCGCCAGCAATAACGGCTCGACCACCAACGACAGGACAAACTATTTCGAACAAGGTCCCGTCTCGGCGCTGCCGCTGATGCTCTGGCTCGACGCCGACCGGATGGGCTGGCTCCTCCCGACGATGGATTCCGCCAAGGTCGATCTCCAGCGCGATGTGGTGAAGAACGAGCGGCGGCAGTCGGTGGAGAATCAGCCGTACGGGCTGGTGGAAGACGTCCTGCCCGGCATGCTGTATCCCGTGGGACATCCATACAGCTGGACCGTCATCGGCTCGATGAAGGACCTCTCGGCTGCCTCGCTCGAGGACGTCAAGAATTTCTTCCGGACGTACTACGCGCCGAACAACGCCGTGGTCGTCGTCGCCGGCGACGTGAAGGCCGCGGAGGTGAAGGCGCTGGTCCGGAAGTATTTCGCGGACATCCCCCGCGGCCCGGCCATCACCCGGCCGACTGTCCCGGCATTCACGCTCAAGAAGGACACTGTCGGAGTCGTGGAAGATCGGGTGCAGCTCCCGCGGCTCTATTACAACTGGCACAGTGTGAAAGGGGGCACGGCGGATGACGCGACCCTCGACCTCGTGGCGTATATCCTGACCGGCGCCCGCAACAGCCGGCTCACCCAGAAGCTCGTGTACGACCTCCAGATCGCCACCAGCGCGAGCGCCCTCCAGGACAGCAAGCGGCTCGACGGCGACTTCACCGTGGTGTCGACCGCGCGGCCCGGACATTCGCTCCCCGAGCTGCAGCGGGTCATCGACGCCGAGCTGGTGAAGCTGGCCAACGAGGGGCCGACCCAGCGCGAGCTGGACCAGGCCAAGAACAGCACCGAAGCGCAATTCCTCAGCGCCCTCGAGAGCACCAACCGGAAAGCCGATCAGATGAACGCGTACTACTACCAGTCGGGCAACCCCGACGGATTCCAGGCCGACCTCAACCGGTACCGGGCGGTGACGGTGGAAGACATCACGCGCGTGGTACGGACCTACCTGCTCGCCCCGAAGGCGGTGCTCAGCGTGGTGCCGAAGGGCAAGCCGGAGCTCGCCGCGCGGGCGGGAGGGGTGACGCCATGAGCGCCCGCGTTCTGACGGCAATGGTGCTGGGTGCTGGGGGCTGGGTGCTGGGGGCTGGGCAACTGCATGCACAGGTAACTACTCCTCCCACCCTCGCGCCGCCGCCGGGGCTCAAGATGCCCGCGGTGCAGGAGGCCAGGCTCGCCAACGGGCTCCGGCTCGTGGTGGTGCCGATGCACGAGGTGCCGCTGGTGCAGGTGATTCTCGGCGTGACCGGTGGCGGACGCGACGACGGCGCGCTCCCGGGACTCGCCACGTTCACCGCCGGCATGCTGGACAAGGGCGCCGGCGCGCGGGACGCCAATACCCTCGCGGCGGATGTCGCTTACCTCGGCGCGACGCTCTTTGCCGGCGCCGACTGGAACGGGACCAATGTCGCCCTGCGCGTTCCCAAACGCTCGATGGGTCCCGCGCTCGATCTCATGGCAGACGTGGCGCTGCGTCCGGCGTTCTCCAGCGCCGAAGTGAAGCGCCAGCGCGACCTCCGGCTCGCCAACCTGGTGCAGCAGCGGGACAACCCCGGCTCGGTGGCGAGCCTCAACTACAATGCGATCGTCTTCCCGGAAAACCATCCTTACAGCAGGCCGCTCGGCGGGGACTCCGCGTCCACCGCGGCGCTCGATTCCGCCACGGTCCGCGCTGCGTATCAGCGCTCCTTCCGGCCGGATCGGGCGACGGTGGTCATCACGGGAGATATCACGCTACCGGAAGCGCGGGCGGAGATCGAGCGGAGATTCGGAGCGTGGAAGGCCTCCGGCCCGGCTCTGTCGTCCATGAGTGTCGCGGCGTTACCGCCTACCCGTCGCACCACGATTTACCTGATCGACAAACCCGGCGCGGCGCAATCAGTGATTCGTATTGGTCACCGCGGAGTCGAGAGGAGCAACCCTGACTACTACGCCATCCAGGTCATGAATACGCTTCTGGGAGGATCGTTCTCCTCCCGGCTCAACTCCAACCTCCGGGAGACCAAGGGCTACACCTACGGGGCCCGGTCCTCCTTCGATTTCCAGCCGATTCCCGGCGCCTTCACGGCATCTGCCGACGTGCGGACCGACGTCAGTGACAGCTCGCTGGTGGAATTTTTCCGGGAGCTCCGCCGGATCCGCGATTCGGTGGTGGATCCGGTTGAGCTGGAGCGCACCAAGCAGTATCTCGCGCTCCGCGTGCCGGGTTCGTTCGAGACGACAAGTCAGATGGCGGGCCAGGTTGGTACTCTCTTGACCTTCGGACTGCCGTTCACCTGGTTCGACGATTACGTGCGCCGGATCATGGCGGTCACCGCCGCCGATGTGCAACGGGTGGCGGGTGAATACATTCGGCCCGATTCAGTGACCATTGTGGTCGTGGGCGATGTGCAGAAGATCCGCCCCGGCATCGAGCGTCTCGGGCTGGGGCCGGTTGAGACCCGGAAGCCCTGAGCATGGCGCTCCTCGAGTCGGAGCGCCGATACGACGGCCGGGTGATCCGGGTGGATCACGATACGGTGCGTTTTCCCGACGGATCGACCGGGGTGCTGGAGATGATCCGCCACCCCGGCGCCGCCGCGGTGGTGCCATTTCTCGATGACCCGGCCGGCGCCGATCCTCGGGTCCTTCTCATCCTTCAGTTCCGGCATGCGGCGGATGGCTTGCTCTGGGAGATTCCCGCCGGCACGCTTTCCCCGGGAGAGTCGCCGCTCGCTTGCGCGCGCCGGGAGCTGGCCGAAGAAGCGGGCATGGAAGCGTCGAAGCTCGTCCGGCTCAGCACCATCTTCACGACACCGGGGTTCACCGACGAGCGGATCCATCTCTATATGGCCAGGGGGCTCATTCCGGTTGCGCTCGCTCGCGAGCCGGACGAATTCATCACCGTCCACGAGAAGCGCTGGAGCGAAGTCGGCAAAATGATCCGGACCGGAAAGATCAGGGATGGGAAGAGTCTGTGTGCGTTGATGTATGTCAACTGTTTTGTGAGGGAGTAGGCAGCAGGCAGGAGGCAGGAGGGGAAGGCCGTTCCCTCTTGCCTACTGCCTCCTGCCTCCTCCCTAGCAATTAAGTTCCTCACATGCCAAGGCTCCCCTTCGACGCCTTCTCCAAGCAGATCAAGGCGGGCGAGATCCCCCCGGCGATTTACCTCTACGGGGAGGAAGACGTCCTCAAGGACGAAGCGGTGCGCGCCGTCCTCGAGCGCGTCGTGGATCCGGGGCTCAGGGACTTCAATTACGACGTGCGGAGCGCGGCGCAGCTCGACCCCGATGCCGTCGAAGCGCTCTGCACCACGCTGCCGATGATGGCCGACCGCCGCCTCGTCGTAATCCGGGATGTCGAGGCGTGGAGCAAGAAGGCGCGCGCCAAATCCGCGGTACTGCGGTACCTCGAGCATCCTGCCGCCGAAACAGTGCTGATGCTCGTGCAAGGGGCGCCGCGACGTGAGGACCACAAGGACGAGGCTGACGCCGATCTTGCCCGGCTGGCCTCTGCGGTTGAAGTCGAGCGCTGCTCCGCCAAAGTGGCCGAGAAGTGGGTGCTCAAACGGGCGCAGGAGCGCGGTATCACCTTCGAGCCGGAAGCCGCCCGGCATCTCATCCGCGCTATCGACGGCGATCTCGGACACGCCCGGAGCGAGCTCGACAAGCTCGCGGGGCTGGGCGGAGATACGCCGATCACGCTGGACCAGGTGACCGCCCTCCTCGGCATCCGCCACGGAGAAACCCCGGCCGACTGGTGCCAGGGAGTCCTCGAGGACAAGCCGGGACCTGCCTCGGCCATGCTCGCGCACCTGCTCGATCAGACCGGCGCCTCCGGAGTAGGCCTCCTGATCCAGCTCGGTACCGACCTCGTAGGGCTGGGGCTGGCGCGGGGGCAGTATGACAAGGGGCTCCGTGGCAAGGGCCTCGAAAGCGCGGTGATGGGCGCCATCGTACGCGCGCATCCCGCGGGAAGGCTCGACTATCGCGGCGCCTCGGAGCGGTGGAGCCGTCTCGCCCATGCCTGGCCGGTGAGTCGCATCGACGCCTCGATCGCCGCCGCCCGTCGCGCCGATCGCCGCCTCAAGGACACCACCCTCGCGGACGAGCGGGGCGTGCTCATCGATCTGATCATGCAGTTGGCCCACCGCGCGCGGGAGGCGGCATGACCCGATCGTCACCCGGAGCGCGGATGTCACCCCGAGCGCAGCGAGGGGGCCCATCTCTGCTGGGCGCAATCCTCGCCCTCGTCCTGGTAGCCTCCAGCCGACTCACCGCCCAAACGGAGCCCCGCCTTGTCACGGCGGTCCGCCTCGCCCAGGACGGACTCTCCGATTCGGCTCGCGCCGTTGTCGGGCGCATCCTCGGGACGCTCCAGCCGACCGATTCGCTCTATCCCGAAGTCCTGTACACGATGGGATTTCTCGCCGGGACGGAGTCGGACCGTCGGTTGCATCTTCGCAGGGTCGTGGTGGATCACGCCCCATCCCAGTGGGCCGACGACGCGCTGCTCCAGCTGGCACAGCTCGACTACGCCGCGGGCAACGCCGAGGCGGTGGTGCGCCAGATCGACCAGCTCCTGCGCGACTACCCTGCGACTCCGCTCACGGCGACCGCCGCGTTCTGGGGCGCCCGCGCCGCCGGCGACCGGCGCGATGCGGAAACCGCCTGCCGGATGGCCGCGGCGGGTCTCGACGCGGCCGGCAGCGATGTCGAGCTCCGGAACCAGCTCGAGTTCCAGCGGCAACGCTGCCAGGGAATCGCCGCGACGCTCGCGGAGAGCGTCCGAAATGCGGCAGAACCTCCCAGCCGTCCAGCCGTCCCGCCGTCCACCCGTCCGGAAACTCAGTCGTCCAGCCGTCCCGTTGCCGGCTTCTACGTGCAAGTCTCCGCCGTGAAAACCCCGATCGCCGCCAACACCGAGATCGCGCGAGTCAAGCGCGCCGGCTATTCCGCCATCGTCGTTCGCGAGGCCGGTCTCATGAAGATCCGGGTCGGTGCCTTCCCCACCCGGCCCGAGGCCGACGCGGCGGCGGCGGAAATCCGGTCGAAGATCGGGGCCCGGCCCTTCGTGGTTCGAGTGCCGTGAGCGTCACGCTTTCCGAAAACACCCCTCTGCTCGTGCAGTACCGGGAGATCAAGTCGCGCCATCGCGACGCTATTCTTTTTTTCCGGATGGGCGATTTCTACGAAATGTTTTTCGACGACGCGGAGGTGGCCTCTCGCATTTTGAGCATCACCCTCACCTCCCGGGGCGACGGAGTGCCGCTGGCGGGCGTCCCGGTGAAGGCGGCAGCGGAATACCTTCGGCAGCTCGTGGGTCAAGGGCACCGCGTCGCCATCTGCGAGCAGGTCGAGGATCCGAAGAAGGCCAAGGGGCTGGTGCGCCGAGAGGTCGTGGAGACGCTCACCCCGGGCGCGCTCTTCGAGGAAGGGTGGGTTGCGGGGGGGCGTAACAACTGGATTGTCGCAGTCAATACGGGACGGACGGACGGCTCGACGGCTGGACGACTGGAGAATGCGTCAGCCGTCGGTATTGCCGCCATCGATCTCACCACCGGCGAATTCGCGCTCGAATCGGCTCCTGCCGGCGGGCTCGAAGAAGCGCTCGGCCGGCTGCGTCCCTCCGAGTTCGTGGTCCCCGCCGATGCGGCCCTGTCGCTCGACCCCGCGGCGATGCGCACGACGAGGGAGCGTTGGGAATTCGACGCCGAGCTCGCCGGTGAAGAGCTGGCGCGCCGGTTCCACCTCACGACGCTCGACGGGCTCGGCGTCGGTGCGGATGACGCCGCCGCCGTCGGAGCGGCGGGCGCGCTGCTCCGCTACCTGGCCGATCTGCAACCCGGCGGCCTGCCGCACCTTTCCCGTCCCGCGATCCGCCGCCCCGACGGGTTCCTCTGGATCGATGAGATGACACGGAGGAATCTCGAGCTCATCGAGCCGCTCCGTCCCGGCGTGAAAGGCGTGACGCTGCTGGAGGTGCTCGACCGGACGGTGACCCCGATGGGCGCCCGCCTGCTCCGAAGCTGGCTCCTCTCCCCGCTCTGTTCTCCGGCGGAGATCGGCGAGCGCCTCGACGCCGTCGAAACTGCGGTCCGCGAACCGATCCCTCGCGCGGCGATCCGGGAAGCGCTCGACGGGGTGCGTGATCTCGAGCGTCTCGCCGGACGCGCCGCCGCGGGCCGCGCCACGCCGAGGGAGCTCGGAGCCCTCCGCGACTCGTTCCTCCGGCTCCCCGCGGTGCGCGACGGACTTCGCGCCCTGGCAGGCGACGCGCGCCTCCTGGCGCGGCTCGACGACGAGCTCGATCTGCTTGCCGATCTCGCCGGTGAGTTGTCGGCGGGCCTCGCCGATCGTCCCCCCGCCCTGCTCAGCGACGGGGGCGTGATTCGCCCGGGGTACGACGCGCTGCTCGACGAAAGCCGAGCGCTCCGCGACGGCGGGAAGCAATACATCGCCGCGATTCAGCAGCGGGAGCGGGACCGGAGCGGGATCCCGTCGCTCAAGATCGGATACAACAAGATCTTCGGGTACTACATCGAGATCACCCACACGCACACCGCGAAGGTTCCCGGCGACTACGAGCGGCGGCAGACCCTCGCCACCGCCGAGCGCTACGTGACCCCGGAGCTCAAGGAGTACGAAGCGAAGGTCCTGGGCGCCGAAGAACGAATGGCGGAGCGGGAGGCGGAGCTGTTCGGCGCGCTCCGGAGCCGGGTCGGCGCCGCAATCGGGCGTATCCAGCAGACCGCCCGCGTCCTGGCGAGGCTCGACGTATGGACCGCGCTCGCCGAAGTGGCGTCCGCGAACCGCTACGTCCGCCCGAGTGTTTCGGCCGGATTCGATCTCGAGCTGACCGCCTCCCGTCACCCGGTCATCGAGCGCATGATGGCCCGGGAAGCGTTCATGCCGAACGACGTGAAGTTCGACATGGCCGCGCGGGTCCAGCTCATCACCGGTCCCAACATGGCGGGCAAGAGCACCATCCTCCGGCAGATCGGCCTCACGGTCATCCTCGCCCAGATGGGAAGCTTCGTGCCCTGCGACCAGGCCAGCCTCGGCGTCATCGACCGGCTGTTCACCCGGGTTGGCGCGTCGGACAATCTGGCGCGGGGCCAATCGACGTTTATGGTCGAGATGAGCGAGACCAGCGCGATTCTGCACAACGCAACCGCGCGATCGCTAGTGCTGCTCGACGAGATCGGGCGCGGGACGTCCACGTACGACGGCGTCGCGATTGCGTGGGCGGTCACCGAGTTCCTGCATGACACGGTGGGCTGCAAGACGATGTTCGCCACCCACTACCACGAGCTGATGCAGCTTCCGGAGCGGCTCCAGCACGCGCGGAATCTCAACGTCGCGGTCCGGGAGAGCGGAGGGAAGGTCGTCTTCCTGCACCGGCTCGAGCCGGGAGGCACGGACCGGTCCTATGGAATCCACGTCGCCGAGCTGGCGGGACTCCCGCACGAGGTCGTCGCCCGGGCCAACGTGGTCCTCAAGACGCTCGAAGGGGAGCATCGCGTCGTCGAAGGCGCGGCGGCGGCCGATCCCGATCCCGGTCAGCTTCCCCTCTTCCTCGAGGCGCCTCCCCATCCCGTGATGGTCGATCTCAAGGCGCTCGACGTCAATGCGATGACCCCGCTCGAAGCAATGAACCGGCTCGCCGACCTGCAGCGCCGCGCGGGCGGCCGCAGCTGAATCGCACTAGGTTGATTCGCATGCGCGCGGCCCGTCGGCTGGTCCTCGGTGTGCTGCTGGCCGGCCTCACCGCGCCGGCCTGCGAGCGGAAGCGGGACACCATCGTCACCCTTCCTGCCGATCCCGCCGGGACACCGATACGCCGCGACGAGCCGCCGGTGGCGCTCGACGCCGTTTCGCCGGTCGTGTATCCGCCCGCGCTCTACCAGCAACGCGTCAGCGGCACGGTGCTGCTCCGGCTCTTTTCCGACGAGACCGGGCGCATCGTGCCGGAATCAACGAAAGTGCAGGAATCGAGCGGCTACCCCGCGCTGGATTCCGCCGCGCTCGCCGCCGCGCCGCGGCTGCACTACGCGCCGGCGCTCCGCAACGGCACGCCGGTACCGGCGCTCTTCACCCAGCCGGTGCATTTCCGTCATCCCGATCGCGGGGGAACGACGCCATGAAGCCGCAGCACCTGGAGCCCTACGAGTCGGTGCTCGACTCGATCGGATGGACCCCGCTGATCCGGCTCCGCCGGGTCGGCGCCGGGCTCGCCACCCCGGTGTTCGGCAAGGCCGAATACGCCAACCCCGGCGGATCGGTGAAAGACCGGATCGGGCTCGCGATCATCGAGGACGCGGAGAAGAGGGGCGAGCTCAAGACCGGCGGGACCGTCGTCGAGGGCACCAGCGGAAACACCGGGGTAGGGCTCGCGATCGCCGCGGCGATCAAGGGATACCACTGCATCTTCACGCTGCCCGACAAGATGTCGCAGGAGAAGGTCCGCCTCCTCCGGGCGTATGGCGCCGAGGTGGTGATCACGCCGACCGCGGTGCCGCCCGACCATCCCGAGAATTACGTGATGAAGGCGAAGCAGATCGTGCACGACACTCCCGGCGCGATCCTCGCCAACCAGTTTTACAACCAGGTGAATCCCGAAGCGCACTACGCCACGACCGGCCCGGAGATCTGGGAGCAGACCGGCGGCAAGGTCACCCATTTCGTCGCGGGCGCCGGGACGGGGGGGACGGTCAGCGGGGCCGGCAAATACCTCAAGGAAAGGAATCCGGCGATTCGCGTGATTGCCGGTGACCCGGTCGGGTCGCTCTACACCGGCTACCACAAGACCCGCGCGATGGGCGAGGGCGCGCCATATAAGGTCGAGGGCATCGGCGGCGACAAGGTCCCGACCACCGTCTGGTGGGATATCATCGACGAGTTCCGTCAGGTGGCGGACCGCGAATCAATGCGCATGGCCCGACGGCTCGCCCGGGAGGAAGGGATCCTGGTCGGCGGATCGGCGGGTCTCAACGTGGCGCTGGCGCTGGAGTTGGCTCGCGAAGTGAACGATCCCGCCGCGTGCGTCGTCACCATTCTGTGCGATACCGGCGAACGCTACCTGTCCAAGGTTTTCGACGACGACTGGATGCAGGAGAATCAGCTCCTGGATGCGCCTCGCCTCACGGTGGAGCAGCTCCTGTCGCGTCGTCAGAAGGGGGCGCCGCCGCTGGTGAGCGTGGCCCCGGCGGCGCAGGTGCGCCAGGCGCTCAACCTGATGAGCACCTGGAGCGTGAGCCAGATCCCTGTCGTGGAAGGCGATCACTGCGTGGGAGGCCTCACCGAGGGGAGTCTGATGACCAAGGCGCTGGCTCAACCCACGGTCCTCGACCGGCCGGTTCGCGAAGTGATGGACCCGGCGTTCCCCGTGGTGGATGCGGCCTTTCCCACCGACCGCCTGGCGCCGATGTTAACGCGGGAAAACCCCGCGACGCTGGTGCAGAAGGATGGGAAGCTGATTGGGATCGTGTCCCGATACGACCTGTTACAGCAGCTCATCGGGACGAGATGAAAGGAGGGAGCTAGGGAACCAGGGAGGTAGGGAGCTCGGGTTTTCCCTAACTCTCTGGCTCCCTAACCCCTATGCGAATCACCGTCCTCACCGGCGGCACCAGCTCCGAGCGGGATGTCGCCATCGCCTCCGCCGTCCAGGTGGTCAAGGCGTTGCGAAGCCGGGAACACACGGTGGCTGTCGTGGATACGGCGCGCGGGTACATCCCGGAAGCCGAGGAGCCGAACGTGCTCTCCGCCTCGGTGGCGCGTGAGCCTCCCGCCATCGAGGAGCTGGTAGCGCTGGAGCGCGGCCTTCTCCTCTCCGGGCTCGCGGGCCTCACCGTGGTGCGCGACGCGGAGGTGATCTTCCTCGCGCTGCACGGGGGGAGGGGTGAAGATGGGACCCTTCAAGCCGTTTTGGATGTGGTCGGCGTCCCATACACCGGGAGCGGCGCGCTCGGGAGCGGACTGGCGATGGACAAGGACGTCGCCAAGCGGCTGTTCCGGTTCGCGGGAATTCCGACGGCGGGCTGGGTGATGGCGCCGGTGGATGCGGCGACGGTGGGTGAACGGCTGGGCTGGCCGGTGGTGGTGAAGCCTTCAAAGCAGGGATCGACGGTAGGACTCAGTGTCGTGAAGGCCCCGGCGGACTTCGAGGCTGCAGTCACGCTGGCGGCCCGCTACGACGACGAGGTCATGGTGGAGGGGTTTATTCCGGGCCGAGAGCTGACGGTCGGGATTCTGGCAGACCAGCCGCTGGCGGTCGGCGAAATCATCCCGCGGCACGAGATTTTCGATTACGAGTGCAAGTACACCCCGGGGATGTCCCAGGAAATATTCCCCGCCGACCTGCCGGAAGACGTGCGTCGAGAGTGCGGACGGCTCGGTGTCCTGGCCCACCGGGTGCTCAAGCTGGGAAGTTACTCCCGCGTGGATTTTCGCTTGACACAGGCGGGAGAACTGGTCTGTTTAGAGGTGAACACGCTGCCGGGAATGACTTCGACGAGCCTCATGCCACAATCCGCGGCTGCCGTCGGAATTCCCTTTCCCGAGTTGTGCGAACGTATCTGTCTGGCAAGCAGGTAGTTATGAGCGAGCATCGTCCGCCACTGTACGCCGACCAGCCCAAGCTTACCCCTTGGGTCGGACGGCTTGTGGTCGCAAATGCGGCGGTTCTGCTGCTGCTGCAGACGATTTTTACGGCGCCCGCATTCGTCGACGCGCTGCAGTTTCTGCCGGGTACCGCGCCCCGCCGACCCTGGACCTTCGTGTCCTACATGTTCGTCCATGCCGGGCTCCTGCACACCGTCGGCAACATGTTGCTGTTGTTCGCCTTCGGGCCCCCGGTGGAGCGCCGGATGGGGAGCCGTGCCTTCATCCTCTTCTATATGTACTGCGGCGTCGGCGCCGCGCTCCTCGGTCTCGGGCTGTCTTCGTTGATGGAGGTCCAGCCGCTAGTCGGGGCGACGGGAGCGATTCTCGGCATCGGGCTGGCGTTCGCCTTCGCGTGGCCCGAAGCCGAGCTCGTGCTCTTTCCCTTCCCGCTTCGAATCACCGCCCGCACGCTGATCCTGTTGCTTGCCGGCATCGATCTGCTCCTCGCACTCTGGTTCGAGGGCGGTGTTGCCCATCTCGCCTACCTCGGCGGCCTCGCCTCGGGCTACATCTTTCTTCGGATCCAGGGACTCACCTCGCATCGGATCCGCAAGGAACCGAGAGCGCTCACCCGACGGCCGGTCATGG
This sequence comes from uncultured Gemmatimonas sp., assembly GCA_964439025.1. Lineage (GTDB taxonomy): Bacteria > Gemmatimonadota > Gemmatimonadetes > Gemmatimonadales > GWC2-71-9 > JABFSM01. The sequence goes on along the minus strand of CAYTMW010000005.1, from coordinate 78,086 downwards.
CGCCGATGCCGGTGCGCCAGGGAAGCCCGGCGGTCGATCTCCGGCCCGCCATGCTCCGTCCCGATCCGCGGGAGCTCGGCGAAGAGTATCCGGCGGAAGAGGTGGACCGGGTGCTCGACAAGATCAGCGCGTTCGGTATTCAGGGCCTGACGGTCGATGAACGCCGATTCCTCGATGAGGTTTCCAAGCGAAAGCGAAAAGATCTGCACTAAAAGCCGTGAGAGGTAAGAGGTGAGAGGGCCTCCCGGCGTCCCGCTTACCGCTCACCGCTCACCGCTCACCGCACTTTGGCCTCTTGTTTCACGCCGCGCATTTTTTATCTTGTCGCGTGCTCATCAATTTTCTTCCTGATTTCCTCGACATTCTTGCTCAACCTGACCCCGAAGCGGCCTATTACCGCTTCCTCGATGCGCACCGCCCCCTCCTTGCGTCGTATTGGAGCAACTACGTCCTCGATCTGGACAGTCCGCATGCCGCGCCGGTAATTGCGGCGGCGGTGCGTGCCGACCGGAGCGATCTCCACGCGATGCTGGAGCGAGTCGATGTGGTCCGGGTAGTCGAGGAAGCGCTGCTGCGGTCCGAGGACGTGCTCGGCGTCGACCGTCCGACCGACGTCGTCCTGATGGTCGGGATGGGCGCGGCCAACGCCGGGGAGCTGGTCGTGAACGGGCGAGGGGTGGCGTTCGTCTGCGTGGAGCACTTCACCGGACGGGTCAACCCCGAATCGTTCGGGATGGGGCTCGAGCCGGAGCTCCTGCCGCTCTGGGTCGCCCACGAAATGGCCCACACGGTGCGCTACACCTCGCCGACCAGCGCGAGCGACATGCGGCGCCTGATCTCGGAAGCCGGCGGGAACTACGACTATTGGGTCACCGGCAGCCGCGCGTCGCTGCGGGAACTCCTGCTCAACGAAGGGCTGGCGGTGCATGCCTCACAGGCGATCGTGCCAGGCCTCGACCCGGCCGATTACTTCGGTTATCCCCGGCGACAGTATCAGCGGATGCGCGAGCTTGAGGCGTTCCTCCGCCGCGCGGTGCACCACGACCTCGATCGCTCCGGCCTCGGTCTCCGGCTCAAGTACCTCTCCGGCGGAATGAGCCCGACCGCTCGGCTCTCGCTCGGCCGGGTGCTGCCGGAACGCTGTGGATACTATCTGGGGCACCGGATGGCGGAGCCGCTGGTCAACGCACGCGGGATCGCAGCCGCGCTCCGGGCCCCGGCATCCGAGTTTCAAGCGAGGGAAGATGAGGCCCTCGGATTTCGAACAGCATAGGAGACAAGGAGGCAAAGAGGCTAGAAAGCCTTGCCTCCTTGCCTCTTAGCCTCCTTGCCTCCGGCTATATTTCAGCATGCTCAACGAACCCACCATCACCCCTCCCGTCACCCTGACGCTCAAACCCGCCGGCCCCATCATCATCCAGGGCCCGGTCGTGATCCTCAACAACGCGGGGGACCCGGTCGAGCCCCCGGTGTCCAAGATTCCCGGCCAGATCAAGCTCTGTGGGTGCGGATTCAGCAAGAACAGACCGTTTTGCGACGGAAGTCACGGTAAATGAGGGAGTAGCGCAACTCCCTCATTTACCAACACAGAATCGCTCGAAGACGCGCCCCAGCACTTCATCCGGGTGCACCAGCCCGATCAGCTCGTCCAGCGCCGCCACAGCATCCCTTACATGATGCGCCGCGAGCACCGGGTCGCCTCCCTTCTGCAACTCGGGCCTCGCCCCCGACAGGGCATCGCGAGCCCGTTGAAGCGCGACGCGATGGCGTTCCCTGCTCAGGAGCGGCTCCGGGTCTGCGAATTGGGTTCCGTTGCCGAACAGCTCCGCCGCAATGGCATGTCTCAGGTGGTCGAGCCCCTCGCCCGAAACGACCGACACGAGAACGCCTTCCCCGCCCCGGCCGCCCGGCTCGGCGAGATCCGCTTTCGAGCGCACCAGTAGTGCGTGGTGGTCCGAGAGCAGTTGCCGCTCATCCGCCGAGAGCGGCCGACCGGCCTCGGCGCAGAGCAGAATCAGGTCCGCTGCCGCCACATAGCGCCTGCTCACCTCGATGCCCATCCGCTCGATTGTCTCACCGGTCTCCCTGAGACCTGCCGTATCGGCAAGCCGAACAGGCCACCCTTCCATCTCGGTCGCGGCTTCGATGGTGTCGCGAGTGGTCCCCGGAATTTCCGTGACCAGGGCGCGATCGGTGCCGAGAAGGGCATTGAACAGCGAGGACTTTCCTGCATTCGGGCGTCCCGCCAGCACCACCAGTGCTCCATCGTGAAGGCGCTCCCCGGCCGGCGCGCCGGCCAGGAGCCGTTCAATCAAAGCCGCCGCGCTTTCGAGAAACCCTTCGATCCGTTCCCGCGGCACTGGACCGTCGTCCTCTTCGGGAAAGTCGATGTCGTAGGCCAGGAGAGCGAGCAGCTCGAGAATCTCCTCGCGCAGCGCGTGGATCCGCCGCGAGAGCCGGCCATCGAGCTGGCGAAGCGCGGCGCGGCCCTGCGCGGGGGCCGTGGCGTCGATCAGGTCACCCACTGCCTCTGCCTGCAGCAGATCGAGTTTGCCATTGAGGACCGCACGGCGGGTGAATTCTCCCGGTGCGGCGGGCCGGGCTCCCGCGGCGTGCAGCGCGGCGAGAAGCTGGGCCGGGGCGAGGAGTCCTCCATGACAGGAGAATTCGACCAGGTCGTGGCCGGTATAGCTGTGGGGGACCCGGAAGACGGTGACGAGACCACGGTCGATCTCGGCACCTGCCGCCGAAAAGAACGGCAGAAGGGTCGCGGTGCGGTCGGGGAGCGTGTCGAGGGGTTGGTGAATCAGCTGCTGTGCGATCTCCAGCGCCCCCGAGCCGGAGAGGCGGATCACCGCGATGGCGGAGCGCCCCGGGGGGGTGGCGAGGGCGGCGATCGAATCGCTGAGCATGCAGGAAGATATCGATCGGGGGCTGGGGGTTGGGGATTCGGGGTTGGGGGAAAGCGGTTCCCCCAACCCCCAACATCCAATTCCCAACCCCACTGCTACTTGCGCAGTTTCTTGACCGGCACCGGAACCGGAACGGGTTTCGGGGGCAACGGATTCCTGCGAAGCCTCTCCCTCGACAGCATCCACTGCTGCGGCAGGCTGGCAATGTTCATCACCGTGTAATACAAGTTGAGGCCGGAGGCGAACTTGGCGAACAGGAACGTCATCATCACCGGCATCATATACAACAGCATCTTCATCTGCGGATTGGGCGCCATGCCGAGCTGGCTGATCTTGGTCAGCGCGAACATGGACAGGCCCATCGCGATCGGAATGATGTAGGTCGGGTCGGCCCGGGAGAGATCCGGGAGCCAGAGGAACGAGGCGCCCCGGAGCTCGATGGTATTCTGGAAAACGAAGAACAGCGCCAGCAGGATCGGCCAGGGCAAGAGCATCGGCCAGCAGCCCCCGAACGGGTTGACCTTGTGCTCCTTGTAGAGCTTGAACATCTCCTGCTGCAGCCGCTGCGGGTCGCTCTTGTACTTCTCCTGCAGCTCCTTGATGAGCGGCTGTACCACCTGCATCGCCATGGTCGAGCGCATCGCCTTCTGGTTGAGCGGCCAGAGAAGGATGCGGATCAGGATACCGAACAGCACGAGTCCCATGCCGTACGCGAGCCCCATCCTGTCGTGCATCCAGACCAGGAGCGAGCGCGCGCCGAGGGCCACCGGCCGGATGATCGTCCGGAATCCCGGCCAGCCATACGGATTGATGTCGTCGAAATCGTGTCCGATGGCGCGGAGCCTGGGGTATTCCATCGGACCGGCGTACAGCTGGTAGGACACCACCCCACCGCCTTTGACGGGAAGCCCGGCCTGCACCGCGACGCCGGTCGTGGAGCTGCCGGTGGTTTCCATGGCGATGGCGCCAGCACCGCTGATGCCGCCGTTCCGGCCGTTCGGGTCGGGATCCGGCGCGAGCAGCGCCGTCACGAAATACTTCGACTTGATCGCAATCCATTCGAACGGGCCGTTGAGCGCGATCGGCTGCCCGGGCTTCAGCTTGGTCAGGCGAGTGAGCGAGGCCTTGTCGCCCTTCACCACGATGCCGCTCTCATGCACGTGCTCGGCGCTGTCCGATTCGGTGTTGCGGAGCCCGGGACCGATTCCCACCAGCAACGTCCCGCCGTCGGGGCCCAGCCCCGACACCCGGGCCGAGGCGTCGATAAGGTAGTCGTCGGGCCGGAACGTGTAGGTGATGGAAACCGTCACGCCGCCCTGCGCCGCCGTGAAGGTGAGCGGAGTGGCGCCCGACACGGTGACGTCGGTGGCCGAGGGGGTGAACTGCCAGTCCCCGAGCGACAAGGTGTCGCGCCCGCTCAGCAAGCCCAGCGCAAGAAGATCGCTCGCGGGCCGGAGGAGCTGCGCCGGACGGCGGTTCTCCTCTGGGCGCATCGAGGGATAATTCAAGAGTATGGCTTCCACCAGCCGCCCGCCGCGGGTCGAGAAGATGTAGCGGTAGAGGGGGGAGGAAACGGCAACGCTGTCCTCCGTGGTGGGCGGCTCGACAGCTGGACGGCTGGGCGGCTGGGCGACTGGTGCACTGAGCGGTCGGCTGCCGGTATCCGCAACCGGCGGAGGGCGCAGCGAGTCGACGACCTGACCCGCCGTCGAGCTGTCCGGCCGTCCGGCAACCGGTCTGACCGGTTTCTTGAAGAACACGGAGGGCAGAATCGCTACTGCCATCATCAGCACGATGGCTGCAAGTACGCGACGATCCATAGGGGAGGAGGTCTCGGAGGACTTACGGTACGGGGTCGAAGCCACCCGGGTTGAAAGGATGGCATCGCACGATTCTCCGCGCGCCGAGCCACCCTCCCCGGAGAACGCCATAGCGTCCGATCGCTTCCAGACTGTACTGGGAACAGCTGGGCGTGAAGCGGCAACTCGGCGGAAGCGCCGGCGACACGAACCGCTGATAGCCGCGGATGAGGCTCATCAGCGACCGGCGGGGCCAGAGAAGAATCGGCGGCACGAGCTCACGCCAGCGCCGCGCGCCAGGCGAGCAGCTGCACCCTGAGCGCGCCGAATCCCGCTTCGTACGCCTCCCGCCTCGCGCGCAGCACAACGTCCAACGGCGGCACCGTTCCCATCAGCTCCCGGCGCCACAGCTCTCGGAGCCGGCGCCGCAAACGGTTGCGGGCCACGCCGGTGAACTGGAACTTCGGTACGATCAGTCCCATTCTCGCGTGGCCCGCCTCGTTGTCCGTCCACAACACATCGAGGTGCTCGAGCCGCTGCCGGCGGCCCCGCTGCTGCACCCGGCGAAGATCCGCCGCGCGAGCAAGTCGGCGCGCCGCCGGCAACCGCTCGGCTGCCGTCAGCTTCCCCCATGCTTCGAGGGTGCGCGCACGGTCAGACGCTTGCGGCCCTTCTTGCGACGGCGCGAAAGCACTTCGCGACCCCAACGATCGCCCATCCGGGCGCGGAAGCCGTGCCGGTTGACGCGCTTGCGGTTGCGTGGTCGATAGGTCGGCTGCATACCAATTCCCTGTCATCCGATGAGCGCGGCAAATTAGCGGCGTGATAGCGTTTCGGTCAAGGTTGACTTTTCCACAACGGTGCCGTAGCTTCGCCTGCCCCAACAACATCCCCACCGTCTTCCCGACCGAACGATGGCATGCAGCTGACGCTCAAAGAGGCGTGGAACCGGATTCTGGACGACGCCCGCCGCGAGGTGCCTGAAAAGGACTTCAAGGCGTGGGTCGAGCCCGCAAAACCGGTCGCCCTCGAGAGCGATCGCCTCGTTCTGGGCGTACCCGACGAATTCGCCGTGCAGTGGAACGAAGCGAAGAACGCGACGCTGTTCGCGCGGCTCGCCGAGCGCGCCCTCGGCCGCCCCGTTTCGGTGATCTTCCGGGTCGACGAAGAGCGGATCGCCCGTCCGCAGATGGATTTCTTCGTCGCGCCGCCCGCGGTGCAGACCAGCGGTACCGCGAATCCGTCCGCGCACCCGCTCAACGAGCGGTACACCTTCGAGAATTTCGTCATCGGCAAGTCGAACGAGCTCGCCGCCGCGGCCGCGCACGCGGTCGCCGAAGCGCCCGGGAAGCTGTACAACCCCCTCTTCATCTACGGCGCCACCGGCCTCGGCAAGACCCACCTGATGCAGGCCATCGGCCACATCGTCTCCCGGCGGAGCCCCTCGGTGCGGGTGTTGTACGTCGGCGCCGAACAGTTCATCAACGAGGTCATCGAGAGCATCCACTCCCGGACCATGCCGGAGCTCCGCCGGCGGTATCGCAACGACGTCGACCTCTTTCTGGTGGACGACGTGCACTTTCTGGAGGGCAAGGAAGCCACCCAGGAAGAGTTCTTCCATACGTTCAACACGCTCTACGAGGCCAAGAAGCAGATCGTGCTGACCTCGGACCGCCCCCCGAAGGAAATGCCGGGGCTGGAGGCGCGGCTGGTGAGCCGCTTCGAGTGGGGAATGGTGGCGGACGTCGGCCAGCCCGATCTCGAGCACCGGATCGCGATCCTGCGGAAGAAGCAGGAGCAGGACCACCTCGAGACCACGATTCCCGACGAAGTCCTGGGCTTCATCGCCGAATACGTGCACACGAATGTCCGGGAGCTCGAGGGATGCATCATCAAGCTCCTGCTCTACGCGTCGCTCCGGCACCGCGAGATCACCATCGACCTGGCGCGCGAAGCGCTGGCCGACAAGATCCGTCCCGGCCAGGAAGGCGCGAGCGCCCAGCCCAAGCTCAACCCCACGATCGACAAGGTGCAGGACGTCGTGGCGCGCCGGTGGGGCGTCACCCCCGAAGGCCTGCGGTCGAAGGCGCGCATCAAGACGCTGACCGTGCCGCGCCAGATCGCGATGTATCTCGCGCGTGAAGTTCTGCAGATGCAGCTGGTGGAGATCGGGCAGGCGTTCGGCGGTCGCGATCATTCGACCGTGATTCACAGTGTGGACAAGGTGCAGAGACAATTGCAGCGCGATCGCCAGTTCCGCGAACGAGTTGAATCGGCGCGGCAGGAGTTGTACGCACCGTAATCGCCTGGAAGCATGCGGGGCTGTGGAGGACCGGGGAAACCGCGCGGTAATCGAAGGACCATCCCCATCACCCACATGATCCCCACGCCGGTCGAAGCACGCATGAGGGAGTGGCCACGGCACTTGGGAGCCGCATCCACATTTCCAGACCCTCTACTACGACTACTAGGTATAACTATATGATGGTAGTCTTTTCTTATATGGCTTTGCGGGGAGCGCTCGAATGAAGTTCACGATCACGCGGGAAAAAATGCACGAAGGTCTCCAGGCGGTCGCGGCGAGCGTCCCGTCGAAGACCACCCTTCCCGTGCTGGCGAACATCCTCGTGGAGGCGTCGAAGGACGGGCTCAAGCTCTCCGGCACCGACCTCGACATCTCGGTCAGCACCACGATTCCCGCTTCGGTCGATCAGGAAGGGGCGACGACGCTGCCGGCCCGCAAGCTCGTCGAGATCGTGAAGGAGCTCCCCAACGCCGCCATCCGGATGACGAGCTCTGGGGAGCAGCGGGCCACGATCGAGTGCGGCAAGTCCAAGTTCAAGCTTCTGGGCCTTTCCCGTGACGAGTTCCCGGTCTTCCCCACTGTCAAGTTCGAGGGGGGGTGGAAGGTCGCCGCGAAAGATCTGCAGAAGCTCATCGGGCACGTCGCCTTTGCCGCGAGCACCGAGGAAAGCCGACCGATTCTGAACGGGGTGCTCTGGGAGCTCCGCTCCGACCGGATGCGGATGGTCGCCACGAACGGCCACCGGCTCGCGCGGATGGATGTGCCGACGACCGGCCAGGGCGGCGGCCAAGCCGACTTGATCATCCCGCCCAAGGCGCTGGAGCAGATCCGCCGGCTGTTCGGCGGCGATGAGGAAATCGAAATCGCGAAGAGCGACAATCACCTCGGCTTCCGCTCGACGACAACCCAGGTGTACACCCGCCTGATCGAGGGGCCGTACCCGAACTACGAGCAGGTGATTCCGCGGGAGAACGACAAGAGCCTCACCGCCGACAAGGCCGCGCTCGCTGCTGCGCTCCGCCGGATGAGCATCGTCGCCAGCGACCAGACCCACCGGATCCGGATGGCCTTCACCAACGGCGCCTGCAAGCTCTCGGTGCAGACCCCGGACCTCGGCGAGGCCCAGGAGGAGCTCTCGGTGGCCTACGAGGGTGATTCGCTGGAAATCGGCTTCAACGCCGCCTACATGCTGGAAATCCTGAAGTACATGCCGACCGACGAGGTCCGGATGACCTTCAAGGCCCCGGAGCGCGCGGCGACGTGTGAGCCGGTCGGGTGGGATGATCCGGCGAGCTTTATGACGCTTGTCATGCCATTGAGGCTGGTTGATTAGGGAGTCGCTACTCCCTAGGAATGGTATCAACGGGGACCGGGAGGGTATCCGGCAGCTCAATTTCTCTGGGGATCAGAATCTTCTCCCCCTGAATCCTTCGTACAATCATCGCCTGACGCCAGCGCATCCGGCCGGGCCGGTAACCTGGGTTTGAGCTCAGCGGAAACGGCAGCGTTCCCGCGAGCGCCGCAGCCTGTTCGACCGAGAGCTGCTTCGCCGCCTGGCCGAAATACTTCCTGCTTCCCGCCTCCACCCCCCACACCTCCGGACCCAGCTCCACCACGTTCAGGTAGAGCTCCATGATGCGGTCCTTCCCGAGCCAGTACTCGAGCCGCCAGGCGGTCAGCGCCTCCTTGAGCTTGCGAAAGGGATTCCGCGAGGGAGAGAGGTAAAGGTTTTTCGCGAGCTGTTGGGTGATCGTGCTGGCGCCTCGCATGTCGCCGCGGCGGTTCCAACGCTTCCGGAGCGCCCGGGCGAGTTCGGCGCGGTTGCGACCGTTGGACCAAGAGAACTCATCGGGGCGGTAGCCGAGGGCGTGACGAAACTCCACGTAATCGATGCCGGCATGCTCGTAGAACCGATGGTCCTCCGCGACCAGCGCCGCCGACTTCATCACCGGCGCGATGCGTGATAACGGGACCGGCTGATACTGACGCACCGGTGGAGGCCCCTTCCGCTCCCCTTTCGAGATCGCGTCTTCCACCTGGTCCCGCCGCATTTCCATGAACGCCGTCTGCCGCGGCCAGAACCAGCGGTACCACGCAGGAGGGGGCCAGACCAGCCAGAGCCACGCAATGAACAACGCGCCGACAGCAAAGACGCCCCGCCCGATCCACCGGAGCGGACCAGTGCGACGCCATCCGGGTCCTCTCGTCTCAGCCTGGGGAAGCGCCACGCAGTCGCGCGGTCACGGTGGAACGCCAGCGGACCGGAATCGGCTCGGGAGAATCGGGGACAGTGACGCGAAGGTCGAGAGAATCGCGCGCGCGCAGCATGGTTACCCAGCCCTCGGGAGAGAATTCGTAGGTCACCTGGCGCCCCCCAGAGCCATCCACCGTCATTGCGCGACCGCCTTGCATCGCCTTGCCATTCCGGGAGAGCTGCTCGGTTACCTCGACCCGGACGCTTCCGGGCGCGGTGCCCCGGGTCGCCCGGCTGCTCCGCTCCGCCGACTCGTTTGCTTCGAAGGCATCGAGCTGCACCGGGTATTTCGCCGAATCCTCCCAAGCGTCCTCGCTTCGCACTCCGTTATCTGGTAGTTGTGGAAACAACAACCGAAGTGCCGCTCCAATCTGACCGATCAGAACGCTGTTCCGGTTCACCCGGATCGTTCCACTCGGTCCGGAGGGTGACAGCCGGACTTCCCAGCGGGCTTCCCGGGCGCTGTCGACCGTCGAGGGCGCCAGCCGGGCGCCTTGAATCGCGGTAACGGAGTCGACCGTGAGCAGCAGCCGCGAGCCGTCGGGGCGCGCGCTGACCTGGATCCGGCGGACGCTCACCTGGGGCGCACCGGAACCGGTGCCCAGGAACAGCAGGGAGTCGAAGCGGAGGATTTCGTAGCGGAGGGGACTCATCACCCGGTATTGAATCCGGGCGTCCGGCGGTGCGGCCGGTGCCGACGGCGTGGGAGCCCCCGGCCGCGGGGCCGGAGGCGCTGCCGTCCCGGGGCCCCCGCCACACGCGAGCGCGGCCGAGACACCGAGGACGGCGAGCGGTCTCACTTGATTACGGTGACGATCACGGTCTGCACGGTCTTGACCGGGATCGGCGTTGGCGCCATCGAGATCTTGAGCTGTTGGTCGATGTTGCTGGAGGAGCTGCCGCCCAGAAACCGGCCGTCGGTGCCGATGAAGAGGGTGCCGGTTCCAGTTCCGGTTCCCTCGACCTGCATCGTCCCCGTCATCGGATTCTCCAGGCTGCCGGAAATGGTGGACTTGGTGGTGGCGTTCAGCTTGAGGGCCGGAAGCCCGGCTACAGTCTCCCCCACCCCGGCGGTATAGCTGGTGACGAGGGTGACGTTGGTGTTATTCCCGCCGGCTGCGTTCTTGATCTCGGTCGTGTCGGTCCAGCGCTCACCCGCCTTCGCGGCCGATTTGATCTTCGGGAAAAAGCTGTTGATCATGCCCTGGACCTGTCCCACGATGAAGCTGTTGCTCGGGGTCGCGCTCAGGTTCGTGACCCGGCCCGACGCATCGACAAAGCCCCGGACGATCGCGCGCTTGGCGGAATCGAGCGACTCCGGCGCGAGCGGCGCGGTGCCGTCATAGGTGACGGAATCGATGAGCACATGCACACCCTTGCCGCCGGCGCTGTCACTCAGGGTAACGTTCAGCCAGGCGGTGAGATTGGCGGTCTGCGTCTGCACGCCCTGGGCGAACGCGCTCAGGTCGAGCGTGGTCTCGGCCTTGATTTCGAGCTTGTATTTCGTCGTGACGGCTGCCGCGGGAGCGCTGGGAGCCGGCGAGGATCCGAACGCGAGCGCGGCGACTGCGATTGAGCTGAACAACATGGTCCCCTCTCATGAAATATCGGGCCGGCGCAAAACCGGTCCCTGTGAATCGGGGCCGTGCGGGCCCCGCCCTCCCTGAACTTATCACTCCCGCGAACACCCCGGGGCAAGTAAAACCCCCGGCATCTCTCTCGGGACGCCGGGGGCACGGGCCGAACCGTAAGCCGAGTTCTGTTTCCCGCGCTTGCGCGCGGAAGATGGTCATCTGTCTGGGATGGCCGTCGCCGGCCACCTCGAGCAGCCTACCCGCGGCTCACCGTTGCCGGTGTTGTCGGTGTGGGCCACACCTCGCCGCCTATTTGGCCTTGCTCCGACTGGGGGTTGCCGTGCCGCTCGCTGTTACCAGGAGCGCGGTGGGCTCTTACCCCACCTTTTCACCCTTACCCTTCGGTCGCTTGCGCTTCCTCAGGGCGGTTTGTTTTCTGTGGCCCTGTCCGTCGCCTCTCGGCGCCCAGGCGTTACCTGGCAGTCTACCCGGTGGAGCTCGGACTTTCCTCGAGGAAGATTGCGCTTCCCCGCGACCATCGCGTTCGACCCGCGACTTAATATAGCGAGGAGCGAAGAGCGAGGAGGAAAAGCCCCTCCTCTTCGGTACTCTCGCTTCGCTGCGGACCCGAATCATTCCCGTCGTTCGATGCCGAAAGCGGCCGCTTCGTGGCGTTCGGCACCGTCCCGCGGCATTGGCGCGTGGTCCCCGATTGACCCGCCGTTGAGGGACGGGAGGCATCCTGCCCATGTCACTTTTCCAGGGACCGATTTGATGCCAACCACCCCCGTCGCGCCTGCCCGATCCCCCGCCCCGACCGTCGCCGCCGTCCTGGCGCCGGGAGAGCGAGCCAGTCTCGATGCCGCGAGCGTCGGGTGCTTTACCGTGCTCCATCGGAGCTCGGTCCCCGATGCGGTGCGGACCGTCCGGGAGCGCGCGGTGGATGCCGTTCTGCTTTCGGTGCACCAGTGCGCCGACGAGCGCGCCGACCTGGTCGACCAGCTGGTCAGGAGCTTCCCGGGCGTCCCGACCGTGGCGCTGGTCACCCGCCACGATGCGAAGACGTCCGAGACGCTGCTCCGGCTCGGGGCAACGGGAGTGCGCTACGTGGTGGACGTCACCGCTCCCGCGGGGTGGACCCGCCTCCGCCAGGTGGTGGCCGAACCGGCCAGCCGTGGCGCTGCGCGCATTCTGGCTCCCGTCTTTGCCGCCCTGCCGGTGCTCCCGCCCGACGCCCGGGTGTTTCTCGAAATGCTCATCCGGCTCGCCCCGGAGACCCCCGCGGTGCGGGCGCTCGCCTCGCGGCTCGAGATTAAGCCGAGCACGCTGATGTCTCGCTTTGTCCGGGTGGGGCTTCCCTCCCCCAAAACCTACCTTGCCGCCGTCCGGCTGCTCTATGCGTCGCAATACTTCGAGGGCGGCGGTCGCTCGGTGGCCGATGTGGCCTACCGGCTCGACTGCTCTTCGCCCCAGAGTTTCGGGAGGTCGCTCCGCGCGATGTTAGGGATCACGCCGGGCGAATTTCGCCGACGGTTTCCCTTCCCGACGGCCATGGGGCGTTTTCTTGCGCAGCTGGTTGAGCCGTACGTGGGGGTGTGGAGCCAGTTCAGGCCGCTGAAGAGATAATCGCTATCGGCTATCGGGCAACAACACGTAGGTAGTTGTTAGAGCAACTACTATAAGACCTGCCGCTTCGATCGCTTCGCGACCGCCTTGCTCGCGGTCAACCACCGCCAGAACGCCGAGGATCTCTCCGCCTTCCGACCGTATGGCCTCGATTGCCTGCAGCGCCGAGCCGCCGGAGGTAATCACGTCCTCGATGACCACGACCGGCTGCCCCTTGGTGAAGTTGCCTTCGATCCGCCGGCGGGTGCCGTGTTCCTTGGCCGCCTTGCGCACGCTGAACGCCTGGACGAGGGGCGGGGCGTCGGCGCTCGCGCGTGCGATCGCATAGGCCACCGGGTCGGCCCCCATGGTGAGGCCGCCGACGGCGGCAGGGGCCCAGCCGGCTTCCCGGATCGCCGCGAGGGCCAGAGGGCCGATCAGCCGCTGGCCCTCGGCGGACATGGTGGTCTTGCGTGCGTCGATGTAGTAGGTGGATCGCTGGCCGGAAGACAACACGAAGTTGCCGTGGGTGACGGAGCGCTCGCGGAGAAGAGCCGCGAGCGACTCCCGCCCGGTCACTCCCCGCTCCGCCGGAACAGCGACGAGAAGAAGCCGGACTTCTTGTCCGGTGCATCGTTGCTCCCCGCGGCGCAGAACGCCCCGGCAAACTCGCGCACCGTCTTCCACCGCTTGCCGAGATCCCGTTCGAGACCGCTCATCACCGCCGCCTCGATGGCCGGCGAAAACTTGAGTCCCTTGACCGCTTCATTGAGCGGCACCGGTGACTGGGTCAGCAGCTGCTGAAAGAGCTCGCGGGGACTCTTGCCGGGGAAGGGAAGCACCCCCGTGAGCAGATGGTAGGCGATGGTCGCGAGGCTGTAGACGTCGGCCTGCTCGCCCACCAGCTCGCCGGAGAGCGCCTCGGGGGCCACGTACTGGAGTGTGCCGACGAAGAATCCCGCCCGGGTGAGGCGGTCCGCGGGATTGCCTTCCGCGTCGCGCGCGATGCCGAAATCGAGGAGGCGCGCCGTCTGCGTCTCCTGGTCGTACATGATGTTGGCGGGCTTGAGATCGCGGTGGATGATGCCGGCCTTGTGGGCCACTTCGAGCGCGGTGCCGAGCTGCTCGATGATGCGCGCGGCGACGGGGGGCGCCAGTCGTCCCGCCGCTGCGAGAAACGTGGCGAGCGGCTCGCCCTTGGCCCACTCGAGGGCGAGGTAATACACCCCGTCGGCCTCGCCGTAGTCGTACGTCCGGATGATGTACTCGTGATTGATCCGGGCGCCGAAGTCCGCCTCGCGCAGGAAGCGCTTGACCGCCACGGGATCCTGCGCCATGCGCGGGCGCAGCACCTTGATGGCCGTCTCGCCGCGCTCGGGATGCTCTGCGCGGTAGACGGTGGCCGTGCCGCCCTCGCCGACATACGAGAGGAGTTTGTATCCGGCCACGGTACGGCCGACGAGATTATCTTGACTCATGAGAGGCAGTCCAAACTACTGCCGGGCCGGGGCCCCGAGCAAGCGCCGCGTGCACTTCCCGCCAGCATCCGGCGTCCCCAGAGCGTACAGCAGGCTTGGGCAGGCCCTGGCAACCTCTTCCGCGACGCTCGCATGACGATATCCGATTCTGTGCGGCGGCTCGCGCCGGCCGGATTCCTGCTCGTGGCGGCGGCCTGTGGAGGAGGGCGCCCCCCGGCGGGCGGGCCGGTTCCTTCGACCGAACAAACCCTGACCGACCTGTTCAATCTCCCGGCGCTTTATCAGCGCATGGGGCGGCTGGCCACCGGCGGTCCGATGCCGTTCGTGGGGACCGCCGTCTTCGTCGCAGGGCGGGGGGACTCGACGATGGCCCGGGTTGGGCTCTCGTTCGAGAATCACGCCTTCGCCTTCCAGCGGGATGGACGGGCCTTCTCGACCCGTTTCCGGGTGGAGTACAGCTTCGTGCGCCCCGGGATGCCTCCGGTCCAGGCGGTGCGGGACGAAGTCATCCGGGTCGAGTCGTTCACCGAAACGCAACGCAACGATGAGAGCGTCATCGTCGAGCAGGGGTTTCTGCTCGCGCCGGGCTCGTACACGCTGGCCGTAACGGTGCGCGATCCCACCTCCAACGCCTCGTCGCGCGCCGAGCAGGGAGTGGCGGTCCCCTCGTTCTCCGGCGGCGGGTTCAGCGGGCCAATCCTGGTGTACCAGGCGCAGCCGAGGACCCGGATCACCGACTCGCTCGTGATGGTGCTCAATCCTCGCGGCACCGTCGCCAACGGCGGCGGCGATTCGCTGCTGATGTACGTGGAGGGCTATCGTCTGAACGGCCCGACGCGGGTGCCGGTCGAAATGCGCGACGAGCGCGACAGCGTGGTGTATCACGGCGAGGTTGTCTTCACCGGCGGGATCCCGGTCGAAGCGCGCGTGGTGCCCCTCTCCTCCAACGCGCCGCCGCTCGGGCAGCTCACGGTGGTGGTGGGGGAGGGCGAGTCGACCAAGAAGGTGACCGCGCTGGTGTCGTTCTCGCGGAGCTGGGTGGTCACCAACTACGACAATCTGCTCACTTTGCTCCGGTTCTTTCCCTGGGCGCCCGACCGGCTCAATGCGCTGCGCAACGGCAAACCGAGCGAGCGGCCGCGGCTCTGGAGAGAGTTCTGGACCGCGACCGACCCGATGCCCCAGACGCCGGAGAACGAAGCGCTCGATCAGTACTTCACCCGGATCGCGATCGCCACTGAGCGCTTCAAGGACGAGGGCGGGCCGGGGTGGCGGACCGACCGGGGCGAGGTCTACGTCACCCTCGGCGAGCCCGACCAGATCCTCGAGACCCCTCCCGGTAACGATCAGCGGATCGTTCAGTGGGTGTACAGCAACTATCGCGCGGTGATCACCTTCACCGGGCAGCTGGGCTTCTCCCGGCTCCGCATGACCCCGGCCTCGCGGGCCGAGTTCGCGCGGGCGCGGGCGCAAGTGATGAGGCAAGTACAGTAGAGGGAGTCGCTACTCGCTACTCCCTCGTCGTTACGTTTAGGTCATGCCGCATGACCCACCCCACCTCTTTCTCGTCGACGGCCACGCTCTCATCTATCGCGCGTTCTACGCGCTGATCAGCCGTCCGCTCCGCACCAGCCGGGGAGAGAACACCTCCGCCGCGTGGGGCATCGTCAACTTCCTGCTCCGCCTCCAGACCAGGTACCAGCCCGAGTATCTCGTCTGGGTGCTCGACGCCGGTGACTCCTTCCGCACCCAGCGCTACCCCGAGTACAAATCCACCCGGCAGAAGCTCGGCGCCGAGCTGCAGGCGGATTTCGATCTCGCCCTGGAGCAGGTGGGCGCGCTCCTGGCCGCCTTCCGCGTTCCGGTGCTCGCGATCGACGGCTACGAGGCCGACGACGTGATCGGCACCCTGGCGCGCCGGGAGTCGGCCGAGGGACGCCAGGTGGTGATCGTCTCGGGCGACAAGGATTTCTATCAGCTCATCGGTCCGCGCATCGCGTTGCTCAATCCGGGACGGGGCGGCGCGGCGGGTGTGGAAGAGCAGTGGGTGGACGAGAGCAACGCGAGTGAGCGGCTTGGCGTCCCGCCGCACCAGGTGATTGACTACCTCGCCCTGGTGGGCGACAGCTCCGACAACGTGCCTGGCGTGCGTGGCATCGGGGAAAAGGGCGCGGTCCTTCTGCTGCAGGAGTTCGGCAACCTGGAGACGCTGCTGGCGCGCTCAGCGGAGGTGAAGGCCAAGCGGGCGCGGGAAGCGCTGCAGCAGTACGCCGACGACGCCCGGCTCTCGCAGGAGCTCGTCACCATCAAGATCGATGTGCCGGTGCCGCTCGAGCTGGAGCGGGCCGCGGTGCAGGCGCCCGACACCGAAGCGCTCGTGAAGGTGCTCACCCAGCTCGAGTTCCACACGCTCGCCAAACGGTACGCCGGCGGCGACGTCCGGCCTGCCGCGTCCACCGAGGCCGTGCGGGCAGGGGAAGAGCCTTCCGCCGTCGCCGTACCCACCGCGCCGTCGGCGCTCCCGCCTCCCGCTGTCGACGTGACGGTGATCGACGACGCGGCGCTGCTCCCCGACATGATCGAGCGGTTGCGCGCCGCCCCGCTGGTGACCCTCGACACCGAGACCAGCTCGCTCGAGCCGCACGACGCGGACCTCATCGGCCTCTCTCTCGCAATCGAGCCGGGGCACGCCTGGTATCTCCCCTTCGGTCACCGCCCCCGCGGCGGGGAGCTCGCCGCGCCGGCGCCGGTCACCAACCTGCCTCCCCTCACCGACCCGCGGCTCGAGCCGCTGGCGCGGCTGCTCCGGGATCCCATGGTGCCCAAGGGCGGTCACAACATCAAGTACGACTGGGAAGTGCTCCGGCGCGCCGGCGTCGAGCTCGCGGGGGTGGTCTACGACTCGATGCTCGCGAGCTTTGTCCTGGATCCGGGGCGGCGCTCGCACGCCATCGACACCCTTGCGCTCGATCACCTCGGCGTGGCGATGCAGTGCTACGAAGACGTGGCGGGGAAGGGGAAGCTGCAGATCCCCTTCGCCGAGGTGCCGGTGCAGAGGGCCGCAGCCTACTGTGGCGCCGACAGCGCGGTGGTGCTCGCGCTCCGGGAGCTGTTTCGGCCGAGGCTCGCGGAGACCACGCTGCAGCCGCTGCTCGACGCCATCGAGATGCCGCTGGTGGAAGTCCTGGCCGACATGGAGTGGGTAGGAATCCGGATCGACCCCGCGCTGTTCGCGCGGCTGTCCCGGGAGCTGGGCACCGATCTCACGCGGCTCGAAGCGGAAATCGCGGCGGCGGCGGGAGGCTCGATCAATCTCAACAGCCCGAAGCAGCTCGCAACGGTGCTGTTCGACAAGCTGCAGCTCCCGATCCTCAAGCGGACCAAGACCGGACCCTCGACCGATGCCGACGTGCTGGAGCAGCTGGCCGACCAGGGACACCAGGTTCCGAAACTCCTGCTCGAGTATCGTGAGCTCCAGAAGCTCCGGTCCACCTACGTGGACGTGCTGCCGCAGAAGGTCCATCGGACGACGGGGCGCATTCATACCAGCTTCAATCAGATCGGCGCCGCGACCGGCCGGCTCTCATCCTCCGAGCCGAATCTCCAGAACATCCCGGTGCGCACGCCGCGCGGGGAAGAGATTCGCAAGGGCTTCGTGCCGGCGGCGGGGTGGAAGTTCGTGGTGGCGGATTATTCCCAGATCGAGCTGCGGCTGATGGCGCATTTGTCGCAGGATCCCGCATTCCTCGAAGCGTTCCGGAATGGCGAAGACATCCACCGGCAGACGGCGTCGATCATTTTCGGTGTCGCGCTCGCCGACGTCACGTCCGAGATGCGGGCGCGGGCCAAGACCATCAACTTCGGCACCATCTACGGCCAGGGACCTTTCGCGTTGTCGCGCCAGCTGGGGATCCCGCAGGACGAGGCCAAGGCCTTCATCGGCGAATACTTCAGCCGTTTCGCGGGCGTGCGCGCGTTCCTCGACCGCCAGGTCGAGTTTGCCCGCGAGCGCGGATACGTGGAGACGATCTTCGGTCGCCGCCGCTACATCCCCGAAGTGCGGGACCGGAACTTCAACGTGCGCGCCTTCGGCGAGCGCCAGTCGCAGAACGCCCCGCTCCAGGGCTCCGCTGCCGATCTCATCAAGATTGCGATGGCGCGCCTGCACCGGGCGCTGGCGACGGGAGGCTTCAGCGCGCGGCTCCTCTTGCAGGTGCACGACGAATTGGTGCTGGAGGCGCCTGTGGCGGAGGTCGAGGCGGTATCAGCGCTGATGCGGGAGCACATGGAAGGCGCGGCCACGCTCACGGTGCCGCTGGTGGTCGGGGTTGGTGTGGGGGATAATTGGCTTGACGCAAAGGAGTGACCTGTAACCTGTGACGTGTGACCTGTCGTGAAGTACAGGTTACGGGTCACTCGTCACCGGTCACGTTCTTTCTCGCGCCCGGCCACCAGTTCCACCGCCCCGCCAGATGCATGAAGGCGGGCACCAGCACCATCCGGATCAGCGTCGCGTCGAGGAGCACCGCCACCGCGAGCCCGAACCCCAGAAACTGCACCATCAGCACCCGCGCAAACGCAAAGGCGCCGAACACCACGATCATGATCAGCGCGGCGGAGGTGATCACCGATGCCGTGGCACTCACCCCCTCCATGGTGGCCTCGGTGTTCCGGCCGGTGCGGTCGAACGCTTCCTTGATGCGGGAGAGCAGGAAGACCTCGTAGTCCATGCTCAATCCGAAGACCACCGCGAAGATCAGCACCGGCACCACGACGAAGATCGCCTGCGTCGGCCCGTCGAGGCCCAGCACCCGTCCGCCGAATCCGTACTGGAAGACCAGCACGATCAGCCCGAACGTCGCGCTGACCGAGAGGGAATTCATCACCACCGCCTTGAGCGGCACCAGCACCGACCGGAAGGCGATCGCGAGCATCACCCCGGTGACGCCGAGGACCAGGGCGATGATCATCGGGAACCGGCTCAGGAGCTCTTTTTGAAAATCCACGCTCCCGGGGACATAGCCCCCGACGACGATCGTCGCCCCTCGGAGCTGCCGTATTCCCGGCGAGGCCCCGATCTCCCGCACGCGCGCCACCAGGTCCATCGAGGTGGTGAGCGAAGTGGAGTCGCTCGGGATCACGTCGATCAATGCCATCCGGCCATCCCGGCTCAGGTAGGCGTCGATCGCATCCTTGTACCGCGCCCGGGCGGAGTCGAGATCGGAGTAGATGAGCGAGTACGCGAGCAGCGACTGCCCCGGCGTGAGATCGACGAGACTCTTGACGTCGCGCACGCGGGGATCGGCTCGCAGCGAATCGGAGAGATGCTGCAGGGCGCGGAGGCCGGTCAGATCGGTGGCGGTCCGGCCCTTGGGGAATTCGACCAGCAGCCGAATGGGAAAGAGATATCCCGATACTCCTATCCGGTTGAGCACCTCGACGCCCGCCCCCGATTCGGTGCGCGAGGGCCACCAGTTCCGCGCCGGGAGTCCGATCCTGATCCAGAAGAGCGGCGCGGTGAGAATCGCCACCGCGATCCCGCCCAGGATCAGCGCCCGCCCCGGATTCCGCGCGAGCGAGCGCGCCCACTTTTCCCATCCGCGCGGGGAGTGGTACCAGGTGAGCCGCCGGGCGAGCCAGCGCGGACGGTCGATGTCGCGGCCGATCATCGCGAGGAGGGCGGGGAGGAGGGTGGTCGAGAGCAGCACCGCCACCCCGACCACGATCAGTCCCGCGATTCCCGCGCTCTTCGTTTCGACCAGCGGGGTCAGCATGAGCGCGCCGAATCCCACCACGACGGTGAGCCCCGAGGTCAGCACCGCCATCCCCGCGGTGCGGAAGGTGCGCTCGGCCGCTTCGCGCCGGCGATACCCCTTGTTGAGCTCTTCACGGAAGCGCGTCACCACCAGCAGGGAATAGTCGATTCCCACCCCCAACCCGATCATCGTCGTGAGGTTGAGTACGAAGACCGACATCGGCACGTGGACCGCGACGAGCCCGATGATGGTGAGCGAGATGGTCACCGCGAGAAAACCGACCAGGAGCGGGAGCACGGCGGCCACCAGGGCGCCGAAGGCGAGCACCAGGATGAGGAACGTCAGCGGGATGACCCGCGCTTCGAGCCGCTTGCTGTCCTCGGTACTCACCAGCCGGACGTCGAGATCGAGCGGGGAGCGCCCGGTGACCCAGGTGCGATATGCATCGCGGTACGGCACCCTCCCAACCGCCTGGTCGAGCGAGCGGCGGAAGCGTGTCACCAGTTTGCCGATGCTGTCGCCCGGGGCCCCGTCGATGGAGACCAGAAAGAAGGTGAGCCGCCCATCGGGGCTCAGAAAGATCGAATCGGCCGGAGACTGGTAGGAGAGGAGCGCGCGAACGTACGGCTCGCGACGGAGCTCTGCGGTGATGGAATCGAGGGCCGCGCGGGGCGCTCCGTCGGTGAAAGGAGCCGGGCTCTCGAGCACGACGGCAAAGAATTCACTGAACGGCCGTGCGAAACGGGAATTGAGCAACCGGTCGGCGCGCGCCGCTTCGGTTTCACGGTCGGCGCCGCCGCGGACGCTGAGGAGCTCCGGGGTGCGGGGGGCGCGAACCACCG
This sequence comes from uncultured Gemmatimonas sp., assembly GCA_964439025.1. GTDB lineage: Bacteria > Gemmatimonadota > Gemmatimonadetes > Gemmatimonadales > GWC2-71-9 > JABFSM01. The sequence continues at coordinate 57,561 of CAYTMW010000005.1, read as the reverse complement.
CCATCGCCCCGATCACGACCCAGATAGTGGCGATAATCCAGCGAGATCGGACGATGAATGCCGCGACCCGCTCGGACATCAGGGCCGGGAGGAGGTGCTGAAGAAGCCCGCGCTGGGGGCCGGACAAAGGAGCGCAAAGGTTTGCAAGGCCGAATGTTAGGCCGCTTGCCGGGAACGCGCCAGTTGCCCTTGGGCCAGCGGGCCCGGAATCTGCCGCATATTATTCCCAGCACCCCATGACACGCTTCCTGCTTTTCGTTCTCGTTCTCCTGGGGGGTCTCCTCGGGTACGGCCGAATCGACCGTGCCCGGTCTTCCCCCAGTGCGGCGGCCAACGTCGAGGTAGCCCGCTCGAGCGCGCCCGCCCCCGCCCGGTCATCGGCCGGAGTAGCGGTCGTGGTGCCAAGTGGTGGAACGCCGGCCATGGACCTGCTGGCCCGCCTCGAGGGGCGTCGGCGTCTGGTGCGGGCCGGCGGGATGACCTACTTCGATTCACTCTTCGCGGAAACCGATTCGGTCGTACGGCGCTGGCCCGATCAGCAGGGACTGGTCTTCATGGTGGCGTTTCCGCCCAGCGATTCGGCGGAATACGACCTGCCGCTTCGGGACGCGATGGAGCGCGCCCTCGCGATCTGGGAGGTCGCGGGACTCGGCATCCGCTTCACTCGTTCGATGGATACCACCGGGGCGAATCTCTTTCTGTACTCCGCACCGACGCTCGGGGGCGATCGGGCCGGCCAGACCGATATCCAGTGGACCAGAGACGGCACGATCCACTCGGCTGCTATCATCCTCGCCCGGCAAGACTCCGCCGGCCGGGGAATACCCGCGCCGGTTCAGCTGGCTGTCGCCGTCCACGAGATAGGCCACGCACTGGGCCTTTCCCACTCCCCGTCTCCGGGAGATGTGATGTTCTGGGCGACTAGGACCGCCACGTTGAGCCGTCGGGACCTGGCGACCTTCACGTTGTTGTACCAACTACCACTTGGCACAATTCGGGAGGTCGTTCAGTGATGCTCCCGTTTCTTCTCTTGGCCGGTATCGCGGTGACTCCGCTGGGACCGGCTGAACCCGATCCCAGATTCTCGGCCATCGCCGCAATGATCGAGCGCGGGATTCGGCAGGGCGTCTATCCCGGGGCGGTGATCGTGATCGGGCGCCGCGACAGCGTGCTCTACGCCAAAGGCTTCGGCCACCTGACCTGGGCGGCGAACTCCGCGGCCCCCTCGCCCAGCCGGACCCTCTGGGATCTGGCCTCGCTTACCAAGGTGATGGCGACGACGAGTGCGGTGATGGTGCTGGTCGATCGCGGGACCGTGAAGCTCGACGAGCCAGTGGCACGGTATCTCCCCCGCTTGACTGGTGAGGGACGCGAGCGGGTCACCGTTCGCATGTTGCTCGATCACACCAGCGGACTCCCTGCATATCTCGCGTTTCATCGCCTGGCGGCGAGCCGGGACGCGGCGATCGAGCTGCTCTATCGGGAGCCGCTGGCGAGGCGGCCCGGGGCGTCGGCGGTATACAGCGATCTCAACGCGATGCTTCTCGGGCTGCTGGTCGAAAAGGTGACCACCGAGTCGCTCGATGTCTTCACCGCGCGAGAGGTGATCCGCCCGCTCGGTCTCACATCCACGGTGTTCCTGCCGGCCCTTCGCTCCGGTCTGTCGGTGGCGCCGAGCCGCATGGTGGGCGGCCGCCCCGTCGCGGGGCGGGTCAACGACGACAACGCCTTTCTCTTCGGCGGAGTCGCGGGGCAAGCGGGCCTTTTCTCGACCGGAACCGATGTCGCGCGTTTCGCACAGCACTGGCTTCGGCAGGGAGCGGTGCAGACCGGACAATGGGTGGCGTCAGCAACGATGCAGGAATTCCTCCGGCGCACCACCGAGAGCGGCAGCCGTGCGCTGGGATGGGACACGCCTGAACAGCACGACGACACGCCGTCGATCTACGGCTCGCTCGCGAGCCCGACCACCTACGGACACACCGGCTGGACCGGGACCATGCTGTGGATCGATCCGGCGCGCGACCTGTTCGTCGTCTTTCTCACCAATCGGAGCCTCGAGCCCAGAATTCGGCGCTCTCTCACCGCGCTTCGCGACATTCGCAGCTCGCTCTCCGATCTGGTGCTCAACGCCGGCGGGCGTTGACCGGTTTGCCGGATTCAGGCATTGTTCGGCCGGTAGGCGACTGGAGGAACCTGTGCCAACCGACCTGACATCCGACCAGATCAAGAAGGCGCTTCGCGCCGTCAAGGATCCCGAGCTCGGCCTCAACATCGTCGATATCGGCCTGGTCTATGAGACCAACGTCAACGACGACGGCGATGTGCATGTCAAGATGACCCTTACTTCTCCGGGGTGTCCGGCAGGCGCCGAGATCATGACTGACGCCAAGATGGTGCTGGAAGATCTGGAAGGGGTGAAGAGCGTGGAGATCGAGCTGGTGTGGGAGCCGTATTGGACGCCGGAAAAGATGGACCCGAGAGTGCGGGCATTTTTGGGATAGGGATTGGGGATTGGGAGATGGGGATTGGGGGCTGTTCTCCAACCCCCATCTCCCAACTCCTAACCCCCATTCACGGCTGCGCGACAATCTCTTTCAGGAACTCCTTCACCCGAGGATCTTCCAGCCTCCCCAGCCTGTTGATCACCGACCGCCGCACCGTCACGTCCGTCTCGTTCTTCGCGATCTGAATCAGGCGATCCACCGACTGCCGGTCGCCGTTGCGGAAGAGGCCGTTCACCGCCGCCTCTTTGCCACGACGGTCGAGCGCCTGCTCGTAGAGCCTCCCGAGCTGGGTTGCGGTGGCGCCGGCCCTCTGCGCCGCTTCGATGGCGTGGGCACGGAGCTCTGGCGTTTCTTCCGCGCTGGTCGCAATGCCGAGGAGCCACTGCTGATTCGCGGCGCCCCCCTGCTCGGCGAGGACGGAGAGCACCGCCTGTTTGCTCGTGGAGCTCAAGCTCGGGAAGCGCGAGCGCAGAAGCTCGATGTCGCGCCCGGTGGCGTATTCTCGGCCGAGTCCGCGGATGACCGAGGTGCGCAGCACCTCCGGAAGCGCGGGATCCGCGAAGGCGGTGCGGAGGAACTCGCGCGCCCTCGGGTCGCCGGAGTTCGCAAGCGCCTGGATGGCCGCCTGGCGGAGCCAGGTATCGCTGCCATTGGCCATCCGGGTCAGCGCGGCGAGATCGGCGCGCTCGGAGCGGGCCAGCACCGACACCGCCTGCTGACGGATCGGTGTCGTTTCCTCGGTGTTGGTGGCAATGGCGACGAGTGCCACCGAAGCCTGCCGCGCCTCGTCTCCCCCGGTGCGATCGAGCTCGCGTCCGAGCCAACTCATTGCCGCTTGCCGCACCGAGCGGGAGAGCGCGCCATTCTTTGCGAGGGCAATGAGGCTCGGCCAGATATTGGAGCTGTCCGCCAGCGTCGCGGGAAGAATCGCCTCCCGGCCGGGCCGTCCCTCGGCTCGGGCCGCGAGATCGAGCAGGTAGTCCGCCGCCGCCGCCGCCGACACCGGGCCGAGGTCAGTGACCCCATCCGGCGTCGACTCCGGCGCGATTTGGGTGTCGATGCCGACGACCAGGCCCCCCGTCCGGGTGACCCGCACGACCACCGGTCCGCGCCGGCAGGGGGGCCGTTCGGATCCGTTCCACATGCTCGAGTTGCCGGTATTGAGGTAGGTCGAGGTGCCGATCTGGATCGACGATCCTAACCCGCAGACATCGGCCCGGGCCGCGTAGCGGAACTGCACCCGCGCGTCGCCGCCCCCTTCCACTCTGTTCTTGAGAGAGGACTGCGCTCCCAGCGTGGCGGCGGCGGCAATACCGGCCACCGCCACGGCAAATGTTAGGTACCGCACCCGGGGGCTCATGGCTTTTCCACCAGATCGAGCAACAGCTTCGTTGCGCGGGGATCCTTCCGCCGGGCGAGGGCCGAAATGGCCTCGCGGCGGATCTGGGGATCGGTGCCCGACTTGATGATCTCGATCAGCTTGTCGAGCGCTTCCGGCTCCTCCCGCGTGGCGAGCTGGTTGACGACCGCGCTCCGGAGGTCCCGCTCCGACAGCGCCTCGAAGAGCTTGCCGAGCTCATCAATGGAGAGCGCCGAGACCCGGAGCCGCGAGAGCGCTTCCCGCCGCAGGCGCACTTCCTCCTCGCGGTTCTTGACGATGCCGAGAAGCCACTGGTCGTTGGTGCTCCCTCCCATCCTGGCCACCGCGGAGATGATCGAGGACTTGAGGGAGGTGGAGGTGGTCTTGCCGTAGAGGGAGCGGAGATACGCCGCGTCTTCGTTGTCTTCGGACACTGTTCGGCGTTGCGAGCCGCCACCCGCCGTCACGGTTCCGCCGACAATCCGATAGGTCTCCGACCAGGCGACCGCCCCGCTCGCAAGCTGGGAAATGGCCTCGGCGCGCATCTTCTCGGACACGTCCTCGCGCTCAATGATGGACTTGAGAACGCGGCTTGCTTCCGGCCCGCCCTTGTTCCTGAGCGCGGACAGCACCGCCTGCCGGGTACGATCATCGGTGCTCTCGTTGAAGATCGTCTCCAGCGTGCGCACCGTGGCCGTGCCGGACGAGCGGCCCAGCAGCACGATCGCGTCGCTCCGGACGCTGGGATCGGGATCGGACTTGGCTACTTCCAGGAGATCGGCCGCGGACTCGTCGGTGCCGCTCCGGCCCAGGATGTAGACGGCGCTCCTGCGGAGGCGCACCGAGCACTCGTCCCGGCGCGCGAGGACTTTCTTCAGCGTGGGCCGCGCTTCGGGCGGATTAATCTGGGCGAGCGCATTGAGCGCCTCGACCCGCACCTCCACGTCTTCCTTGTCGCAAGACGGCCCGCCGGCGGTCGCGGCGCGGAGCGCGTTGGCCGCCTGGGCGTCACCGCGCGCGGCGAGCGCGGCGTAGAGGCGGGTCCGGAGCGTCGCGGCGTCGGGGTCGGTCGCTGCTTCGGGATAGCGCTCCTGCTGGACCTTGAGCGCTTCGACCGCGGCGCGCAGCTCGTCGGTCCCGCCGGCGCGGTAGAGCGCGAACGCCCGGTAATACATGGCGGCCGGCGCGACGCGGGAGCGCGGGTATCGCTGCTCCAGCGACTGGAAGAGTGTCGACGCCCGGGTGTATTCGCCGCGGTTGAGCGCCTCGCGGGCCCTCCGATACAGCGAATCCTCGGGACTCCCCTGCTCGGGCCTGAGCCGGGCCAGCGCCCCGCCGGGCTCGTCGGGACCGCTCCAGAGTGCCGGACGGGGAGTCGGCATGGTGCTCATCATTGGCCATGGGGCGGCAGGCGCGATCGGCGGCATCGGGGTCGGAAACCCCGGCAGCATTTTAAACTGATGGTCGAGGGCGTCGAAGTTGAACTGATGATCGAAATCGAAGTTGAAATCGAAATCGAATCGATGCGGCAGCTCGACCTCGAAGTGCGGAGGCGTGAGGCCGAAGAGTCCATGCTCCAGCATCGGCGAGGGGAGCGAGGGCATCGGTGCGAGCTGGGGCCGGGGCGCCGCCTTGGGCCTTCGCGGCACCGGGGTTTGCGCGCTCGCGGCGGGAGCGAGCAGGGAGGCGCAAAGCAGAAGCTGGAATGCACGCATGACGATCGCTCCGCCGTTCACGGCTGCGAAGTGGGGGTCTCCGCGAGATACACGCGGAGGCGCGGAATGACTTCCCGCTGATCCATGGCCTGGTCGATCAGATAGACATCGGGCGCTTCGGGGCGCGCCGGGAGACGGGCGATCTGGGCGAGCACGAGCTCCAAGTCCTCGAGCAGCGCGCGCAGGTGAGGCTCGAGCGGGTACGGCGTATCCATGAGCAGCCGCGTGGTGGCGAGGAGATCTCGCGCCTGGCTCGCCGAGTACTGCACCGGCTGTCCACGGCCCGGCTCACTGGCAAGGGTGACCAGGAGCGCCGTCACCCGTTCGAGGTAGTCGGTCGCGACTCCCACGAAGGGCGGTGCTTCCGACGCCGACTGCGTCCCCGTGGAAGCGGTGACCGTTGCCGGTGCCTCGGCATCGCTTCCACCGAGTCGGGGAGCGAGCTGCCCGACTCCGAAGCCGATGACCAGCATCGCCGCGAGCGGAAGCAGCGTTCGTGTCCAGCGGAACGGCGCCCGCACCGGGGTCGTGAAGGCCCCCCGCTCAATGGCCTCCCACATCCGGTCGAGCGGAGGAGGAGCGCCCGGCGTGCGCCAAGTCTCCTTGAGCTCGGCCAATCCCCGTTCAATATCCTGCTCGTTCATGTCGACTCTCCTGGTTACTCGGCGACCACGCCGGCCAATGCCTCGCGCAATCGCGCTCTTGCTTCGAACAGCCGCGCCTTGCTGGTGCCCTGCGGGATATCGAGCATCTCGCCGATTTCCCGATGGGTGAACCCCTCGACGTCATGCAGCACAACGGGAATCCGCAGCCGCTCCGGCAGCCGTTCCAGCTCGGTCTGAAGCCGCTCGCGAAGCAGCGGATCCCCCGTCCCGTCCGGCCCGGCCACCGCCGATGCTTCCTCCAGCTCCGCCTCGCGCGACCGGATCCGCTTGAGCCGCCGGAAGCCCGTCATGACCGACGAGACGGCGACCGAATGCAGCCAGGTCGAGAAGGCCGACTCTCCGCGGTACTGCGCGAGCCGCTGAAACGCCTTGACGAAGGTGTCCTGCGTGTACTCGCGAGCAAGCTCCTCTTCACCGACCAATCGAAAAATCAGCCGGTAAACCCGCGGAGCGTGGCGATCGTAGAGGCGGCGCGCCGCCGTCCTGTCACCGGCGCGCGCACCGGCGATCAGTTCTGTGTCGTCCACTACACCGTCCCTTGCGGCCGCATGGGGAGAGGCCCGACTTCAGGAGATAGGACGATCTTACACCGGGAATGGTTGGGTGCGGCGACGGTGAGCGGTGAGCGGTAAGCGGTGAGCGGGAAGGGCACTGCACGCGGGAAGGGTCGCAAGCGGCACACCTGAAAGACTTATGTTTGGTAGTAGTTTCGACTACGTCTACTTCACTACATTGAGGAGCTCGGGTCCGAACTGGGCAATCTGCCAGCGGCGGATGCCAGCGACCATTCCGAGCGCCTCGAGGCTTCGCGGCGCTTCGCGGGCGACCCCTTCGAGGAGCCAGTTGGGGCAGATCACCCCGGGCTGCAAGTCGAGCCGGCTCACCAGGAGGACCCGAAGGGCTTTGAGACGCTCGAGCCGCGCCTCGAACAGGGGGTCGGGCCGGTGGCGCGCGGCTCTGGCATAGCGGGGAAGATCGGCCTCCGGGACGGCGAGCCCCCGTCGAATCGCCTCGAGGATTTCCGCGCCGCGCCGCTCCGCCAGGTCGCGGCCGACTCCGGGAATTGCGGCGAGTGCGGCCCGGTCGGCCGGCAGGCGCTCGACGAGCGCCAGGAGCGCTTCGTTCCCGATGATCCGGAACGCCGCCCGGTCGAGATTATCCGCCGTGCGGGTCCGCCAGACGTAGAGCTCACGAAACACCGCCAGCGCCCGAGGGCTCAGGGCGCGCGCGCCCTTCATGGAGAGCGCGGCGATCTCGGGTGACTCGGGCGCGGGCCAGCGGACCGCGGTGGTCAGGGCGAACTCCTCCTCCACCCAGTCGAGCCGGCCGCGCTCGGTCAGCCGGTCGCGCAGGATATCGCGCAGGACCGGGAGATGGCGGGTATCCATCGCCGCGTATTCCAGCATCGGCTGGGTAAGCGGGCGCACCGACCAGTCGGCGCGCTGAAAGCGCTTGTCGGGCCGCACCCCAACGTACTTCTCGAGCATCGCCGCGAGACCGATCCCCGGTTCATTGAGGAACTGGGCCGCGATCCTGGTGTCAAAGAGATTGGAGGCGCGGAACTCGAATTCGTATCCGAGGAGCCGAAGGTCATAATCGGCGTCATGGAAGACCACCTCGATCGCGGGATCGGCGAGGAGCTCGCCGAAACCCGGGAGACCGTGAATCGCGAGGGGATCCACGAGATGGGTTTCGCTCCGGGTGGAGAGCTGGAGCAGGTAGACCCGGTCGCGATGGCGGTGGAAGCTGGCCGCTTCGGTGTCTACCGCCACCAGCGGTTCGAGCCGAAGACGGTCGAAGAGGGAGGTGTACTCCGCGAGATCCTGAATCAGGTGCAGGGGTGGGGGCATTGATCGGAATTAAGAGGCATGGAGGCAAGGAGGCAAAGCTCTTTGCCTCTTTGCCTCTTTGCCTCCTATTCTTCCACATGAATCTCTCCGACGTCGAGCAGGTCGTCTATCCCGATGATTGCGATGCCTTCGGTCACCTGAACCAGGCGTCGTTTCTCCGGGTGTTCGAGCGCGCGCGCTGGGATGTGATGGCGCGCGGACCGGGGATGGACGTGTTCATGCGGAACGACGCCTGGCCGGTGGTGCGGAAGACCGTCATCGACTATCACGCCCCCGCATTCCCGGGCGACGTTCTCCGGGTTCATCAGGCGTTGGTCCATCACGGCCGCACCAGCTTCACCATGCGGCAGACGGCGCGCCGCGCCAGCGACGGCTCGCTACTCGCGACCGCAGAATTCGTCTTCGTCTGCATCGACCGCGACGGCCGGCCGGTGCCGCTGCCCGAGGAAGTCGACGCCTCCTTCCAGGCCCGGCCGAGCGCCGAGCCCGCCGACCGGCTGACCGTGAACGGGGTGACGCTCGCCGTCGAACACCGGGGGTCGGGACCCGCCGTCCTCTTCGTCCACGCCTTTCCGCTCGACCGTTCGATCTGGCAGCACCAGATCGACACCCTCACCGGGTTCCGGCGCATCGCTCCCGACCTGCGGGGGATGGGACAGTCGGATGCACCCGACCTCGGCTACTCGATGAGCACCTACGCCGAGGATCTCGTGGCGCTGCTCGACGCGCTGGGCGAGGGGCAGGTGGTCGTCTGCGGAATCTCGCTCGGGGGCTACGTCGCGTTCGAGTTCGTGCGGCGGTGGCGGGAGCGGGTGCGCGGGCTGATCCTGATGGACACTCGTGCCGAAGCGGACAGCGCGGAGGGGCGGCGGGCTCGCGACACGCTGATCGGTAAGGTCCGGGAGCAGGGGGCGATTGCCGCGGCGGAGGCGATGCTGCCGCGCTTCTTCACAGCGCAGGTTTCACCCGAGATCATCGAGCGAGTCCGCAGTTCCATTCTGCGGACACCGGTGTCGGGAATCGTCGGCGCCCTGTCGGCGATGCGCGACCGGCCTGACAGCACTCCGCTGCTCGAGACGCTCACCGGGATTCCCACGCTGGTGCTCGTCGGCGCGGAAGACGCGATCACGCCTCCCCCGCTCGCGCAGTCCATGGTGGCGGCGATTCCCGGCGCCCGATTGATGGAGATTCCCGGCGCCGGGCACCTGCCCTGTGTCGAGCAACCGGTGCCGACGACGCGCGCGATTCTGAAGTTTCTTCAGTCGGTGGGATGAACCAGGGAGTCAGGGAGTCAGGGAGCTAGGGAGCCAGATTGCGGAACGACAAACGGTGCCGCGGATTTTCCGAGGCACCGTTCTGTTTGCACTTCCCAGCATCCAGCATCCAGCATCCAGCACCCAGCACCTATTTTTTTGGCGGTCCAGGGGGAGTGTCCGAGTTGAAGACTGCCTTATTCTTTTCGATGAAGCCTTCGAGGTTGGGCGGGACGTCCTCTTCGGGGAAGATCGCCGTCACCGGGCACTCCGGCTCGCAGGCGCCGCAGTCGATACACTCGTCGGGATGGATGTAGAGCTGGTCCTCGCCCTCATAGATACAATCGACGGGACAGACGTCAACGCACGCCCTGTCCTTCACGCCAATGCAGGGCTCGGTAATCACATACGTCATGACCGCGGAACTCCTCTGGTGGACGGGGGGGCGGCCCGAGCATCGGCGCCTCGCTGGACAGAGTTAAGGAGCCCGGCGGCGCTCCGCAAGGGGAGCCGGGATTAGGTTTTTTGCATGCGACTTTCTCTCCGGTCCTTCCTTCTCTTCTTCCTGGTCGCCCCATCGCTCCGGGCCCAGGCCTGTCCCGAGCAGCCGTTGGCGCTGGTGCTCGCCGGCGGTGGCGCGAAGGGCTTTGCGCACCTCGGGGTACTTCGGAGCCTGGACAGCCTCGGGATCCGCCCGGACCTGGTCGTGGGCACCAGTATCGGCGCGATCATCGGAGCACTCTACAGCAGCGGCCTCTCGGCCCGCCAGATCGATTCCGTCACCCGCGCGGTGCCGCTCACCGATCTGACGAGCACACTCACCAACCGCTCGCCGCACAACTGGGGCGATCTGCTCCCCCTCCTGCTCTGGGCGCAGGGACAACGGGGATTCTCGCTGGTGACCGGCGGCGAATCGGAGCTCCGCACCAACGCGATGCTCAACCGTCTGCTGCTTCGGGCCAACCTGCTGGCGCGGGGAGATTTCGACCGGCTTCCCATCCGATTCCGTGCGGTGGCCACCGACCTTCGCTCGCGGGAGACGGTGGTGCTCGCGACGGGAGACCTTGCCCAGGCGGTTCGGGCGAGCAGTGCCATCCCCCTGGTCTTCTCCCCCGAGCGGATCGGCCACCGGACGCTCATCGACGGCGGGATTTCCGCGAATGTCCCGATCGCGGAGGCGCGCGCCGCCGGGGCGAAGCGGGTCATCGTCGTGGACCTTCGGGAAGAGCCGGCGGCTGACAGCGTCGACATCGCCTCGCCGGGAGCGGTCGCGACCAGGCTCGCGACCTTTCTCTTTCGCCAGCCGCAGGAGGCTCTCGGTCCCGACGACATTCACATCCGACCTGAAGTGCGCGGCTTCGCAAACCTCGACTTCGGGCCGGCTAATCGCGACCGGCTGATCATGCACGGCCGGGCCGCGGCGGACAGCATGCTGGCGCGAGCGCGCTGTCTCCCGCGATCACCTCCACCGGCCGCCGCCGCTCTCCCCACCTGGCTCGGCAGCTGGGAGGCCTCCAATGGAACCGCTCGCGATGGCGAGACAATGGGTCGCGTGCTGGGACTCTCGCGGGGCCAGCGAATCGACATGGCTGCGTTGTCGGCGCAGCTCGCCGAGTCCGCGAGTCTCGAAGTGTTTCGCGAGCTCTGGCTCGGTCCGGTGGGAACCGGCGACACCGTGCTCTTTCATGCCCAGGTCATGCCGGCGGCGCGCCGGGTCGCGGGACTCGGGGTCGCCTACGATCACGATCTCGGTGGACGCCTCTGGATCGGGGGACTCGACCGGACGTCGATTCGCGGTGCGGAGGCCGCCGCGGTCTTCACCCTCGGACGATTCAAGAGCGATCTCACCGCGACGCTGCAGAGCCACCTTGGTATCGGGCGGACCCGCGTCACCCCGCTGATGTCGGTGCGCCTCCTTTCGGAAAGCGTGCGACAGTTCGACGTGGAGGGCGAGAACTTCACCACGCTCGAGATCTCGGAAGCCACCGGGACGCTCGGGGTCGAGTGGGCCAGGCTGGGCACCTGGCGACTCCGGGGCGGCGCCGCCGCGGCGCTTTGGCGAACGCCTGACGGTGACGACCGTTCCACCGCGGGAACGTTTGTCTCCGCACAGACCGAAGTCGGACGGCCGCTCCGCGTCGAGCTCGAGCTGACCTGGATGGGCGACTACCAACTCGCGAGGGGGGAGCTGGGAACCAGCCTCCATCGCGGCCGGCTCACCGTCGAGCCGCAGGTGCGCATGGGTGTGGGACGCCGCCTCCCGGTGCAGACGGCCTTCGAGCTGGGGGGCGCGGATGGATTTCCGGGACTCACAGTGGGCGAGCGCCGCGGAGACCGGGAGCTTCTGATTCAGGTGCAGAGTGCCTGGCAGCTCAGGGGTGCGATCGCGCTTCGCTGGCTGGTCGCGGCGGGACGATCGGCGACCGGCGGCGATCTCTTCGACGGCCATCGGTGGCTCGGCGGAATCCGCCTCGGCGTCGGGGCGGCGACGCCGATCGGACCGGTGAATTTCGAGTACGGGTTTGCCAGCAACGGGGAGAAGGCGGCGTTTATACGTGTGGGCAGGTGGTTTTGACGATGGAGGCAAAGTGCCTGCGTAAAAAATTCAGCGTCCTCTCCCACGCAAGCTCCGCCGCCGCCTTGTCGTACACCGTCGGCCGGGTGTCGTTGAAGAAGGCGTGATCGGCGGTGTAGAAGTGCGCCTCGATCGTCCCGCCCGCCGCCGTGATCTTGTCCACCAGCGCCTGCGCGTCCGCCAGCTTGACCGAATTGTCCCGCTCCGCGAAGTGCGCGAGCACCGGCACCCGGAGCCGCGCGGGATCGATGCGCACCTTCGGATGGATCCCGTAGAAATTCACCACCGCGCCGATGCGATCGGGAAACTCAGCGCCTGTGTAGAGTGCGAGCTGCCCGCCCATGCAGAAGCCGAGCACGCCGACTTTCTTCGAGGTCACCTCCGGGCGGGCGAGGAGGAAATCGGCGGCGCCGCGCAGGTCGGCCGCCGCCTTGGCGATGTTCAGCGCCATGAAGAGCTTCCCCGCTTCGTCGGGACTCTTGGTGGCGACGCCGTGGTAGAGATCCGGTGCCAGCGCCACGAATCCCTGGGCGGCAAACCGGGCGCAGACGTCCTTGATGTGATCCACCAGGCCCCACCACTCCTGAAGCACCAGGAGCCCGGGGCCCTGGCCCGGGGATGGAATGGCGAGATATCCGGCGGTGGAGTCGCCGTTGGCCGGAAACTGAATCATCTGCGCCATGGAGACTCCTGGAACTACAGCAGCGCCGACAGTGGGGTGGGAACCTGCTCGGATCGTTGCTCCGGGTCGCCGTAGCGATCGGAAGCGGTGTAGAGACGGTTCCATTCTTCGCGGAGGCAGAAGGGATCGGAGCCGCAGGCCCGATCGACCGCCAGTACACCGTCGAGGTGGTCGATCTCGTGCTGGAGCAGTTCGGCTTTATCGCCGTCGAGGTCGATCTCCTGCACCTCCCCCTTCAGGTCTTCGTAGCGGATACTGATGTGATGAGCTCGCTGAACCCGCACGAGGAGGTTGGGGAAGGAAAAGCAGTCATCCCAGACCGTGAAGTCTTCGGTGCCGATATCGACGACCTCGGGATTGATCAGCGTCCAGGGCCGATCCATCTCCACGTGGACGATCCGCACCGGGGCTCCGATCTGCGCCGCCGCAATCGCCCTCCCGCTCCCGAACCGTGATTGCCAGTCGCGGAGGGTTTCCCGCAAATCGTCAGCAATCACCCGCACCGCAGTAGATTTGGGCTGGGCAATCGTCGCACAGCGGGTCCGGAGGATGGGGTCGCCCAGGAGCCGGATTCGGTGGATAGTCATACAGACAATCTCCGGTTTTGGGAGGGATTCCTCAAGAGTCGGGTCTGGGGAATGGGGGTTAGGGATTGTGGTTGCGTAGTAGTTTTAACAACTACGTAGCAACCCGTATCGGGCATGCCTCGTTGCTAGGACTCGACAGGACAGGTAGCTGATCGCGGATAGCTGATAGGTGCTCGCAGAGCTAAATCCTTGCCTGGGCACCCTTTGACAATCCCGACTACTTTACTTAGGATTCCATTCGGATCACCAGCTCCGGTGCGGTCCGAGTCAGGGAATCCGGAGGGCAAGGACCAAGGAGAAATGAGCAACCCAGTCGAATCATTGGTCAATCGGGAATACAAGTGGGGCTTCGTCACCGACATCGAAGCCGACACGATTCCGAAGGGACTGAACGAGGACGTTATCCGGCTTATCTCTGCGAAGAAGCAGGAACCGGAGTTCCTCCTCGACTGGCGCCTGAAGGCGTTCCGCGGCTGGCTCAAAATGACCGAGCCGCACTGGCCCAACGTCTCCTACCCCCCCATTAACTATCAGGATTCGATCTACTACTCGGCGCCGGTCACCAAGGCGCCGCTCGGTAGCCTCGACGAGGTGGATCCGAAGCTGCTGGAGACCTACACCAAGCTCGGCATCCCGCTCACCGAGCAGAAGCTCCTGTCCGGAGTAGCGGTGGACGCCATCTTCGACTCGGTCTCGGTCGGCACGTCGTACAAGAAGGCCTTGGGCGAGATGGGCATCATCTTCTGCTCCTTCTCCGAGGCGGTACGCGAGCATCCGGAGCTGGTCCGGAAGTACCTCGGCTCCGTGGTCCCGGCCAGCGACAACTACTTTGCCGCGCTCAACTCGGCGGTCTTCAGCGACGGCTCCTTCGTGTACATCCCGAAGGGGGTCCGCTGTCCGATGGACCTCTCCACCTATTTCCGGATCAACGCCCAGAATACCGGCCAGTTCGAGCGGACTCTCATCATCGCCGACGAGGGCGCTTCGGTCAGCTATCTCGAGGGGTGCACGGCGCCCAAGCGGGACGAGAATCAGCTCCACGCCGCGGTGGTCGAGCTGATCGCGCTGGACGGCGCCTCGATCAAGTACTCGACGGTGCAGAACTGGTACGCGGGCGACGAGGAGGGCAAGGGAGGGATCTACAACTTCGTCACCAAGCGGGGGAAGGCGTTCCGCGGGTCGAAGATCTCCTGGACCCAGGTCGAGACCGGGTCGGCAATCACCTGGAAATATCCGAGCGTGATCCTGCAGGGCGACGATTCGGTCGGCGAATTCTACTCGGTGGCCGTGGTGAACAACCGCCAGCAGGCGGACACCGGCACCAAGATGATCCATCTGGGCAGGAACACCCGGAGCACGATCGTCTCGAAGGGGATCAGCGCCGGGCGGGGGAGCAACAGCTACCGCGGGCTGGTCAAGGTGTTGCCGAAGGCGGCGGGCGCGCGCAACTACACCCAGTGCGATTCCATGCTGATCGGCAACCGCTGCGGCGCCCATACGTTCCCCTACATCGACGTCCAGAATCCCACCGCGTCGGTCGAGCACGAGGCCAGCACGTCGAAGATCGGCGAAGACCAGATCTTCTACTGTAAGCAGCGCGGCCTCAATACCGAGAACGCGATTTCGATGATCGTGAACGGATTCTGCAAGGAAGTGTTCAAGGAATTGCCGATGGAGTTCGCCGTGGAGGCGCAGAAGCTGTTGGGTGTGTCGCTGGAGGGGAGTGTCGGGTAGGAGGCTAAGAGGCAGCGCGGCAAAGAAGCAATGACCTTTGCCTCCTTGCCTCAAAACTAGGAGTTATTCGCGTGCTGGATATCAAGGGGCTACGGGCGTCCGCTGGAGAGAAAGAAATCCTCACCGGCATCGACCTCACGGTCAACGCCGGCGAAGTCCACGCCATCATGGGGCCGAACGGATCGGGGAAGAGCACGCTGGCCCAGGTTCTGGCCGGCCACCCGGCGTACACGGTTACGGCGGGCACGGTCTCCTTCCAGGGCCAGGACCTCCTGGACATGGAACCGGAGGTGCGGGCGCAGGCGGGCGTTTTCCTCGCCTTCCAGTATCCGGTCGAGATCACCGGGGTCACCAACGCCTACTTCCTCCGTGCGGCGTACAACGCCATCCGCAAGGCCCGGGGCGAAGAGGAGCTCGATCCGATCGACTTCCTCGACCGGCTGGAGGAAAAACTCGCCGTGGTCGAGTGGGGTCCCGAGATCATGCAGCGCGCCGTCAACAGCGGATTCTCGGGCGGCGAGAAGAAGCGCAACGAGATCCTTCAGATGGCGGTGCTGGAGCCGGTGCTCGCGATCCTCGACGAAACCGACTCCGGGCTCGATATCGACGCGCTCCGAATCGTGGCAAAGGGGGTCAATGCGCTGCGCCACCCGGAGCGGGCCACCATCCTGGTAACCCACTACCAGCGCATGCTCAACTACATCGTGCCCGATTTCGTGCACGTCCTCACCGAGGGCCGCATTGTGCGGTCCGGAGGGAAGGAACTGGCCCTCGACCTCGAGGCCCGCGGGTACGAGTGGCTCACCGATCAGCCGGAAGGCGCGGTCGCGTGACCACGATGTACGAGGAAGCCTTCGAGCGCTCCACCAGGAACGGCGGGGGCAAAGGCCCGGCGGCGCTCGTGGCGCGGCGGCGGGAGGCTTTCGACCGCTTTGCCGCGGCCGGATTCCCCACCACGAAGGATGAAGACTGGCGGTTTACTCCCGTCGCTCCCATTGTGCGCGCGGACTGGCGGCTGGACGGCTGGACGGCTGGACCGCCGGTAACGGCCGCGGCATTGGATCCATTCCGCTTTGGACAGCCCGGTTGGGCTACGCTCGTCTTCGTGAATGGCCAATTCAGCGTGGAGCTATCGCATCGTCCGAGTCTCTCCGCCGGGGTCACCGTGGAGCCTTTCGCGGAGGCACTGGCGCGGGATCCGGAGTTCATCGAGCGGAGTTTCGCGCGGGTCGCGCGGCCGGAGGCAACCCCCTTCTCCGCGCTCAATGCCGCGCTCGCCCACGAAGGCGCCGTGATCCGCGTGGTCGCGGGTGCGGATCTCGCCGAGCCGATCCATATTCTGCATGTCGCGACGACGGAGGCGGCGGGCGCCGCCCTGCAGACCCGCACGATCCTGGTGGTCGAGCGGGGTGCCCGGGCGCAGTTCGTGGAGAGCTTCGCGTCGCTGGGCGACGCGGCTTGGTTCACCAATACAGTGACCGAAGTCACCGTGGGTGAGGGCGCCTGGGTCGAGCACAGCCGGATCCAGCGGGAGAGCGAATCGGCGTATCATGTGGGGCTCACCGAAGTCGAGCAGGGACGGGACAGCCACTACCGGTCGTTCACCCTCTCGATGGGAGGCGCGATCGCGCGACACGATCTGCGCGCCCGGCTCGGCGCCGAGAACGTCGAGTGTCTGCTCTACGGTCTCTATCTCGGCCGCGGCGACCAGCTGGTGGACAATCACACCGCGATCCGCCACGAGTTTCCCAACTGCCGGAGCTGGGAGGTCTACAAGGGCATCCTGGACGGACGGAGCCACGCCGTCTTCAACGGCAAGGTCTTCGTCACCCCGGAAGCCCAGAAGACCGACGCCAAGCAGACCAACCGGAACCTGCTGCTCTCCGATACATCGCGGGTAAACACCAAGCCGCAGCTCGAGATCTTTGCCGACGACGTGAGGTGCACCCACGGGGCGACGGTCGGCCGGCTCGACGAGATCGCCTTCTTCTACATGCAGAGCCGCGGGATTCCCCGCGCCGAGGCGCAGCAGCTTCTCATTTATGCGTTCGCGGCCGAGGTGGTGACCGAGGTCGCGTCTCTTCCGGTCCGCGAGGCGCTCGATCGACTGGTTCACGAGCGGCTCGGGATCAGAGCGTAACGCATCATGGCACCGCTGGCCGCCGTCCCCCCTCGTGAGTCGCGCGTCGGCCGCTCGGGACGCGAGTGGGACGTCGCGAAGGTCCGCGCCGATTTTCCGATCCTCGAGCGCCAGGTTCGCGGGCAGCCGCTGGTCTACCTCGACAGCGCCGCGACCGCGCAGAAGCCCCGCCAGGTCATCGACGCCGTCTCCAGGTACTACGAGAGCGGCAACGCCAACGTCCACCGGGGCGTGCATGCGCTGAGCCAGGAAGCCACCACCGCCTACGAGCGGGTGCGGGACCTGGCGGCGAAGTTCTTCAACGCCGCGTCTTCCTCCGAGATCATTTACACTGCCGGCACCACCGCGGCGCTCAACCTCGTTGCCCAGAGTTACGGGGGGTCGGTGCTCAAGCCCGGCGACGAGATCCTGATCTCCGAGATGGAGCACCACTCCAACATCGTGCCTTGGCATCTCGCCGCGGAGCGAACCGGTGCGGTGATCCGGTCGATTCCAGTCATGGAGTCGGGTGGGCTCGATCTCGCCGAATTTGAGCGACGGCTCAGCCCCCTCACCCGGATCGTCGCGGTGACCCACGCGTCGAACGTGATCGGGGCGATCAACCCGATCAACGCCATCTCGGCGATGGCCCACGAGGTCGGCGCGGTGGTGGTGGTGGACGGCGCGCAGTCGGCGCCTCACCTGCGGGTGGATCTCCAGGCGATCGATTGCGACTTCTTTGCCTGCTCGGGCCACAAGCTGTACGGCCCGACCGGCATCGGCCTGTTGTATGGGAAGCGCGCGCTTCTCGATGCGATGCCGCCGTGGCAGGGCGGCGGCGGGATGATTCGCGAGGTCCAGATCGACCGCAGCACCTACGCCCCGCCGCCGGAGCGGTTCGAGGCAGGGACGCCGCCGATCGCGGAGGTCGTGGGACTCGGTGCGGCGCTCGATTACATCGTGGCGTGGGACTGGGACGCGCTGGTCGCGTACGAGCAGGAGCTGGTGGCGGAGGCGACGGGCCGGCTGGCCGAGGCGCCGGGAGTTCGCGTCCTGGGCGAAGGCGCCGACCGGGTGAGCGTCCTCTCTTTCGTGATCGAAGGCGTTCATCCGCACGATGCGGGGACGGTGCTCGATTCGCTCGGCATCGCGGTGCGGGCGGGGCATCACTGCGCCCAGCCGCTCATGCGCCGGTTCGGCGTCACGGCAACGCTTCGTGCCTCCTTCGCCGCGTACACCACCCGGGACGAAGTGGAGAAGCTGGTGGCGGGACTGGCCCAGGTGCGGAAGATCTTCTGCGGATGAGCGATCTCGACGAGCTCTATCAGAGCGTGATCCTCGATCACAACAAGACGCCGAGGAATTTCCGGAAACTGGTGGACGCCAATGCGCACGCGGAGGGACGGAACCCACTCTGCGGCGACCAGTTCGACATCTGGGTCCGGCTGGAGGGGGAGGTCATCCAGGACGTGACCTTTCTCGGCCAGGGGTGCGCGATCTCCAAGGCCAGCGCCTCCATGATGACGCAGGCGACCAAGGGAAAGACGATCGCGGAAGCGCGGGAGCTGTTCGACCGCTTCCACGAAGTGGTGACGGGGACCGGGCGAGGCGCTCTCCCCAGCAAGCTGGAAGTGTTCCGGGGGGTCAGCGCTTTTCCCATCCGGGTCAAGTGCGCGACGCTCAGCTGGCATGCGCTGAGGAGCGCGTTGGAGAATCGGAAGTGAGGGGTCAGTGGTCAGTGGTCAGTGGTCAGGTCTTTCCCCGATCACTGACCACTGATCACCAATCACTAACTCCTCTTACATAAAGGGAGAATCAATCGAATGCCGTATCACGAGATGATGGTGAAGCCGATGCGGGAGGAAGTCACCCGCCTGGGCGTGAAGGAGCTGCGGACGGTGGCCGACGTGGACGCCGCGCTGGCGCCGGGCGAAGGCACGGCGATGGTGTTCGTGAATTCGGTCTGCGGGTGCGCGGCGGGCGGGGCCCGGCCGGCGCTGAGTATGGCGCTGCAGCACGCCGTAAAGCCGCAGCATCTCTATACCGTCTTCGCCGGCCAGGACCTCGACGCAACCGCCAGGGCGCGGAGCTACTTTGCCGACTATCAGCCCAGCTCGCCGTCGGTCGCGATCATGCGCGATGGTGAGGTGGTGCACTTCATTCACCGGCACATGATCGAGGGGCGGCCCCCCGCGATGCTTGCGGCGGATCTCGTCGCTGCCTTCGACAAGTACTGTTCGGTTGAGGGAGTGAAGACCGGGGGTTAGGAGTTGGGGATTGGGGGTTGGGGACTGAAGGCTGAAGACTCCAGACTCCAGACTGAGGACTGTAATGTCAGGCATGGTGTTCCACCCGGGTCATGAGGAGCTCCACGGCGTTACCGTCGTGGTGGACGGACCGGAGGGCCGCTCGTGGGTGGGCCGGTATCATGAGCGAACGGAGCGGGGGATTCTCCTCCACGATGTCGCGATCCACGATCCGGCCACGACACCACTGCCGCGCGAGGCCTGGCTCGAGCGGCTGCGCAAGTTCGGTATCAAAGTGGACGCCCGGCACCTCGAGATTCCGGGCCAGGACGCCCTTGTTATTCGGCGGCTGGCGGAGGTGAAGTGAACCAGTCTTGAGTCTTCAGTCTTCGGTCTTCAGTCGTATCTTCAGTCGTCCGTCTATCTCACAGCCTCGAGTCTCTCCTCCGGAGCCACCGGCATGAACAGCAGCGTGGTCAAGGTCGAAAACGTCACCAAACGGTTCTCGGGGCATACCGCGGTCGAAGATTTGTCGATCGAGGTGCCGGGAGGGGGGATCTTCGGGCTCCTCGGGCCCAACGGTGCCGGGAAGAGCACCATGATCCGCATGATCATGAACATCATCACGCCGGACGAGGGACGGATCTCGGTGTTCGGCGGGGTCTCGGCGAGCCGAGACCTTTCCAGCCGAATCGGGTATCTGCCCGAAGAGCGGGGCCTCTACAAGAAGATGAAGATCATCGATCAGCTCACGTTCTTCGGCGAGACCAAGGGTATCGCGCGGAAGACGGCCCGGGCCAAGGCGGGGGAGTGGCTCGCCCGGCTCGGCATATCCGACTGGGCGCTCAAGAAGGTCGAGGATCTTTCCAAGGGCATGCAGCAGAAAGTCCAGTTCATCGGCGCGCTGCTCCACGAGCCGGAGCTGGTGATTCTGGACGAGCCGTTTGCCGGGCTCGATCCGGTTAACAGCCAGGTGATGAAGGACGTGGTGGTCGACTTTGCCCGGCAGGGAAAGACGGTGCTCTTCTCGACCCACATCATGGAGCAAGCCGAGAAAATGTGCGACCGGATCGTGATCATCTCCCGGGGCAGGAAGATCGTCGACGGCTCACTCGCCGAGGTGAAGCGGGAGTTCGGCGGGAGGCACGTGGCGCTCACCTTCACCCGTCACGCCGACCGCGCCACGCGCGTGCTGGCCGACCGCACCCTGGTCGCCAAAGCGGACGACTACGGCGCAACGGCCGAGGTCGAGCTGGCCGAGACCGGGGATGCCGACCGGTTGCTGCGAACACTGGTGCAGGAGGATGTCGGGCTGGCCCGGTTCGAAGTAGTGGAAGCTTCGCTGCAATCCATTTTCATCGCCAAAGTCGGGGTCGACGCCGCGACGGCGCCGGCCCGGGAGACGGTCCATGCATAAGGTCTGGGCGGTAATCCGGCGCGAATTCGTCGAGCGGGTTCGGACCAAGGCCTTCCTGCTCAGCACGATCCTCTTCCCCGTATTCATGGCGGCGATGGTGGTCATCCCTGGCTTCCTGCTGAGCCGGAGCACGGGAACCCAGCGCCTGGCCTTCGTCGATGCAACCAGCGACGAGCTGGGCCAGCGGATGGCGGGCGTGCTCGAAGCGTCGCGGATCGGCCGAGGCGAGACCGCGACACCCCGGTATGTCGTGACCCGGGTCCGAGCCGTGGACCGCGCCGTCCAGGCGCGGGATTCCCTCCTCCCGATGACGGGGCGGTCCCGGAAGCTGGCGGAGGGGTTTGAGGGGATCCTGGTGATCACCGATTCCACGGTGACCAGTGGCAAGGCGGAGTACTTCGGCGCGAATGTGGCAAGCTTCGACGACATGCGGGAGCTGGAGCAGACGATCCGGCCGATCGTGATCGCCCGCCGCCTCGAAGGGTTGGGGGTGGATCTGGCCCAGGTGATGAAGTCGGTGGAGGGGATCGACCTGGTGACTAACAAGGTCGCCGATGGGAAACTGACCGGGCAGAGCGGGGCGGCGACCTTCGCGCTTGCCTACGCCATGGGGCTCATTCTCTACATCTCGCTGCTCATCTTCGGCAGCCAGGTGATGATGTCGGTCATCGAGGAGAAGAACAACCGGATCGTGGAGATCCTGGCCTCGAGTATGACGCCGTTCCAGATGATGCTGGGCAAGGTAGTGGGCGTGGGCCTGGTGGCGCTCTTCCAGATCGGCATCTGGGCAGGGGCGGCGACCTTCTTTTCGGCCAACCAGCAGAAGATCCTGGGTGCGATGGGTATCGCGGCCTCGGGGCCGATGCCGTTCACATTCCCGTCGATGAGCCCGTCGCTCCTGATCGTCTTCCTGGTGTTTTTCTCCCTGGGCTTTCTCCTCTATGCGGCGGCCTACGCCGCGGTGGGCGCGATGTGCAGCACCACCCAGGATGCGAGCCAGATGCAGATGCCGGTGATGATGTTCGTGCTGGTGGGGTTCTTCTCGGTGTTCGCCCTGATCCGGGATCCGAACGGGACCGCGGCGCACGTGCTGAGCTTCGTGCCGATGCTGACACCGTTCGTGATTCCAATGCGGTACTCGATCTCGCCGCTCGCCCCGATCGAGCTCCTGATCGCGGTCGCGGTGACAGTGCTGGGAATGCTCGCGATCGTGTGGCTGGCGGCGCGGATCTATCGGGTGGGAATCCTGAGTTACGGGAAGAAGGCGAGCGTGCGGGATATGATGCGGTGGATCAGGACGGCGTAACTGGATGCTGGTGGCTGGAGGCGGGGGGTGAACTCACCAGCATCCAGCATCCAGCATCCAGCCCCCAGCTACGGCACAAACAGCGCCCCATGCGGCATCGCGTGCCCGGTCACGCCATTGGGCCAGCGGGCTCGGCTGAAGCTCAGGCCCCGCGCGGTTGAATCCGCCTCCCGAAACCGCTCATCCCAGGACAATCGTCCGGTCGCCGGGTCAAGCTCGATCATCAAAATCCGGGGCGCCCCATCGCCCTGCTCCGTCACCACCAGCCGGTTGCTTCCGGGATCGGCGGCGATCCAGTGGGGAAAGAACGTCGAGTCCGTCGGGAGCGCGGAGACTTCAACCGGATGCGCCGGATCGGAGACATCGAGCGTCACGAGGGTGTGGGCGTAGGCGATCGGCATCACCCAGAATTTCCCGCGCACGACCGGGACCGAGCACCCGATCCGGCGCGGTTCCCGCATGGATAGGACCAGATCGATCTTCGGCGCAGATTGGTCGAGGTCGGTAATCCGGTAGAATCCGCAGTAGTAGGTGTTGAGCAGCAGGGTCTTCCCGTCCTCCAGCGCGCGAACTTCGAAGGGGTAGTACTCGACCGAATCGCCGGGGAGCCCCGGCACGGGAATCGTCTTGAGGAGCCTGAGATCGGAGAGCCGCCAGACCTGCACGACATGGGCGGTGCGCTCGATGGTGTCCATCGGCGAGCTGGTCGTCAACACGCGGTCGATCCCGGGGAGCGCTTCAAGGGCGTAGGTCCGGATGGCGGCCCCCGGAAAGGCGGAGTCGGCCGACGAAGACGCGCGTACCAATCGGCCCTCGGCATCGACCTCGGCGAGTCCACCCGGATTCCCCGGGCGGGTCGAATCGCCGAACTGGAGTGTCATGAGCAGGTGGGAGTTGTCGAGACGCTTGAAGCTGTGCGGGAGCCGAAACCCGGGGGCCACGCCGGGTGCTGCCGTGACCCGCGGTGATTCCGGTGTGGTCGCATCGACCAGGAAGTTCCTTCCCGCCATGTAGTCGTTGGCGAAGTACCTGCCGCCGGCGGGGAGGACGAACTCGGTGTGGTGCGGCATGCGGCCGCCGTCCATCGGGGCGGAGGCACCCAGGATCTGTCCGTAGGTCGGGCTCTCCGGCCTCACATCGACGACCGCGACGAAATTGCGGCCGCCCGAGCCGTGACCGGTGCCTGCCCAGACGTAGAGATAGCGTGCCGGAGACGGCTGCTCCGGCGGAGCTTCCCGCGCCGAGCAGCCGGCGAGAGTTGCGAGGGCTGCGATCGGGACCCAGCTTCGCCGGCTCACTGGTTCGGCTGCGGCGTCACGCGCAGGTACGGCTTCTTCGCGGTGAATCCCTTCGGGAACTTCTTCTTCGCATCTTCATCTGACACCGCCGGGACGATGATCACATCCTCGCCGTATTTCCAATCCACCGGCGTCGCCACCGAGTAGTTAGCGGTGAGCTGCAGGGAATCGATGACGCGAAGCAACTCGTCGAAGTTGCGGCCGGTGCTCGCCGGATAGGTGAGCGTGAGCTTCACCTTGTTGTCGGGGCCGATGATGAACACCGAGCGAACCGTGAAGTTCTCGCTCGCGTTCGGATGGATCATGTCGTAGAGCATCGCCACGGTGCGATCGGGATCGCCGATCATCGGGAAGTTCACCGCGTTGCCGGTGACGTCCTTGATGTCGCCCTCCCATTTGTGATGCGACTCCACCGGATCCACGGAGAGCCCGATGATCTTGCAGTTGCGTTTCTCGAATTCGGGCTTGAGCGCGGCGGCGCGACCCAGCTCGGTGGTGCAGACCGGCGTGAAGTCTTTGGGGTGGCTGAAGAGCACCGCCCACGAATTGCCCTTCCATTCGTAGAACGAGACGGGTCCCTGCGTGGTGTCGGCGGTGAAGTCAGGCGCTGGATCTCCGAGGCGTAATGACATGGCTGCTGGGAGTTGGGAGTTGGGAGTTAGGGGTTGGGGAACGAATAGCGAAGAAGATATCGCACGAAGATGGAGACGGCTACAGCGTTAGACCCCAATCCCCAATGCCCAACTCCCAATCCCGGACGGCAGTAAGTTTGCCCCTATGCAACACGACTGCGACGTCATCGTCATCGGGGGCGGGCATGCCGGGGCGGAGGCGTGCGCGATGGCGGCGCGCTCCGGGGCCACGACGCTTCTGCTCACCCAGCACCTGGAGACCATTGGCCAGATGTCCTGCAATCCCGCCATCGGAGGGATTGCGAAGGGTACCGTTGTGCGCGAAGTCGATGCCCTGGGCGGGGTTATGGGCCGAGCGACGGATATGTCTCGGCTGCAGTTCCGGATGCTCAACCGGTCAAAGGGTCCGGCGGTCTGGTCGCCGAGGGCTCAGTGCGATCGAGGGCTTTATCGGCGGGCGGTCCGGACCCTGCTGGAGCGGCTCCCAAATCTTCGCTTTGCCCAAGGCACCGCTGCAGGGTTCCTGCTGGAGGGGACTCGCGTCACCGGAATCGAGACCACCGACGGACGCCGCTTTGGCGCGCGGGCGATCGTGGTAACCGCGGGAACGTTTCTTCGCGGGGAGATTCATGTTGGGAAGGCCTCTCCGGTTCCGGCGGGACGGGCGGGAGAAGCTTCCGCAGTTCACCTCTCACAAGCTATTGCCAATCTTGGAGTTAGGATAGAACGCTTTAAGACCGGAACCCCGCCCAGGATCGACGGAAGGAGCGCTGACCTGGGCCGCATGGCGCGACAGGATGGCGACCCCGGCGACTACTGGTTCTCCCATTTCGAGCGGGCGGAGCATCCCCGGCAACTCCCCTGCTATCTGACCCACACGACGCCCAAGCTCCTCGAGATCATCACGGCCCACCTGGGCGAATCTGCGATGTATGGCGGTGCAATCAGCGGCCGGGGGCCCAGGTACTGTCCATCGATCGAGGACAAGGTCATTCGCTTTCCTCACGCGGCGCGGCATCAGGTCTTTCTCGAGCCCGAAGGCCTCGAAACGACCGAGATGTATGTGAATGGGCTCTCTACCTCTCTGCCCACCGCGGTTCAGCTCGAATATCTGCGCTCGGTGCCTGGGCTGGAACAGGTGGAAATGACCCGTGCGGGGTATGCGATCGAGTACGACTATTTCCCGCCGACTCAGCTCGAAAACACCCTCGCCGTGCGGGGAGTAGGCGGGCTCTTCTTCGCGGGTCAGATCAACGGAACGACCGGATACGAAGAGGCTGCGGGACAAGGAGTTGTGGCCGGTTTGAACGCGGCTGCGATGGCATTGGAACGGGATCCGGTGGTCTTCCGGCGGGATTCTTCCTTTCTCGGAGTTCTGGTGGATGACCTAGTCAGCCGAGGAGTGGATGAGCCGTACCGGCTGTTCACCTCGCGGGCGGAGTACCGGCTTCTCCTCCGCCAGGACAACGCACTACGCCGGCTCCTGCCGATCGCAGCGGCACGGGGACTTCTCTCACCGGAAGAGCTCGCGCGCGCCGAGGGCAGGCTCCGGTCGGAGGAGCTGGTGATGACGTTCGCCGAGGCGACCGCGATCGCCCCGGCGGTGGCGAACCCGCTGCTCGATCGCGCGGAGTCAGCACCGATTGGAGAGCCGGTACGACTCTCGGAGCTTGGGAAGCGCCCCGGCATCGCTTTCGAGGATCTTCTACTTGCTGCAGGGTATGAACTGGAGGATGGGGAAGCGGACTGGGCCGCCATCGAGCTTCGGTATGGGGGGTATATCGCTCGGGAGCGTGAGCTTGCCGGACGGATGGGGGAGCTCGAGGACTTCGAGCTCTCGGACGGGCTTGAGTTCGCAACGATGGAAAGTCTCTCCTTCGAAGCCCGGGAAAAGCTCACGAGCCGTCGTCCCGCGAGCCTTGGTCAGGCCGGCCGGATCCCCGGGGTGTCGCCGAGCGATCTCCAGAACCTGGTGATGGAGGTGCTGAAGAGGCGTTTCACGTGAAACGGTCGGAAGGCGCAAAGACGCAAAGTCACGACCTTCCTGCCT
>CAYTMW010000005.1:0-31465 GCA_964439025.1 uncultured Gemmatimonas sp. | reverse complement strand
GCTGCCTGCTGCCTGCTGCCTGCTGCCTGCTGCCTGCTGCCTGCTGCCTGCTGCCTGCTGCCGCCGAATCCAATTCCACTCCCAAACCATTCCAACCCATCCGTTTCACGTGAAACTGGTACTAGCACGATTCCCAATCGTGCGTATATTGAGAACAGATTGGTTGGCACATCACGCAGTTTTCAGTTGTAACAACATATACAACAATCGATTAGACAATAATACTATGGGCCGCATCATCGCGATCGCAAACCAGAAGGGCGGGGTAGGGAAGACTACTACTGCCGTAAATCTGGCTGCGTCCCTCGCCATCGCGGAGCGGCGGACCCTTCTTGTGGACGCCGACCCCCAGGGAAACGCAACCAGCGGGGTCGGGGTCGCCAAGGACCCCTCGCGTCCCTCTCTCTACGAGCTTCTGGTCGAAGGGCGGGAAGTTCTCGAGGTAGTGCGGCGCGACGCGGAGCTCCCCTTTCTCTCGATTATTCCCGCGACGCAGGATCTCGTCGGGGCCGAGCTCGAGCTGGTCGGCGTCGAGAACCGCGAGACCAGGCTGCGTGACGCGCTCCGTCCCGCGCTCTCCAAGTTCGACTACATCATCGTCGATTGTCCTCCCTCGCTCGGACTGATCACGCTCAACGTTCTCACCGCCGCGCACGGCGTGATCATCCCCATTCAGTGCGAGTACTACGCGCTCGAGGGCATCTCGCAGCTGCTCAACACCATCCGCCTCGTGCAGCAAAATTTCAATCCCGATCTCGCGCTCGACGGCGTGCTGCTCACCATGTACGACTCGCGTCTCAATCTCTGCCGCCAAGTGGCGAAAGACGCCAAGGAATATTTCGGGCCCAAGGTGTTCAATACCGTGATCCCGCGAAACGTCCGGCTTGCGGAAGCACCGAGCTTCGGCAAGCCGATTCTCATGTACGACGTGCAGTCCGTCGGCGCGAAGGGATACCTCTCCGTCGCCCAGGAGCTGCTCATGCGCGCCGAGTCGGGCGAGCTCGCCTCGGAGATCGAGCTGCCGAGGGGAGCCAAGCGGCCGGTCGGGGAGGTGCGGGGATGACCGAGACGAAGCGATTGGGACGCGGGCTCGAAGCGCTGCTCGGCCCGATGTCGAAGGATGAAGCGGTCGCGAACGGCGGATTGCGCGAGATCGCGGTGACCGCGATCGGCCCCAACCCGTATCAGCCGCGGCGCGATATTGACGAGACGCAGCTTCAGGAGCTGGCCGCGTCGATCGAGGCCTCCGGGCTGCTGCAGCCCGTCGTGGTTCGCGCCCGGCCCCACGGCAAGTACGAGCTGATCGCGGGAGAGCGACGCTGGCGCGCGGTGCAGCGACTCGGCTGGCAGAAAATCCCGGCAGTCATCAAGGACGTGGACGATCGCGCGCTGCTCACCCTCGCGCTGATCGAGAATCTCCAGCGCGACGATCTCTCTCCGCTCGACGCCGCGTTTGGCTACCAGCGCCTCATGCAGGAATTCAGCATCCCCCAGCAGGAAGTTGCCCGGCTGGTGGGGAAGGACCGCTCCACGGTGAGTAACACCCTTCGGCTGCTCCGTCTTCCCGCCGAAGTGCAGGCTCTCCTGCAGCAACGGAAGCTCGCCGAGGGTCATGCCCGAGCGCTGCTTGCGCTCAAGGACCCGCGCGAGATCACCCGGCTCGCCCGGGAGTGCGCTGCCGCGGAGTGGTCGGTGCGCGATCTCGAAGCGCGGGTGCGCGGTGAGCAGGTGAACGGCGCGCCGGCGGTACGAAAGACGATCCGCCGTCCCAAGCCGGAGGTCCGGAATCCGAGCGCTGATGTGCGGCTGGTCGAGGACGCCTTGCGCAAGCGGTTGCAGACCGATGTCCGGGTGACGGCGCGCCGGCGCGGCCGGGGCGCGGTCACGATTCACTACTACTCCAACGACGATCTGGCGCGGGTCCTCGAGCTCATCCTGGGCGCGCCGTTCACCGGATGAGCAGCGGCGGGGGACGCCGAGGCGTCTCCATCATCGTGCAGCGCGACGGGGCGCTACAATCGCAGACCTATCGCGTTCCGGTGTGGCTGCTGCGGACGCTGCTGGTGCTCTCCGTCGCCCTGACGGTACTCCTCGTACTCAGTCTCGCCTTCTACGCGCCGATCGCCCGGCAAGCGGCGCGGGTCCCTTCGCTCGAGCGCGAAGTCGAGCGCATGCGCACCGAGAATCTCCGGATCCGCGAGCTCGCGGCCGCGCTCGACAGCGTCGAGGCGAATTACGAGCAGCTGCGCCGGATGGTGGGGGCCGACATCGTGCCCGACCGCATGGTGCTGAGCAGCCCGCTTCCGGTGGCTCCCCCGATCTTCGCCTCGAACCCCGGGAGTCCGGCGAATTACGAGACCGAACCCTCCCTCCCCCGCCACTGGCCCCTGGACGAGAGGGGCTATGTCACGCAGGGACAAGCGCTGGCGGACAGCACCAGGGACGACCATCCCGGCATCGACATTGCTGTGCCGGGAGGTAGCATGGTCCGCACTGCCGGGGGGGGAACCGTCCTCCAGGCCGGCGAGCACGAGGCCTACGGCCGCTTCGTTCTGATCGAGCATCCGGAAGGCTACCAGTCCATGTACGGACACCTCTCGCGCATTCTGGCAATCCAGGGGACGCGGGTGCGTGCGGGCGAGGTCATCGGCCGCAGTGGCGACACTGGCCGGTCGTCGGCGCCGCACCTGCATTTCGAGATCCGCCACAACGGCGTCTCGATCGACCCCGGCACGATGGTGAAGGAGGCACGTTGATGGGCATCTTCTCGGCTCCCTTGACCGCAACGACACCCTTTGTCGAGCGGCGCAAGAATGGCGGGGTTCCCCAGGGCGGTCTCTCGATCGTCGCCAAGGATCTCACCATCGCGGGTGATCTGCACGCCGCCGGCGTCATCCGCATCGAGGGCCGGGTCATCGGCAACGTGCACGCAGGCGACCAGGTGCTTCTCTCCGAGGGGGGTATCATCGAGGGCGATGTGCTGACGCGTGAAGCGGTGATCGGCGGACGGGTGCACGGATCGATCAGCGGCGAGGAGCGGGTCGAGGTGCAGGCCAGCGCTGTCGTGCACGGGGACATCATCACCCGCCGTCTCCTGATCCAGGAGGGCGGCGCCGTCAACGGTGCGGTGCGCATGGAAGGGACCACCGTGCTCGAGGCCGAGCGGGTCGGAGCGGCCGAGTGAGGAAGTGGGTCCTCGCACTTTCGATCGTCGTCCAGGGCTGCGCCAGGGAGGCCGAAGCCCCTCCGGGATTCCGGGTCGGTCTCATCACGCCGGGGTCCGTGGCCGATGCGGCGTGGAACTCGGGGGCATATACCGGGCTCAACGGTATCCGCGATTCGTTGGGCGCCAGGGTGAGCCACGTGGAAGCGAGGACCCCGGGCGAGCAGGAGGAGGCGCTCCGGGCCTACGCGGAGCAGGGCTACAACCTGGTCTTCGGCCACGGGTTCGAGTTCCAAGGTCCAGCCGAGCGGATCGGCGCCATCTATCCCAAGACGATATTCGTGGTGACCTCGGGAGAGCGGGTGTCGGCCACCGGCAACGTGGTCCCCATGATCTTCGGTATCGAGCAGGCCACCTACCTCGCCGGCATGATCGCCGGCGGCATGACCAAATCCAACCGGATCGGATTCATCGGCGGGATCGAGCTCCCTCCCATCAAGCGCGGCTACGAGGGATGGCTCAGGGGAGCCCAGGCGGTCAATCCGAGGGTGGACACCCGGCTCGCCTACCTCAACACCTTCGATGATGCCGCAGCAGGGCGCGAGGCGGCGCTTGCGATGATCCGGCTCGGCGTGGACATGCTGCACCACAACGCCGACCAGGCGGCGCTCGGACTCTTTCGGGCGGTGAAGGAGAGCCCCGGAGTGTTTGCCTTCGGTGCGAATCTCGACCAGAGCGCGCTCGCGCCGGACCGGGTGCTGGGCTCGGTGGTGATCGACCTGCCGAGGGCGTTCCTGGCGCTCGCCCGGGAAGTGCAGAGCGGGAACTTCACGCCGAAGGTGGAGATGTTCGGGTTGAGCGGCGGCGTGCTGCGCTATGATCCGAATCCCGGATTGGCGGAGCGGGTCCCGGCCTCACTCCAGGCCAGGGTCAAGGCGGCGAGTGATTCGATTGTGGCGGGGACGTTGAAGGTGCTTGGGAACTAGGGAGCCAGGGAGCAGGGTATGAAGTCACCGGCATCCAGCACCAAAGTGGTGCCGGCTACGCCGGCGCTCCGCAGCGAAGGATAGGCGGGTTATCCTTTACGGATGACAGGCTCTTCTCCCCCCGCCGCCGGGAAACCCGTCCCGCTCCAGGCGATCGCAAAGTACCTCGACGGGTACCTGCGGATACAGGACGTTCCCGACGAGCCCAGCGCTCTCAACGGACTGCAGGCGGAGAATCATTCAGGCCTGGTGTCGCGTATCGTGGCTGCGGTGGATGCTTCCCTCGAGAGCATCAAGACCGCCGCATGCGAGGAGCCGTGTCTCCTCCTGGTGCATCATGGACTCTTCTGGGATGGCAACGTTCCGCTGACGGGGCGGCGCTACCGCCGGATCCGCTGCCTCCTCGAAAACGACATCGCGCTCTATTCCGCGCACATTCCGCTCGACGTTCATACCGAAGTGGGCAACAACTACGTGCTTGCCCGCAAGCTGGGGCTCGGCGCCCTCGAATTCTTCGATACCTATCGCGGTATTCCCATCGGTGTGCAAGGACGCCTGGAAAAGCCGGTGCGCAGGGAGGAATTCGTTTCCCGGGTCGAAGAACTGCTGGGCGCCAAGGCCAAGCTGATTCCCGGCGGCCCCGAGCTCACCGAGCGCGTCGGGATCATCACCGGCGGCGCGGGGAGCCGCATCGCCGCCGCGCGCGAGGCGGGTGTCGATACCTACCTCACCGGCGAGGGGGCGCACTACACCTACTTCGACGCGACGGAGCTTTCCGTCAATGCGGTCTATGCCGGCCATTACGCGACCGAGACGGTCGGAGTCAAGGCGCTGGCGGAGCATCTCTCGACGAAGTTTGATCTGCCCTGGGAGTTTCACGATCATCCCACGGGGCTGTGAGCGGTGAGCGGAAAGCGGTAAGCGGGACAATTGACCAGCATCCAGCATCCCAACGTCATGCCTCTCTTAGAGCTCCGCAGCATCCGGAAATCCTTCGGCTCCGTGCGCGCTGTTCGCGGAGCCGATTTCGCATTGGCGCCGGGTGAAGTGCACGCGCTGGTCGGGGAGAACGGCGCGGGGAAGTCCACCCTGATGCACATCGCCTACGGAATGTTGGCGCCGGATGCCGGCTTCATCCTGGTGGAGGGCCGAGTGGTGAAGCTCGCGTCGCCGAGGGACGCGCGGGCGCTGGGGATCGGGATGGTGCATCAGCACTTTACGTCGATCGGGGGTTTGACGGTCGGGGATAATATCGCGCTGGCGACTGGACAGCTGGACGGCTGGACGGCTGGCGAAGTCGGAAAACGGCTGATGGATGGCATGGACCTTGGCGCGCGGGTCGAAACTCTTTCGGTGGCCCAGCGCCAACGGCTGGAGATCCTGAAAGCGCTCGCGACCGGAGCGAGAGTTCTCCTGCTCGACGAGCCGACCGCGGTCCTCGCGCCGCCGGAAGTGGATGCGCTCTTTGCGCTGGTGCGGGAGTTCGTCAAGGCCGGCGGCGCGGTGGCGCTGATTACCCACAAGCTCCAGGAAGTGCTCGCGGCGTCGGATCGGGTGACGGTGCTCCGGCGGGGGATCGTGACCCTGCGCGGCACGATTCAGGAACAGACGGACCGGACCCTTGCGCAGGCGATGATTGGGGACACTCCGCCGGAAGCGGAGATGGGCCGCTTCGCTTCCCCTTCGCTGCGCTCAGGGTGGCGGCTCAGCGTGACAGCTCGAATCGGCGGGATTGAGCTTCGCGCCGGCGAATTGGTCGGCATCGCCGCGGTCGAGGGAAATGGCCATCGCGAGCTGCTTCGCGCCATCGCGGGACTCGGTGCGTTTCCGGGAGTCCAGGTCACCGGATCGGTGGCCTTCGTGCCGGAGGACCGGACCACCGAGGGATTGATCCCCGACATGAGCATCACCGAGAACGTGGTGCTCGGGCTCTCCGAAGATCCGCGATGGGCGCGCGGAGCGAGACTCGACTGGAAGGCGGCGCGGGAGAGAACAGCTGAGCTGATCGAGGAGTTCGACATCGCGGCGCCGGGGCCCGAGGCCCGCACCGGCACGCTCTCCGGTGGCAATCAGCAGAAGATCGTCCTCGCGCGCGCGCTCGAGCGCCACCCCGCCGTACTTGTGCTCGAGAACCCGACCCGCGGTCTCGATGTGCGTACGACCGGCGAAATGCACCGGCGACTCCGAGAGGCTGCGCGTGCCGGTGTCACGGTGATTGCCTACTCCGCCGATCTCGATGAAGTGCTGGATCTCGCGGAGCGGGTACTGGTGATGTGGAAGGGAGAGGTGAGAGAGGCGGAGCGGGGCGCAGATCGCCGAGCGGTGGGGGAGATGATGTTTGGAGTTGGACAGCGTGAACGGTGAACAGTGAACGGTGAACGGTGAAGGGCCTCGCCGGCAGAGCCATTCTCACCGGACTCGCAGCCCTGGCCGTCGGGTTTGTGGTGCTCGCGCTGGGGTTGAGCGTCGCGGGGTACGATCCAGTCCTTTCGTTGGGCGCACTCTGGCGGGGCGCCTTCGGATCGTGGTATGCCATCACCTCCGCCACGCTGGTACGCGCCGTCCCGCTCATTATTCTCGGCCTCGGCATTGCGCTGGCGTTTCGGGCCGGGGTATTCAACATCGGCGCCGAAGGGCAGTTCTACGCCGGAGCGATCGCGGCGACTTGGGTCGGGTTGCACGTCGCAGGGTGGCCATCCTTCGCGGCGATCGGTGCGGTGTGGGTTGCCGCCGCGATCGCGGGCATGCTCTGGATCGTCGTCCCCGTGCTGCTCAAGGTTCGCTTTGGGGTGCTCGAGGTCATCTCCACGCTCCTGCTCAACTTCGTCGCCGATGCGGTGGTGAGCTACGCCGTCACCGGGCCGCTGCAGGAAGCCAAACGGATCTATCCGCAAAGCGATCCGATAGCCGACGCGGCGCGTCTCCCGGTGCTCCCGGGAAGCAGACTCCACGCCGGACTTCTCGTCGCCATGCTGCTGGCCATTCTTCTCTGGCTGCTCTTCACCCGGACCGCGTGGGGGTTCCGACTCCGCGCAGTGGGGCTCGGACCGCTGGCGGCAGAAGTGAGTGGGCGCATTCCGACGAAGCGGGTCGTCGCGATGGCGCTGCTCTGGTCGGGCGCGTTGGCAGGACTCGGCGGCGGGGTCGAGATCAGCGGCGTCACCTATGCGCTCTTCCAGAATCTCTCGCCTGGGTATGGTTTCACCGCCATCGCGGTGGCACTCCTGGCGCGTCTCCATCCGGTCGGCGTCATTTTCACCGGGCTCCTCTTCGGAGCGCTGGAGGCGGGTGCGCAGGGAATGCAGAGGGAGGCGGGGATTCCCGTAGTCGCGGTGCAGGTCGCCGAGGCGGTGATCATCCTGGTGATCGTACTCGCCGAGGTGCTCGCGCGGCGGACCGCGGCGCTCCGGAACCCCGATCCGGTGGCGGAGGAAAGGTGATGGACGGCGACGCGCTCGTCCTGCTCACCGGCTTTCTCGCCGCGGCGGTGCGGATCTCGACGCCGCTCCTCCTCGCGGCCACCGGAGAGATGCTCAACGAGCGGGCCGGCGTTATCAACCTGGGGATCGAGGGGGCGATGCTCGCGGGAGCGCTCGCTTCGGCGATGGGGGCCGCATCGCACGGGCCCTGGGCAGGGGTGTTCCTGGCCGTGCTGGCCGGGGTGGCGGTCGCCGGACTCTTCTCCGCGGTGGCGATAGGGGCACGGGCCGACCAGATCATCACCGGCACCGCCGTCACCCTGGCCGCGGTCGGGCTCACCGGCACCATATATAGGACGGCCTTCGGACCCGGAGGCCCCGGGCTCACCCTGCCCACCTTGCCGGTGGTGGCGATTCCTGGCCTGAGCGCAATACCGGTGCTTGGCCACGCTCTCTTTGAGCAGCCGGTGCTCACCTACCTGGCGTGGCTGCTGGTGCCGGCGGCCTTTTGGTTCCTCTTCCGCACCTGGTGGGGGCTGGCGCTCAGGGCGACGGGGGAATCGGCCGAGGCCGCGCGCGCGTCCGGCGTGCCGGTCGAGCGGGTGCAGACGCTGGCGACGCTGGCCGGAGGGGCGATGGCGGGGCTCGCCGGAGCGACGCTGGTGCTGGCGCAGGTCGGCACTTTTGCCGAGAAGATGACGGCGGGGCGCGGCTTCATCGCGATCGCGATCGTGGTGCTGGGCGGGCGGCATCCGGTGGGGGTCCTGCTCGCGGCGCTCCTCTTCGGTGGAGCGAATGCGCTGCAATTTGTCTTTCAGGCGATGGGGCTCTCGGCGCCGTATCAGCTGTTCCTGGTGATGCCGTATGCGCTGGCGCTCGTGGCGCTGGGGATGGCGGGGAGAAAAGCGTCAACGCGAAGAGCCGCTATCGGCTAACCGCTATCGGCTAGTCCTTCCGGGTCGGTTCAGCGGGATGAGAAGCGACGCCTGAGCTCGTCCATCACGATCAGCCGCACATCGCGCAAGGTTCGAAGCAACCGGAGCTCGGGATTTCGCTCGCTCAGCCACGCCATGTTCTGCTCGCCGCCGGAGACGAGAAAGTCTGGCGCCACCACTGTGTAGCGTTTGAGGGTGTCGAGTGGTGCTCCGCCGATCCGCCAGCCCTCGGAGGTGCGCTCCGCTCCGTCTCTGAGCAGAAATCCTCCGATGCCGCGGTTGGCGTCGCCCTGCTCCAGCGTCCTTTTGAGGAGCGCGCCGGTCATCTCCATCACCACCGCCTTGCCGCCGAAGGGGAGGATCCGTATCACGTCGTATTCGGTGACCGGTCCCGGAGGCAACACGTCGTCGAGCCGGACCGAGCCGCTGTTGACGAGGGCCACGTCGGCGTCGGGCGCGGCGGCGTGGAAGGCGGTGGTAAGGAGCCGGGTGAAGCCGTTCTCACCGTTTCGAATGATCGTCTCGCGCGCATCGAGTGCCGTGGGGAGCGTGGTGATCAGCCGGTCGGGGTTGAGGCCCTCCTGGCGGAATGCGCCGTACGCCAAGTCGGTCCAATGCTTCACGAGTGCCGCGACTGCGGGGTCTTCGGGAATCGAGTCGGTGATGGTGACGATGCGCCAGTCCACGGCGACGCGCGCACCGGGGCGGACCTCGAGGCTCACGATCGCCACGCTGCGGACGTTGGCGTCGGCTTTGACGATCGGGGTGAATCGCACTCCCCGGCGAATCGACCAGTTCTCGTGTTCGTGGCCGCCCAGGATCAGATCGAGCTCGGGGATCGAGTCGGCGAGCTGAGTATCGCCGGCGAGGGTGAGGTGGGTGAGGGCAACGAGGGCGTCGATGCTGTCCCGAATCTCGGCGATTTCACGGCGGAGCGCTGCGACAGGGGGCTCGTAGCGAAGGTTGGGTTTCTTCACCTGGTCGATGGTGACGCCGACCACTCCAATTCGAGCGGGACGCCCCCGGGAGTCGGTGAGCCGGAGGATCAGGTGGCGTGGGACGCCGAAGAGCGGAGCGCCGAGCGAGTCGGTGACGTTGCTGCTGACATAGGCAAAGCGGGATTCGGCGACCCGTTTGGCGAGCTCGGGCAGTGTGAGGTCGAACTCGTGGTTGCCGAAGGTGGCGAGGTCGAGCCCGGCGCCGTTGAGCACGGCGACCATCTGGCGTCCACCGAGGCGCTCGCCGTCCACCCGCGCGGTGCCGATGGCGGAGGGGGAGAGGAAGTCGCCGCCGAGAAGCATTCTCGTGGTCGGATCCCGGGCCTTGAGCCGCTGCAGGACTGTTGCCACCCGGGCGAGACCGCCCGCCTTGCCGCCTTCGATGGGAGAGATCTCGTAGACGTCGTTGATGTGGAGGAGAGTGACGTGGGCGGCGCCGTTGTCGGCTGGTGCCGGAGTCGTGGTCGCGGGGTTCGGTGCGCAGGCGACGACCGTTGCCAGCGCGAAAATGACACCGCTCACCTCTAACCTCTCACCTCTCACCCTCACTTGATCCTCCCGTATTTGCGCAAGGCGGCCATCAAACGGTCATGCGGCAGCGCGTGCACGATAAAGCCGTTGGCGCCGGTCATCGTCTCAGCGGCGAGCATGGCGTTGAGGATTGCCTCGGAGGTGGCGTCGATCGCCGCTTCGAAGAGGGGATTGATCACGTCGTTGGAGATGGCGGTGAGTGCGACGACACCGGTGTCGGCGTCAGCCCCAGGGTTTGCGGTGGAGAAGGCGATGAAGATGTCGCCCGACGAGTTGCCGCCGATCCCGCCCATTCGTCCGATGCCAAGGGAGGCTCGGCGGGCGAGGCGTTTGAGCTGGTGGGGGAGGAGTGGTGCGTCGGTGGCGAGGACCACGATGATGGAGCCCTGGTCTGCGCTCGCGTCCGCGTCACCGCCTCCGGGCGCGGTGCAGGCGGGACGGCCGGCGGTGGTGCCGTCGGAGAGTGCGGTGTAGCAGGGGAGAAGATCGCGGATCTCTTCGCCCACCGGCGCGCCGGCCACGGAGAAGCGGGGGCGGCCGCCGTAGTTGCACTGCACCAGCGCGCCCAGGGTGTAGGGCCGTCCGCTGACGGTGAAGCGCCGAGAGGAGGTGCCGGTGCCGCCTTTGAACTGGTGGCAGGTCATGCCGGTGCCGCCGCCGACGTTGCCTTCGGGCACCGGTCCCCCGCGAGCGCCGGCGATGGCGGTATGGGCATCGGCTTTGGAGACGTGGAATCCGTTGATGTCGTTAAGTCCGCCGTCCCAGGTTTCGGCGACGACGGGGAGCGACCAGGTGAAGGCCCTTCCCTTCTGCACGGCGTACTCGACGGTGGCGGCGTGTACCGCGCCCACGCTGTGGGTGTTGGTGATCATGATCGGCCCACCGAGGAAGCCCGACTCCTCGACCCAGGTGGTGCCGGTCATCTCGCCGTTGCCGTTCAGGGTGAACCAGGCAGCGAAGACGGAGCTGTCATCGGCGCGGCCGCGGGGGAGGATGGCGGTGACGCCGGTGCGGACCGGGCCCTGGCCGGTGACGAGCTTGCCGGTTCCGCGGATGATCGTTGTCACGCCGACTTCGACGCCGGGGACGTCGGTGATGGCATTGAGCGGGCCCGGTGTGCCGGCCTGGGGAATACCCAGCTCGCGGGCGCGCGGCTTCGCTTGGGCGTGCGCGCTGGAGGCCGTTGTCAGGAGGAGGATTGCGAGGGGAAGGCGCATGGTATGCCGGAGGCTCGGGGAGGGGAGAATGTTAGCGGCGGCGGGCCAGATCCACGATGAGGGGGAGGTGGTCCGAGCCGAGGTCGGGGCCGAGCTCGGCGTGGATCGCCCGCCAGGATCCGCAGGCCAGGATGTGATCGATCCGGATAGAGAAGCTGGGGAGCACGCGGGTGTAGCCGAAGCCGTGGCCGGCGGTGGTGAAGGCGTCGGGGCAGCGGGACCAGTGGTCGCGGAAGATGCGGCTTTCGACGGGCAGATTGAAATCACCGGCGATGATGGCCTCCGGGCTTCGGGCGGCGATCCAGCGGCTGGAGCGTTCGGAGCCGACGTCGCGGACGAGGCTGTTGAGGGTCACGCTGCCGGCATCACCGCCGTAGCGGAGCCGTTCGAGGCCCTTTCGGGGGGTTTCCAGGTGGACGACGGCGAGGTCGACCGCGCCAGCGGGCGTGGCGAGCTGAAAGAGAACGACGGTCCCGGTGCCGCCCTGCATGCCGGTTTCGGTCCGATCCTCCGTGGTAGTGCGGGTTATGTGGAACCGGCTGACCACGCAGAGGCTGCCCTCCGCGCGGGTGGTCCATCCGGGGGGCCAGCGGGAGGGATCGGCCAGTCCGGGGGGGCATTCCTGAAAGGCCAGAATGTCCGGGTCGTAGCGGGTGAGCTCCAGCGGAATGGCGCCGATTCTGGAATTGCGGCCGCCGCCGACGTTGAAGGTGATGAGGCGGAGCTCTCTGGGCGCTGTGCTCGAGAAGAGACGGCGCCACCCGGTGGTGTAGCCCATGACGGGTGCCAGGGTCAGGAGGGTCGCCAGGGAAACCGGCGCCAGGAGCCTTGGTTTGAGCGCGAGGGCCGAGAGGGCGAGGGGGAGCACAGGAAGAAGCAGGGGCCAGCGGGGCCCGAAGAGGAAGACGGTGGCCGGCCACCAACGTTCGGCGAGGAGCCAGAGGGCGGTGATGGCGATGAGGGTACCGGCGAGGTACCCCCAGGAGAGCAGGGTCAGGCTGCGGAGGACGCGTGGGGTGGCGCGGAGGCGTGGCCATTTGAGATGGGGCCACTTCGTTCCGGCGGGGCGCACGGAGTCTTTGCTGGTGGGCTGGCGCGCGGGCCGCTCGAGGACCGGGGAGGATTGCCGGGCGGGGACGGTAAGCGTGCGGCCGCAGCGGCAGCGGACGGCGCGTCCGGCGTGAGCCGGGTCGGCGTGGTATGTCTGGCCGCATTCGCAGCGCAGGGAGATGGTCAGGCTGCCTCTTGAGGCGGGTGGCACCGGGAATGTACATGTCCGTCCCGGGTTTTTTGGTGCTGGTGTTTTCGGGATGATGTACGCATATCCGGGATATGCGCAGCGAATCCCATGCTTCTCCCGCAGCGCTGAAGTTATTCACTCGGCTGCGACATGCGCTGCGCTCGGCGCATTATTCACCGCATACCGAGGCAGCCTATGTCACTTGGGTGACGCGATTCATCCGGCATCATGGGCTCCGGCATCCAGCCGAGCTGTCGGAGCGGGATGTGTCGCGGCTCCTCACGTTTTCCGCGCTGCTCTTCCTCTACCGGGAGGTTGTCGGACGGCCGCTCGGGCCGCTTGGCGCGGTGGGGCGGGCGCGCGCTCCGGCGCGGCTTCCGGGGGTGCTGACCCGGGGTGAGGTGGAGCGGGTGCTGGAAGCACTGGACGGGGAGTACCGGCTGATCGGGATGCTGCTCTGCGGCGCGGTGCTCCGGCTGTTGGAGTGCCTGTCGCTTCGGGTCAAGGATCTCGATTTCGAGCGGGGCGAGGTCAGCATCCGGCGGGGGAAGGGAGCGAAGGGCCGGGTGACGGTGTTTCCGGAGCGGGCGCGGGAGGAGCTGGCCGCGCATCTCGAGGAAGTGAAGGCGTTGCACGCGAGTGATTTGCGCGGCGGGGCGGGTGGCGCTGCCGGAAGCGTTGGGGCGGAAGTATCCCAAAGCGGCGGCGGAATGGGCATGGCAGTGGGTCTTTCCGGCGGGGCGTTGGTATGAGGCGGGGAAGGGGGAAGAGGGGCAGAGCGTCGTGCGGCGGCATCACATTCATCCCACTACGGTGCAGCGGGTGATGACGGCGGCGGTGCGAAACGCGGGGCTCACCAAGCGGGCGAGCTGCCATACGCTGCGGCACTCCTTCGCGACGCATCTGCGGGAGGCCCCGGGTACGACATCCGGACGATGCAGGAGCTCCTGGGTCACCGGGACGTGAGCACGACGATGATCTACACCCATGTGCTCAATCGGGGCGGGCTTGGGGTCCGGAGTCCAGCGGACCTCCTGGGCGGGGCGGGTCTTGCAGTCTTTCCGGATTCGGCGGCAGATGGTAGCATAGGGGGGACAACTCAGACGTCGAAGTACTGGTTAGACGTCACCTCCTCACACCGAAGGAACATGTCGGCGCGCTTCGCCACTCCGCCCCGCATTCGCACCACTCTTCTTGCGCACTCCGTTTACTTCCATGGTGCGCGAAGAGCCATGAACGCGGCACTCATGGGCTCGGCGGCATTGACGAAGGCGCAGAAACAGTTCGACCGTCTGTCCGCTCGGTTCCAGGACGCTGAAGAGAAGGGGCAAGGAGACAAAGCAGAAAGTCTCGCAATCCAGCTAGAGGGGAGTGAGTTCGAGGTAGGGCGTGCATTCTCCCCGATACTAGGCTCGCTCGCTCAGGTCCACATGCTATGTGCCTTCACTCTAGAGAGTTACATCAACTACCTGGCGTCAGAGCGTTTTGCAGCCTCAGTATTCGACTCATTTGACAAGCTGACCCTCGAAGGCAAGTATCAGCTTCTTCCTGGCCTACTGGGCAAAGCGCCCTTGGAGCCTGGGAGAGAGCCACTTCAATCGGTTTCGCGGATCCTCAAGCTCCGAAATGCACTTGTTCACTATAAGCCTAAGAAGGAGGACTGGGCGGGACCAGCCATACCCGAAAGCATCAAACGCCTAGGACTAACCTTTGACGAAGCGAGAGTATCCCTTGATTCAGTTGGAGACGCGGTACGGGCGTTCGCGACCGCGATTGGAGAGGATACTGTAACAGGGTGGCTTTCAGACGACGAGAGTTCGTGCTTCGGCTTCTTCGTGGAGGAATAGCAGGTGCCGCCTAACCCGCGATTGAAGCTGTCTACGGCACAAGCGCGGCGGCCGCTATACGAAATATTAAGTTTGCGAGGCTGTCCGGTTGCCGCCGCTGGCTCTCGCAGCTCAAGCGCAGGGCGTTAGCCGGCACGCGCCTTATTTCACGAGGGTCTCCGACTCGCGTAGCCCCGGTTCCAGAAGCCGTAAATTCCCTGCAGCGTCATCGTCCACCACACCGCCGATCCGGCTCAATGCCGTCAACGCATCCTTGCGGGTGAAGCCATTTCGGATAACGGCGGCGATGATGTCCTCCTTGCCCATTCGCTTCGGGTGCTGCTGCCACAGAGTCAGGACCGCGACCTGACGAGCACTCTTGCCCCTAATGTGGAAGTAAACGCGGCCATCAACGCGCTCGACGACCGGAGAGCGCCGTTCGGTCAAGGCCGTGACCATCTGCTCGGCTTCGCCTGGTTCAAGCGATCCCTTCTGTGAATAGCGGACCATTTCCGCTACGACCCAGGCTCCTGTTGAGACAAGGGCTGTCGCATCCATTTCGTTCGGGTCAACCTCGTCGGCGTCGTGGCGGCCACCGCGATTGCTCGCAATGTCATAGATAAACCGACAGGCCCGCGGCACCGTCAATCGGATCGTTTCATGGACCGTTCCCTTCGCTACGGCGCCCAACCCGTTGATCGCCCCGTCGACCTTGAAGTCTTTCCCAGCCCCAACCGGGACCCCTGCATGCTTGCACAACGCTTTGAGAGCGGCCTCTACCATCTTTGCCATTTTGGCAATCGAGTCTTCCCAATTTCCGACACGATACTCGCTCACCGATGTCTGGAAGTGGTTGAGCATCGCCTGCACGTGCTTGGGCTCGAAGTGGTCCTCGAGCAGACTCTTGAGGGTACGACTAGCCATTCGCCGCCTCTTGCCAGCCGTCCATCAGCACGAACACGCCGCGCTTGGTGGAATTCACCCACCCCTTCTCTTTAGACCGTGTTCCATATACGGTCTGGTACGGGCCCCCGAGCACACCACTGTTCTGACGCCACACTTTCTCCACGTCGCTCGCGGTCACGTCCTTACCGATAGCCCCTTGCGCGATCTGCGCTACGACGAGCGCAAACTTTCCGGCCGCCGTTGCCTTGCTGGCGAACTTGCTGAGAAAGGCCCGAGCCGGCACCTTCAAATCCGCGGCGGTTGGCCCCGCCACTGCGGGCAAAGGTGTCGGCGTTCCACCTGATCGCTTCACCTTGGACTTCGGTGTTCCGCCCGCCCTGAGCTCAACCTCACCGCTCCAGATTGTGCCGTCTTCCGCGGTTACCAGCACTTTGGCTTTCATTTTCTTAGTCATCGCGTGTAGAGCCAGCGCCCCTCCTCCTTGAGCCTTCTCAGTTCTCGCTTCCGTACCTTTGTCAGCATCGCACCCGAAAGCGTTGTGACGGGATAATGGTGGCCGGCTTGAGCCAGGGCCGCCTTGATGGCCGCCAGATCACGCGGGGTCTTGAAGAAGCCCCCGTCAGCCAACGAGGACAGCAGGTCCGCCAGTGAGCTGCGACTCCTGCCGCCACCTAGACTCCTGGTCTTCGGCGCTGATTTCACCGCCTTCCCGTGTTCCTTCTCAAGATCCTGGATAATGGTGAGGATCTCCGCCGGGGTGCCCTCGACCTTCACCGATATCCCGTTAGGCGTTGTCACCTGCGCCTTTGCCACGTCCTTGCCCCCTTCCCTCTGTAACGTCCATCGTTTCCACTATCGCATAACGCGATAACAGCATAAGCGCATAAGACCATACCGTCAACGGGGCAGGACCACGTTACGCCCGCTGACGATGCCTCGAGTACCTGGGCACGGTCCGCGTGTCGTCTAACAAGCGTTTGCAGCTGGCCGGACCCTAACCGCTTCGGCCGCCGCGCGGTATTATCCTCTTGCCTTGTTGCGCGGCGGCCTCTGCAGGGCCCGGCAGCTGAAACGCAGGTCGTTAGACGGCACGACCACAATGGAGGGTTTTTCCATGGGCGAGCACGGCACCGTTCTCGTCACCGGAGCGTCGCGAGGGCTTGGGCGCAGCGTGGCTCTCGCTCTTGCCAGTCAAGGCTTTGCGGTTTTTGCCGGGGTTCGCCAGCTCATGGATGGCGACGCCCTCGTCCAGGCAGCCGCCGCCGCCGACCTGCGACCGCTCATGCTCGACGTAACGAACCCGGAGAGCATTGCGGCCGCCGAGAGAGAGGTCCGAAGAGCCACAGCTGATGCGGGACTTACGGGTCTGATCAACAATGCAGCCCGTTTCCTCCTCGGACCGTTTGAGCAAACTCCCCTCGCGTCCATTGAAGAGCTCTTCCGCGTCAATGTGCTAGGGGTAATCGCCGTCACTCAACACTTCCTGCCGTTGTTGCGGCAGGGTCGAGGACGCATCGTCAACATCAGCTCCGTCAACGGGAAGCTCAGCTTTCCGTTCTGCTCCTTCTACTCGGCCTCGAAGTTCGCACTCGAGGCCCTGAGTGATGCCCTGCGAGCAGAAGTCCAGCCGTGGGGTATCGATGTCTCGGTAGTCGAGCCGGGAACCACTCAGACTGATATTCGCGCGCTGGGCGCCGCTGCGTGGAGTGAGTACCATGAGTCGCTGGCCCCCAACGAGCGCGTCTTATATGAGGGCCCATACACCAGGCTGCAAAACCTTATTTCGCAGGTCGATTCCGATGCGGCAGATCATCACTACGTGGTCGAGGCCGTCCGCGACGCGCTCACCGCTCAGTCCCCCGCAACACGGTACTTGGCAGGCCCCGATACGCCCCAGTGGATCGAGATGGCATCTCTTCCGGATCGTGACCGCGACGCGGCCTTTGCGCAGATGTTCGGCTAGCTAGGACGAATCGTGCCGTCTAACCCGCAAATGCAGCTGCCGGGGCCTAACCGCTTCGGCCGCCGCGGGATATCTTTGGGCGTTTGGCCCGCGGCGGCCTCAGCAGGTCCCCGCAGCTGATTTGCAGTACGTTAGGCAGCGAGCTCGGAGTATCCATGCGTCAATTGGTCTTTCTCGGGCTGAATCTTCTCGCCATTGCCTGCGGCAGAGGTGAACCCCGTGCGGTGGCCGGACGGGAGACTGCTGAGGACGAGACTCGAAAGCTCATCGCAGAGCTCCGCCTTCCGGACGGAGAGATTGAGGGCGGCGCTCTGTTCGCGGACTCCCTCGTGCTCGTCCGCCTGCATCCGGATCTCCTGCTGATCTACGGGCGACTGACTGGCACGCG
Source organism: uncultured Gemmatimonas sp. (assembly GCA_964439025.1). GTDB lineage: Bacteria > Gemmatimonadota > Gemmatimonadetes > Gemmatimonadales > GWC2-71-9 > JABFSM01. The sequence goes on along the minus strand of CAYTMW010000005.1, from coordinate 13,893 downwards.
CACTCGATTGGGGCGGCATGGAGCTGGGCCGGGAGAGTTCCGCCAGCTCGCCTGGAGCCAAGTCGTCGGCTCGGATACCGTCCTCGCATATGATATGGCGTCTCGTCGCGGGACCTCCTTCTCCACCAGTGGTCGAGTTCTCGGCACCTGGTCTTTAAACTCCCTCGGCGGAACTCCCCTTCCTCTGGCCGCCTACGAAACCGGCTCCCTGTTAGTTCTGCTCAACGCAATTCCTTCACCCCGCCGAGGCGACAAGGGACTAGTCACCGACAGCTCCACGCTCCTGTTTCTCAGCTTTGATGCAACTCCGTTGGCCCCTGGGCGGCGGTCGGCAATGCGCCAGATCTTTCTTGCTGGAGATGGCGCCGTTCGCAGCATTGAAGTCCCCCTCGGGCTCCGGACCCACGTGGCACCGACCAGAACGGGCTTCTATCTCGGTCGCAGCGACACCACCGAGGTGCGGTTTTTCACCTCAGTCGGTCGAGAGGAGAACCGGTTTTGGGTTCAAGCTCAACGGCGTGCTGTGACCGCCGAAGCCACCGCCCGACTACGCCATCCACCCAGCGCCACTCGTAACAGTTTGCGGCTGAATTTTGCCGACTTGTATGAAGCCACTCCCATCGCTTCGGTATATCCTCTCTTCGGTCGGCTGCTCGCCGACCAAGAAGGGCGCCTTTGGGTGCAAGACTACCTTACGAGGGACGACGAGGTACCCGTTTGGACAGTCTATAGCCGATCGGGTCAGCGCCTGGGCATTGTGCGTTTGCCATCTCGCAGCCGCTTGATGGATGCTACCGGTGAGGAGCTCCTAGTTGTGCAGGAGGCCGAAGACGGCGACGAGTCTATGCGGATTCTCTCGTATGTCCTGCGCTAGGGCGCAACGACCCCCCGCTGCCTAACCATCGCTTGCTGCTGCCGGGGCCCAAAACGCCTCAGCCGCCGCGGGATATCTTGAGACTGGGTCCGCGACGGCTTCGGCAGGCCCCCGCAGCAGAAGCGCGATCCGTTAGGTAGCGAGAATGGATCTTCGATCCGGAATAAATGGGATGACGCTAGCGGGCTTTGAGCCACTGTCTGGACTAAACCAGTTCGATCTTCGCCGCTTTCGTTCCCTCGTGCGTGTCGCGGCTTTGGGACTTCTCGCGCCAGTTCTGAGCGCCTGCGGCATTCTCGAAGGGGATTGCACGTCTCAGGCAGACCCAGCGCTTGTGGTTACGGTTGAATACGCCGCCGTTCCGCTCCCGGCCGAGATTACGATCGTTGCCTATTCCGGCACGGTTCGAGACTCGGTGTCCTATCCAGCTTCAGGATCCGGTCAGAGCGTCGTGACGCTGCATGAGAGCCCCCTCACTGCCGGGGTTTACACGGTCGAAGTACGGCTCGTCGGCTACGAGACATGGCGGAAAGAAGGGGTACGGATCCGAGAGGAGTCCCACTGTCATCACACCATAGCGACATCTGTTCATGCCAGTCTAACGCCGCTATGATCAAGCATCCTCGATCGATCTAGGCTGCGACTGTGGTGCAGCCGTGTACCGCCTGTGCTCGCTACCTAACCCGCGCTTGCTGCCGCCGGGGTCCTAAGCGCCTCAGCCGCCGCGGGATATCTTGAGGTAGGGTCCGCGGCGGCTGCGGCATGCCCCCGCAGCAGAAGCGCAGGCCGTTAGGCCGCAACCCGGCCTCCGTGAAGCCTCATTGTTCAACCGTTGGGCGACGAGGATGCGTAGAGGCGACTTGTCTGGACGGCCTCCGTTTGCAAGGCGTACTTTGCACCGTGGATGGGCATCCCTATCCCAACTGAGTTTCTCGTCAACCAGTGAGAAGGCCCAACCCAGATGTCAGTGTCACACTGCATGCTGAACGGCGAAGCGCATGGCTGAAATAACCGAGCGCCTCTCCGCTGCCCTTGCCGACCGTTACCGCATCGAGCGTCGACTCGGCGAAGGAGGCATGGCCACCGTCTATCTTGCCGAGGATCTGAAACACGACCGCAAGGTTGCGCTGAAGGTGCTGCGGCCCGAACTCGGAGTCGTGCTCGGCGCCGACCGGTTCCTGCAGGAAATCAAGACCACGGCGCGACTCCAGCACCCGCACATTCTGCCGTTGTACGACAGCGGCAGCACGCCAGCGGCACACGGCGGCGGTACGGGGTTCCTGTATTACGTCATGCCGTACGTAGAAGGGGAAACGCTCAGGGAGAAGCTCGATCGCGAGCAGCAGCTCGGCATCGACGAGGCGGTGAACATTGCCACCGAGGTAGCGGATGCGTTGCAGTACGCGCACGACCAAGGTGTCATTCACCGGGACATCAAGCCCGAAAACATTCTCTTGCGCAACGGTCGCGCGTTCGTCGCGGACTTCGGCATTGCGCTGGCGGTGAGCGCCGCGGCCGGCGGCCGGATGACGGAGACGGGCTTGTCGCTGGGCACGCCGCTCTACATGTCGCCCGAGCAGGCGACGGCGGACACGCACATCGACAATCGCTCTGACATCTACTCACTCGGCTCCGTGCTGTACGAATTGCTGACGGGTGAACCCCCGCACACCGGCCCATCGGCGCAGGCGATCATTCTGAAGATCGTGTCGGACGTGGCCCGACCGGTCAGAGAGTTGCGCAAGTCGGTGCCGCCGCACGTCGCTGCAGCCGTCGCAATGGCATTGGAGAAGCTCCAGGCAGACCGTTTTGACAGCGCGAAGGCGTTTGCCGAAGCGCTTCACAATCCGGCGTTCACCTGGCCCGTCGCGACTCCCAGGACCGTCGGTGCCGCACGTCTGAATTCCCGTTGGGTCGCCCTGCCCGTCATGCTGGCCGTAACCCTGCTGACCATCGCGCTGGCCACCTGGGGCTGGCTTCGCCCAGGTCGAACCACGTCCGTCGCTCGCTATCCGACTACGCTCGGCGCGCCCGGCGCCCTCCATGGAATTACGTTCGGGGTCGAGGCGGCGCTCTCACCCGACGGAGCGTCATTGGTATTCCGCAGTCCGCTGACGGGACCCGGCCAGCTCTACGTCAAGCGCCGCGACGAAGTCGTCGCGCGGCCGCTGGCCGGAACGGAAGGTGGCTCGGGACCGTTTTTCTCCCCCGACGGAGCGTGGATCGGATTCGTCGCAAACGGACAACTGCGGCGAATCCCGAGCACCGGCGGAGCGTCCCTCAAGCTCGCGGACTCCGTCGACGCGACCTTCAACCGCGGAGCGTGGCTGGAAGACGGTTCGATTGTCTATTACGACTATCCGGCCCACGCGCTCCGCCGCCTCGGTTCCGGGGACGCCACATCGACGGTGATTGTCTCGCCCGCGATGCTCGGCGGGCGCTACCCGGGGTTCCCCACGCCGCTTCCTTCCTCGCGCGGCATCCTCTTCACGGCCCATCTCACGCAGTGCGTGGGACCTGTCAGCTGTCGTCCGAGCCGCGTGTACGTGTACGACGCGCGCCGAGATACCGTTCGCGCGCTCTTCGACGACGCCATCGGTGCCTGGTACGTCCCCACGGGACACCTGCTGTACCTGACCAGCGCTGGCACTCTCATGGCTGCGCCCTGGGACAACTCGGCGCTTGTTGCTACCGGGCGGCCGGTGCCTGTTCTGGACGGGATTCAGGCTCCGGGATTCCTGATCTCGGACGAGGGGACCGCGTATTACCTGCTGGGACGCTCGGAATTCGCGCCTGGCCCAGTGCCGAATGCGGCCGTCGTGTGGGTGGATCGCACCGGGCACGTCGAGCCGGTGGATTCCTCGTGGCAGGTGAATACGGGGGGCACCGACAACGTGTCCATCGGGACTGACTGGGGACTCGCACTGTCGCCGGACGGACGGCGCATCGCGCTCACGCTGCTGACTGATCTTGGCACTGATATCTGGATAAAGCAGGTACCCACCGGGCCAGTGTCACGGCTCACACTGTACGCCGGTGCGGACCGATCCCCCGCGTGGACGCCCGACGGGCGAGCCATCACGTTTCTCTCCGACCGGCCCATCTTGACCGGGTCGGCTCGGAAGGTGAACCCGTTCAACGTTTGGGAGCAGGCCGCTGACGGCACGGGCGAACCCAGGCTCCTCTGGGGAAAGGATGGTCCGATCGACGCGTTCTGGAGTCCTGACGGCCGGTGGCTCGTGCTCGGCGCAACCACGTCGACAGGGGCTTCGGCACAGAGGGAGATTCTCGCGGCGCACCCGGGAGGGGACAGCCTGGCGCGCAGGATAGTGGCGCCGGGATCCGACGCGACGGGCGCGGCGTTGTCGCCGGATTCCCGTTGGCTCGCGTACGTGTCGAACGAGCAGGGCGCGAACGAGGTGTTCGTCCGCCCGTTTCCAGATGCGAACCGCGGCAAGTGGCAAGTCTCGATCGGCGGTGGCAGTGCTCCGCTCTGGGCGCACAACGGGCGCGAGCTGTTCTACGTCGCCAACGGAAAGATGAATGTCGTGAGGATCCATCCGGGTCCACCCTTTTCGGCAGAACCACCCCGCGTCTTGTTCACGATCCCACATGGACTCCGCGCGGGATCGCCGGTCGGAGGCACGTTTGCGATCACGCCTGACGATCGGCGGTTTCTCATGGTGCGAGACAACAAGTGGGAGGACATGGCGGGAACGCCTACGCTCGTGGTGGTGCAGAACTTCTTCGACGAACTGCGGGCGAAGCTGAAGAGGTGATGCGCTGTACTTCGTTGTGGGGTCGCTCGACGGTCGGGATGTTTGGTCTGACTGTGTGGCGTGCAGCTGCAGAGAGGTCGTGGGCGCTCGTACTCCGGGTAGCGGGCGCCTCGGTGTTCGGAGTCGCGTTCACTGCAGGTGGCGTTCACTGGGCGGGATCCGATCGGCCGCCTCGCTGCTGGAGACCGCACAGCTCTGGCCGCGAATAAGGCGAGCATCGCGACGAGCCGGCCTAACGAACGCTGAAGCTGACGAACGATTCTCGGAATGCGCGTAGCTCCGCCACGCGCGTCTTACTTGGCTCGTTCGCAGCTTAGCTTGGGCGTTAGGAAGCACATCAAGCCTGAGCACCATTGTGCCTGGACTTGGACTGAGAACGCTCGCTCGGAGACGATATGCGACACGTCCCTCCCTTGGTATTTGCGCTCCTGTCGACACTCCCCTGCGCCGCGCAGACGCCCTCCGGCTCCATTGTGAAGGGAACCCGTGTCGCCCTGCGCGTCCCACCTGCGGCGTTCGGTGACCTGGATCGCAACGGCTTACCCCAAGGGATTGCTGAGGTGGTACGATCCGACGGTGGGATTAGCATCAACGGCATCCAGGATTGGGCGGGGCTCGGGTTCGGGCTCGTCAACTCAGTTCGCATAGCGGATGTAAAGGCGGACACCAAGACAGGCCGCCTCAAGATGCGGCTAGACCGAAAGAATGGCGGCGACCTGAACCTGTCGATCCCGCTCGTGGACACGAGCCTTGTCTTCTCTCGGCTATTCGCACCAGCTTCCGACACTGTCGCCGTGCAGGCCGAGATTCGCGAAGCTGTTAGACGACGCGTTTTCAGTGGCGCTATGGCATCCGTGTCACCTGTCGGACAAGCACGCCTCCTGATGATTGTAAACTCGGCTCAGCATTCGGAAACGGTGAACGTCGTCCCATTTCAGGGCCGGCCGCACCTTGAGATCTGGATGCCGGAGACACCACCCTATCCGTGGGACAATGAGACCACCAAGCCGCAGATGCAAGCTTGGGCACTCCAATACTACGCGATTCCGATCGCCCGCCAGCTTGGAGCTTCAGACTCCGCCTTCGCGGGGGGATTCGGCTTCGCTATTCTCGTTACACTCAGAATCAAGGGTCCGCTCTCAACGGCCCGCGAAGACATCACTGTGTTCGTGCCCGCTGACGCCGCCGCGCTCTTCGCCGATGCCCAGATTACATCACAGGAACTGGTCGATCGATCAGCGGTTATGGTGAGAGGTAATCGCGTGAAGGTCGACCTGCTGAAGGTACCCTAGCGGAACGATGCGGGCAGACTCCATTTCGTGAACCGACAGTCCACGAGGCGTGGTCCTTCCTGTAAGATTACCACTCACAACTCAGGCGTGAAGTATGGTCCCGGCATGGGTCATTACATTCATCAGCGGCGCCGTCGGTGCATTCGTCGCCGCTTGGGCTGGTGCGTACCTCGGCTTCCGCCGCAGCAAGAAGGAACGCGCTCTCGATCGGCGCGTCGGTTGGCACGAGGTAGCGATCCAAAGCTTAGCGCAATACGAAGAGCGTCTGGAGCGCCTGCGTGCTCATGCCCTGAACGTTCTGGTCGTGCAAGGTGTCGATAACCGACCCGCAGATGCTGCCCCGCCTCGGCCGGAGGACATACCCCGCCTGATCAAGGCGCCCGCCATACTCTGGACTGAATTGGCCGAGGCCGAAAGTCGCGCGCGTGCTGCCCTCCGCCTCGGGGACCTATATACCGACGGACGAACGCAACTCGATTGCTCTGTCGCGCTGACAAGGAGTGTGAATATGGTGTCAGGGCAGTGGATGGACATCAACCCTGAGCCTGCCATTCCCTGGGCCGACCTCCAGGTGAAGGCGATGGCTGCCGCGACGGTTCGACGCAGCCTTCAGGATTCGCTGAGACTGGTGCTTGAGCTCGATGGCATTCTTGCGACAATTCTCGGGCCTAAGTACCGCAAGCGGCGTGCACTGCGTCAAATCGAGCGTCTCCGGGCAGAGCTCACGGAGCGTGCTTCCTAACCCGCCCTTGCTGCTGCCGGGGTCCTAAACGCTTCGGCCGCCGCCATTTATGTTTGATGGGGTTGGCTGGCGGCGGCCTCAGCAGGCCCCCGCAGCAGAAGCGCAGCCCGTTATGCTGCTCGGTGGGATGTCCGGCGCTTTGGGGCCGGCTTGGTCACCGCCAGCAGCGCCTCCGGATGAGCCGCCGCGACCCGCAAGAGCACCACTGCAGGACCCTCGGGCTGGCGCCGCCCTTGCTCCCAATTCTGCAGCGTGTCGACACTGATTCCCAAGAGCGCCGCAAACTTCGGCTGGCTCAGCTTGAAATGCGCGCGCAGGGCCGCCACATCGGGGGCCCCTCGGCCGAGCAGTTGAGAGGCCCGCGTCACCCGGCCCGGCTTGAGCTCGCCCGCCTGGATGGCCTTCATTTCCTTGACGCTCGCCACCAGTTCCGCGAACAAATCTTTGCGCATGTCACCCTCCTCAGTCACTCACCAGCTTGCGGAGGATCCGCAATTCGGCTGGGCTCAGATTGCTCCGCACGTTCTTCGGGTACAGGTACACCAAGTACAGCTGCCCTGCACTCGTCCGGCAGTAATAGATCACCCGGGCCCCACCCCGTTTGCCCCGGCCAGGGAGGCGCCATCGGAGCTTCCGCAGGCCACCGGACCCGGGGATCACCGGCCCCGCCTCCGGAGCGAACAGCAAGGCCAGTTGAAGAGCCCGGTACTCCTCCGCCGAGAGCTGCGCCTCGACCTGGCGGCTGAAGATCGGGGTCTCGATCAGCTCCATGGCGCAATCTAGGGAGGAGTCGCTTATACGTCAATGGCGTATGCTGCGCTCTAACCAGCGCTTGCTACTGACGGGGGCCTGGACGCGGCGGCCCGCCGCCGGAAGTACGTTTGGCCGGGTCGGCGGGGGCCGCCGCAGGCCCCCGCAGCAGAAGCGCGATCCGTTAGGCTCCGCCCGAGCTGTTCTATTTGGCGTACGTCAAACGGATACGAGGTGGACTTCGTGATCGATGACGGACACACTCGTCTGCCGATCCAAGTGAAGACCACAACACAGCCGTCGACCAGTGACCTGGCATCGATGAATGTCTTTCTCGACGAATACGCGGATCGCGCGATCGCCGGAGTACTGTTGTACGCTGGAGCGCAAGCGTTCTGGATCGCGAAGAACGCGTGCTGGCGGCGTTATGGTGGATGGTGTTGTAGACGATCCGCCAGGCGTCGAGCACGACACGCGCCTGGCTCTCGTCCGGCGCTATGAGGTATTGCTGGCCCGCGGCAATAGGGGGCGAAATTGCGCCTCTTGCGCGACTCGACTTTATATTGTAAAGTTCTCTGCGCAACCAACGCCGAGACTCCATGCACTACCCACATTCAGACCTGGCGACCGGCTCCGCTGCCGCAGCCGCATCGAACGTCCCTACCGCCGAGCCGGCCGGGCCCGAGTCTACCATTCCATCTCCACGCGCCCGCGTCGCACGACGCGCGCTGCTAGGTGCTGTCCTACTCGGCATCCTCGCTGACCCGCTGCTCCGAAATGAACCATGGGGGCTGGGACTCCTGGTCTGGATAGTCGTGTTCGCCACCATCGCCATCGCTCTCGTGCGGCAGAACGGGCGCCCTCTCTCACCCGAGAGCAGCATCTGGCTCGCTGTCGCGGTACTCTTTGCCGCCGGCCTGTCGTGGCGCGACTCCGAGGTGCTCCAGTTCTTCGACGTGCTGGCGATGCTCACCGCGCTCGTGCTGCTCGCCATGAGCGTCAATGCCATCCCCGTGCCCGGCCTCGCCCTCGCACGCGTCCGCGACCTGATTCGAGCCGCGTTCGGAACCGGTCTCGATGTCGCCGTTGGCGTGGTCCCGCTATTGATGCGCGACGCGGAGCTGCACACCGCCCCCCGCCAGTCCAACGGCGGGAGCGTCAGGCGGATCGGCAGGGCGCTGCTGATCACTGCACCCATACTCCTCGTCTTCACGCTTCTGCTCACGCAGGCGGACCCGGTATTCGGATCGTTCTTCAAGTTCGTGGACCTCGAGGTCGTACTCTCGCACGTCGTCGTCGCCGGCTTCTTCGCATGGGTGGTGGCTGGCTGGCTGCGGCGCTCACTCCTGGCGCACCCCGGCGCAGCCGGCACTCCCGCCACCCCATTCCCACTCACGCTCGGCGCCACGGACGTGACGCTCGCGCTCGGCGCCCTGAACGTGCTGTTCGCGGCATTTGTCGTCGTGCAGATAGGCTGGTTGTTCGGTGGCGAGGCCCTCGTGCTCAGGACTACCGGCCTCAGCTACGCCGAGTACGCGAGGCGCGGCTTCTTCGAGTTGACGGGCGTGGCCGGCCTGCTGCTCGCGGTGCTCCTCGGCGCGCAGGCGCTCATTCCAGCTTCCGATGTCCGCACCCTCCGTTTCTATCGGCGGCTCGCGGTACCGCTGCTGGTGCTGCTCGGCGCCATAATGTTCTCGGCCGGCGCGCGCATGAGATTGTATATCCAGTACTACGGCATCTCCACGGACAGACTGTACGCCACGGCGTTCATGATATGGTTGGCGATCGTGTTCGTGTGGCTCGCATTTACCGTGCTGCGCTCCCGTCCGCGTACCTTTGCGACAGGATTGGTGGTCAGCGGATTTGTCGTACTCTTCACGCTCAACGTGCTGAACCCCGATGCGCTGGTGGCTCGGGCAAACCTGGCGCGTGGTGACGCGGGGCGTACCGGGGCGGCGGGTTCGGATCTGCGGTACGTCGCATCGTTAGGCGGAGACGCGGTCCCGGTGCTGGTGTCCGCATTGACAGCACCGGAGATCGCTGTCGACACGGCCGCTTCAGGCAGCCGTTGTGCCGCCGCAGCTATCCTCCTCGATCGATGGACAGGGGAGAAACCCGCGCGGATGGCCCGTAACTGGGCCCAGTGGAACATCGCACGGAGTCGAGCGACGCGAGCAGTTCGTGCCCATCAGGCTGAGCTGCAGCAGCTCGCCTGCCCCGAGACTCCTGACGAAGCTGTTACGCGGCCAGTGTCTCCCTGACACGGCTGGGGGCCGAGTCCGGATGAGGCTCGCGTGTATACCGGATGTATCGCCCCTGACGATTCTATCGTCTCTGGCGGTGAGACACATTGCTTCTGGACCACTCTGGACGGTCAGGTGACCATGAGTCGAATGAACTCATTACCGCTGGGCGTGTGCCGCCTAACCAGCGCTGAAGCCGTGTGAAAACTCCCAGAGACAGCCAAATTGGGGGGTCATAAACGTCGGACCTGAGTGAGATCGTGGCTCTTGGGGTAAAGGTGAGCGTTGCTGTGATCGCGGTCTCGCCGGGTCTGGAGTTTTCACACAGGCTCCGCTTGCTGTGGACGGGGTCCTGAGCGCGGCAGCTCGCCGGCGGGTATGTTTGGGCTGGACGGCCGGGGCCGCCGCAGGCCCCCGTAGCAGAAGCGCAATGCGTTAGGTGCTCTCGCCCTCAGACCAGCGAGAATTCAATCCCAGTCGTTGCGCCAAATCGAGAATCAGTTTGTAGGTTGATTTTGCATGGAATCGTGCGCATCAATTCTGCTGGTGTGAATCAGGCAAGTGGTTGAAGCTAAGAGCAGATCGGAGACCGGCCGATGAACACGCCCAGATCCCCCGTTCGCGTCGTTGCCTTCTTGTCGATCTGCGCCTTCCTGGCCGCCTGCGGCGGGACCGACCCTCCGCCGCAGACCAGCAGCGGCGAGGCAACGAAGACTTCCGCTGCGCCGCAGACAACGGCGCCTCCCGCGCAGAACACGCCGTTGGCGCCCCAAGGGGCCAGCGTGCGGCTCAACGCCGATGCCGAATACGAAAAAGGCGCGGCGCTCGCGGCCGAAGGCAAGCTCGACTCGGCACGGATCGTCTTCCAGGCAGCCGCCGGCGTCGATCCGCTGCACAGCTCGCTCGCGGCCGCAGTCGCGGCGTATAAGGACGCCGACGAGGGCCGCGTGCCGCACGAGGTGATCCAACGCATGTTCCGCGCGATGCTCCATGCGAACGCAGACCGTTGGGGCGACGCGTACGCCGACGCTGAGGCGGCGATCAAGCTCGCGCCCGACTACGTGCGCGCGCACGACACACGCGCCAAGCTGTTCCTGCTCCAGGGGAAGTACACGGACGCGATCGAGGCGTACAACCGTGTCCTGGAGATCGACTCCACATTCGCCGAGGGATACTTCAATCGCGGGGCGACATATTCCGAAATGGGCCGACACGATGCGGCCATCACGGACTACACGCGCGCGATCGAGCTGCTGCCGTCCTTCTCCGAGGCCTACCGCAACCGTGGGTCGGCGCAGACGCACAAGAACGACGCGCAGGCGGCGATCGCCGACTACACGAAGGCCCACGAGCTGGATCCGCTCGCCGTCGAGCCGCTCTATCTGCGTGGGGTCGTGTTTGCCCTTCTCGGCCGGTGGAACGAGGCGGCCGCAGACTACACACGGGCGATCGAACGCGATCCAGGCTACACGGAGGCGTACTACGATCGCGGACTCGCCTACCAGAACCAGGGGAACGACGACCGCGCCGTGGCTGACTACACGAAGGCCATCGAGCTCAACCCGGCCAATCCGGCGGCACTCATCAACCGCGGTCTCATCCTGGCGCGCCAAAAACAGTACGACCTCGCGATTGCCGATTACGACAAGGCGCTGTCGGTCACGCCGGTCATGGTGGTTGCGCACTACAACAAGGCGCTGGCGCTCGACCAAACAGGCCGCGCCGGGGAAGCGATCGCGGCATATCGAACGTTCCTACAGCAAGCGACCCCGGAACACGCGGCCGTGGCAAAGCATGCGCGCGAGCGGCTCGCCGCGCTCGAGAAGCAGCGGCGCTAGCACCGTCACGAGCATTCTTCGAAGGAACGGTAAGGGCGCAGCACGCCGGGCACCACCTAACGATGGTTGGTACTGACGGCCGTGCTTCGCATTGTATTACAACGGCCGCAGCACAACCTGACGTTAAACGGCGCTGCCCACGTAGGATCAAGAACTTGTATGTACGACGTCACGCAGTGAGCGGTGTTGCGCCGCCGGGGGATGCTCTTGTCCGCCCACTCGCTGTCCTCCCCGTTCCGAGGTGGCATTCCTGGCATGCCGCGTCCCGTTCGCCCTTCTCGCCCTGGTCGCGCCCGAGCCCAGTCGGCGGCGCGCCGATCGCCGCAACTACCCCTGCTCCGCATCGACTTGAAGGATGTCAAGCCGGCGGTCTGGCGCCGGGTGCTCGTCCCCGATCGTGTCAACCTCTAACCCGCAATTGCAGCTGCCGGGGGCCTGAGCGCTCCTGCCGCCGCGGGGTATCTTTGGACGGTTGGGCCGCGGCGGCTTCGGCAGGCCCCCGCAGCAGAAGCGCAGTCGTTCGGTGGCATGGATCCCTTGCTCGACGAGCATCCTCCCCAACTCTAGCTTTGGATGCGCTCCCAAGCCGACTTCCCCTGCCTAAAGGATTGCTCCGCGGTGTGCTGGGCGAGTTTCTCTGCCCTGACTAGCTTCAATCTGACCCTCAGCTAGGCGTGGAGGCCGGATGACCTTCCAGATTGAACTCGAGCAGGAAGCAGATGGCCGCTGGATCGCGGAAATCGTTGCCCTGCCTGGGGTTCTGGCCTACGGCATGACGCCGACCGACGCTACGGCCAAGGTCCAAGCTCTCGCACTTCGGGTTCTGGCCGACCGGATGGAGCAGGGCGAGGCCGTAGCGGAACTCCTGAACGTCTCCTTTCAAGCCGCGTGAGTAGTTGGGGTGCCGCCAAGGCCCGGCGCGTACTGGCGGCGCTTCTGCGTATCGGTTGGCAGCTCAAACGTGAATCCGGTTCCCATCGAGTCCTGAGCCGCCCAGGCTGGCCTGACTTCGTCTTCGCGTTCCACGATCAGGAGGAGCTTGGCCCGTGGATACTGGCACGACTTGCCTAGCACACCGGACTCACCCCGACTGATTTCTAAAGCCATGCTACCTAACCCGCGCTTGCTTCTGACGGGGCCCTGAACGCCTCAGCCGCCGCCGACTATCTTTGGGAGTCTGGTTGGCGGCGGCTGAGGCAGGCCCCCGCATCAGAAGCGCAGACCGTTAGGCCGCCAAAAGGAGTTTCGCAGGACCACGGTATCGGATGTCACCCGGTCAGAAGCCGTCGAAGAGTGACGATGAGATTGTCGTGTTCGAGATCCTTCGCGACTCGGCGTGCGCGGAGTGCGGCGAGGAACTCGGGCGAGGCAGGTTGCTGCGCTTGGAGGGAGACCGCCCACTCTGTCTGGCATGTGCAGACCTGGGGCATTTGGTTTTCCTTCCGCGCGGCGATACGGCACTTACGCGGCGGGCGGGCCGGCACTCGACCCTGCGAGCGGTCGTGGTCCGGTTTAGCCGGACGCGGAGGCGCTACGAGCGGCAGGGCATTCTGGTCGAGGAGGCGGCCCTTGCACGCGCGGAGCAGGCTTGTCTAGCCGACGCAGAAGCCCGCGCGCGCGCGCGGGAGCGCAATGCGGAGCGGCAGGCCGGGATTGATACGCAGTACGTTGCCCGGTTCGCTCAGAGGATCCGTGAGCTCTTTTCTGGTTGTCCGGAGCCCGAGGGACTCGCCATTGCGGAGCAGGCGTGCCTGAAGCACTCCGGCAGGGTTGGTCGTACCGCCGCGGCCAAACGGTTTGAGCCTGAGGCGATCGAGCTTGCCGTGCGGGCCCATGTCCGCCACGGTCACACTCGATACGACCAGCTTCTTGGTCGTGGGTGGGAGCGCCACGAGGCCCGGTTTGCCGTTGCCGCCGAGGTCGAGCGAGTTCTTGACCGCTGGCGGCAGAGCTAGACGGAGCCGCTTGCCCACTCTGCCAGGATGGCAGCCTAACCCGCGTTTGCAGCTGGCAGGGGCTGAGCAACCGGGAACATGGGTATCGGCCTGACGCCTAACAAGCCCTTGCAGACAGGGGCCGCGCTGACTTGGCGCATCCGCCGCGGCGATTGACCGTTTGACTTTCCGGTCCGTTCTGAGCCAGCGGAGCCGTTACATCCCCGCACGCGAGGCGTGGTATCTTAGTTCGAGACAGGGGAGCCAACTATGTCGTTCCTCTTTTTTACACACCGCGCGCGCCGCGCACAAGTCTGCCTCGCCCTCCTGGGACTCCTCGTGGGTTCCTGTTTCGAGTCGTCGTTGCTTCCGCCATCGGACAGCCGACTGGCGCGCGGCACTTGGGGTGGAGACAACTCGGGCGTCATCGTCACGGACTCC
>CAYTMW010000004.1:0-165825 GCA_964439025.1 uncultured Gemmatimonas sp. | reverse complement strand
TCTATCCCACCTATACCGAGGAGCCGGTGCAGGACGGGGAGCGCGAGGTCTCGCTGCGCCGGGTCGGGGACGTCCAGCTCGCGATGGCGCTCTATCACGTGCCCGCGGGATCGCATGCCGACTACCCCGCGGTCCAGGTGCTGGCGCACGTGCTGGGGAACGCACCCAGCGGGCGGCTCTACAAGGCGCTGGTCGAGACCAAGCGGGCGTCGAGTTCGGGCTCCTTCGGGCAGTCGTTCAAGGAGCCCGGAGTGCTGATCGGGACCGTGTCGCTCCGGAAGGAGCAGTCGCTCGACACCGCCCGCGCAATCCTGATTCAGACGATGGAGCAGGCGGCCACGCTGGCGCCGACCGGGGAGGAGGTCGAGCGCGCCAAGACGGCGTTGCTCAAGAACATCGACCTCCTGCTCACCAATTCGCAGAGCGTGGGGCTCACGCTCAGCGAATGGGCGTCACAGGGGGACTGGCGGCTGATCTTTGTGCAGCGCGACCGGCTCAAGGAGATCAAGCCCCAGGACGTGCAGCGGGTGGCGCAGGCCTACCTCAAGCCGTCCAACCGGACGGTGGGCGTCTTCCTGCCGACCGAGAAGCCCGACCGCGCCACGATTCCGCGCGTGACCGACGCCGAGCTCGTCGCGTGGACCAAGGACTACAAGGGCAACCCGGTGCTCGCGGCGGGAGAGGCATTCGATCCGACGCCGGCGGTCATCGAGGCGCGCACCACGCGCGCGACGCTGCCCAACGGGATGAAGCTTTCGCTGCTTCCCAAGGCGACGCGGGGCAATACCGTGAACGCGGCGGTGACGCTACGGTTGGGGGATGAGAAGGCGCTCAGCGGCCGGCGGATCACCGCCGCCCGGTTCCTCGGCGGGATGGTGAACCGCGGCACCAAGACTAAGACCCGGCAACAGATCCAGGACGAGTTCGACCGGCTCAAGGCGCAGGTCTTCTTCGGCGGCAGCGGCAACGCGCTCAACGTGACCATCTCGACCACCCGGCCCAACCTGATCCCGGCGCTCCGCCTGGTGGCGGAGGTGCTCAAGGAGGCCAGCTTCCCGGCGAGCGAGTACGACACCTACAAGCGGGCGCAGCTCGCGGGGCTCGAGCAGGCCAAATCCGAGCCCGGCTTCCTGGTGAGCATCGCCATGAGCCGCCGGATGACGCCGTACCCCAAGGAGCATCCGCTCTACACCGGCACAGTGGAGGAGCAGATCGCCGACTATCAGGCGACCATGGTCGAGGATCTGCGGAGCCTCTACGCGGAGCTGATGGGCGCCTCCTCCGGCGATGTCGCGGTGGTGGGCGACTTCGCGAAGGACTCGGTGGCGATGGTGGCGAGGCAGCTCTTCGGCGCCTGGAAGAGTCCCAAGTCGTTCGTCCGGCTCAAGCGGCGCTACTTCGAGGTGGCGCCGTTCAACGAGAAGATCGAGACGCCCGACAAGGCGAATGCGGTCTTCCTCGCCAGCCAGAACCTCAAGTTGCGCGATGACAGCAAGGACTACGCGGCGCTGGTGCTGGGCGGCACGATGCTGGGCGGCGGATTCCTGAATTCACGCCTCGCCGTGCGGATCCGCGGGCAGGAGGGCCTAAGCTACGGCGTGGGTGGGGGGATTAGCGCCCAGTCGCTCGACAGCGTGGGGAACCTCAGCGCCAACGCGATTTACAATCCGGAAAACGTCGTGCGGCTGGAGGCGGCGTTCATGGAGGAGATGGTGCGGGCCGTCAAGGGCGGATTTACGGCGGAGGAAGTGGAGAAGGGCAAGCAGGGCTGGCTGCAGCAGCAGCTGCAGAACCGCTCGGGCGACCCGTTCCTGGCGGCGCTGCTCGCGAACCAGAGTATCACCGGCCGCACCATGGCCTACAACGAGCAGTTGGAGAAGTGGGTGGCCGCACTGACCCCGGACGACGTGAACGCGGCAATGCGGAGATACATCGATCCGACGAAGATCTCGATGGTCAAAGGGGGGGATTTCGCCAATCACCCGCCGAAGCCGGCGGCGGTCATTCCGTAGGGCCGGCGGGGTGCGTCGAGCACCGCGGACCTCCCGCGCTGGTGCCTCGCGGGTGACGGGCTTCTGGAGGTAGGTGATCCCCGGCTCCACCTCTGCGAGCACGGCGCGGTGGTATCCGGTGGTTAGCACATCGCCCAGGACGAGCCCCGATTCGGGCGCGAGGTTTTCGGGGAGCCTGACCAGGGTGCCGCCGGCCAGAGGGACCCGAACCATTTCGGCCTGGCCACTGTGGAGACCGGCGCGGCGCTCGACCCACCCGAAGAGCTATCCGCGCAGGCACCGGGCGGGCAATCCGTCCGTGCAGTAGAAGCATTCGCCGCAGCTGGTGGTGAAGGGACTCACCACGCGGTCGCCGCGCCGGATCCCGGTCACCTCCGATCCGACCTCCAACACCGTTGCCAGGAACTCGTGTCCCATCACGGTCCCGGCGTCCAGACCCTTCTCGCGGCCGTGCCAGACGTGTAGTTCGGAGTCTTGTGGGCCGCGGATCCGCTGGGGGCTTGGAAACAGCTGGGGATGGCGAACCTCGGTGGGAGCCTCGACGCCCATTTTCTGGTGCTTCAGACCCCTCGCACCGGTCTCGACACGTATTTCCCGGCGGGATTCGGTCTGTTGCAGTGGGGGGAGGGTGACCTGGCCACTAGTCGCGGCGCGGCCACGGTGTCCTACACCATCTTGGCGAAATGACCGGGGGGATTGGCCCTGGTGGATTCGAACCACCATTCGCAGATCCAAAGGCCCCGCGGCCTGCCGGGCGCCGCAGACGGCGCTCCGGAAGCGCTTGGTAACCCTGGCGATGCTGCGACCGCGCTGGGGCTACCGGCGGCTGCACTGGCTGCTCTGCCGCGAGGGGCACGGCGTCAACCGGAAGCGGGTCTAACCGTGGTGGACTGACCCGATATCTGGACCAGAAAAGGGGAGCAGATCAGCCCCTGTATTTATGGAAGTGCTTGCCAATCTTTGTAGTTCATCTGGCATTTTGTCGGGTGGCAGAACGAAATCAACACAGCCTGAAGCCTGAGCACTGAGAGGCATACCGTCTGCTTCGGCAGACATGTCCTGAGCAAAGGTTGTTCCTCCCTTTGCCTTGATGTGCTCGCATCCCTTCGTACCGTCGCCATCATACCCAGAGAGGATAATGCAGATCGCACGCGCCCCCATCGCCGCTGCTAAAGAAATCAAAAAGAGATCTACCTGCTTGTTCCTCCTAGCGCGCGGGGAGACGACTGTGAAGGTATAGTTCTCAATTAGAAGATCCGCGTTCGGCGGAATCACGTAGACATGATTCGCCCGGATCAGCATCGCTGTCGAAGCCACCAGTACTGGCATTGTCGTATGACTCGACAGAATGTGAGCTAACTGACTATTGGCGGTCGGGTGAATATGAGAAACAATGACAAAGGCCATACCTGTATTAGACGGCAGGGCGTCGAAGAACGCCTTATATGCGTTAAGACCTCCAGCTGAGCCGCCAATGCCGACAATGAAGTTAGGATGTACTGCTCCCATGCCTACGCCAGATCGCCGGTTTTCCATCTGACACCTTTACCTTGTGATTGATTTGCGTTTCCCAGAAATATTTTTACCAAGCTTCTTTTTCTGATTGGCGCCTGCGGCAGCATCAGCATCCATTGGTACTAAATTGATTCCATCATCACTCAAAATCATTTTGTGGACGTCACTGGAGTGGCCCATGCCACGAGACTTGACAATGTAAAGTCCCCGAATGCGTCTCCTGCCCTCATCTTCTTCCAATTCTCTCACTACGATCCAAGTGTCAATTAGCGACGAGACGCCGATTTCGCCGCTCGTGTCATTTGGCACGGTTGAAGACACAAGACTTGTAAAAAAGCCGGTTATGCCCTTGGATTTCAAAAGATCAATCATGCGAGTAAGCATTGATTGAATTTCAAGGTGGTTCCCCTGTCCAATGAGACTTGTCAGGGGATCTATGATCACAGATCGTGGTTTGAAATCTGCAATGATCTTGTATAAATCGAGTAAATGCATCTCTAAACCAAAAAAGGAAGGTCTGGTAGACACAATCTTTAAGAGTCCTTTTTTCACCAATGGTTCAAGATGAAAACCTATAGAGCTCATGTTTTGAATGAGTTGCCCTGACGATTCTTCATACGACAAGAAAAGGCACCGTTCTCCACGTTTACACCGTTCTATGGCGAATGCAGCCGCGAGGCTTGTTTTTCCAGTGCCTGCGGTACCTGAAGCGAGGACCGTGCTGCCTCTGGTATAACCGGCACCCTTGAACATTTTATCTAACGATGGAAGTCCTGTCGACACTCTCTTGTTGGTGCCTGGTTGATCGAGTCCTGCAGAAGTGATAGGAATTACGGACAGTCCATCTTTATCAATGACGAAGGGATATTCGTTTGTGCCATGCTTTGAACCCCGATATTTAATTACCCGAATTCTACGGGTGGTAATTTGTTCCTTCACTCTGTTGTCCAGGAGAATTATGCAATCGGAAATGTACTCCTCCAGGCCATGACGAGTATAAGAGTCTTGCCCCAGCTCGCCGGTAACGATTGCCGTAACTTGTTTTTCCTTCAGCCATCGGAAAAGTCTTTTTATCTCCAAGCGAAGAATGCCAGCATCTGTGACGCCTGCAAAGAGAGATTCAATAGAATCTAAAACAACGCGTTTGGCGCCAATGGAATCAATAGCATGTTCTAAACGAATGAATAGTCCTTCAAGATTAAATTCGCCTTTCTCTTGAATATCTCTGCGCTCCAAAAGAACATATTCAAACAGAATCTTTTTTTGTGAAACAAGCCCTTGTAAATCCAGGTTGAGAGAAGCCACGTCTTTATAAAGTTCATCTTCTGTCTCTTCAAATGACATGAAGATGCCTGGCTCGTTGTAATTGATCGCACCATTGATTAAAAAATCAATCCCCAAAAGGGTTTTTCCAGAGCCGGTACTTCCACAAATTAAAGTGGTTCTATTTTTCGGAAGCCCGCCTTCTGTAATTTCGTCAAAGCCTTTGATGCCGGTGGGGCACTTGGGTAATTGATTATGATTAAGGGCAAGTGTTTTCCTAGGAGTTGTAGGCATCCAAATAATCCTTTTCCTCTATATTTGAGACATACAATAATCATGTCCCTCCACAATAGCACGGGTCCGTAGCGGCTCTACCTTTTCAGATGGGAACGGCTCCACCGAATCCTGGAGGCGCTCCAGCGCGTCGGCGTAGGCCGGGGGAATCAGTGCGCCGCGTCTGGAGAGGAGCTGGCCAAGCTTGATGAAAGCGGGTGCGAGGGCTTCGAGATGCTTCGCCAGCTCCTCCCCGCGCGCCGTATCCTCGGGGTCGGCGGGCAGCTCGACGTGGTCTGGCGCGGCGAGGGCATTTGTCGCGGGCCACGTTGCCAGAGCGCTTTCGGCTCAGCTCCCCGCCTGATCGAGGGAGGCGTTGAGCGCCACCGCCAGCGCCGCCTCTCCGCTGACGAGCTCCTTCCAGGTAAGCTCCTGACCCTTTCGTCGTCCCTTCCGAACCAGCTTGAGACCCGTCGGCGAAATGGTCACCACGTAGGCTTCGCCGCCGATATCGAGCTCTCGCTTCAGATCCTTCTCCAGCTTCGTCACCGTCATACCTCCCGAAGCGAGTAAGACACTGCTGCACCTGCACCGCGGCGATTCGGCCTTAGAGGCCTCACGCCATTAAGTCTACCTTGATGGGTGCCGGGCGCCAGCCCGAATAACTTCCTGCCCCGTGTTCCGGACACGGATCAGCATCCGGCCTCCCGGGGGCGTAGAATTAGGTTCACCACCCCCACTCGAACCCGAGGCTCCCCGTGTCCACCAGCCGCCGAGAGTTCCTCAAGAGCACCGCCGCCGCCGCGGCCGCGGCCGGAATGGTCCTGGCCGCGACTGGCGAGGCCTGGGCCGCCGAGCGCGCCGCCGGGCTCATGAGTCCGGTCTCCCAGGGCGACCCGGCCTTCACCGAGCTGCTGATGCGCGCCCTCGACGCCGCGAAGTCGGCCGGCGCCGAGTACGCCGACGCTCGCGTGAGTCTCAACCGCACCCAGAACATCAACACCCGTGAGCGGCGCGTGGCTGGTCTTTCCGACAACGAGACCCTCGGTATCGGGGTACGGGTCCTGGTGCAAGGCTCGTGGGGGTTTGCCGCTACCAGCGAGCTCACCGGCGACGGAGTGGTCCGGGTGGCGCGGCAGGCAGTGGCGCAGGCCAAAGCCAACCGGACACCGGGTCGGAAGCCGGTGACGCTGGCGCCCGCCCCCGGCAACCAGCGGGGCACCTGGCGGAGCGATGCCAAGGTGGATCCCTTCACCATCCCTATCGAGGAGAAGGTGGCGCTTCTCCTCGCCGCCAACGAAGCGGCGCTGAAGAACCCCCAGGCGCGTTTCGTGAACTCCAGCATGTTCTTCCTCAAGGAGGAAAAGTCCTACGCCAACACCGAGGGCGCGCTCGTCACCCAGACCATTTTCCGCACCCAGCCGAGCATGACGGTGACGGCGGTGGCGTCGGGTGATTTCCAGTCGCGGCAGAGCAACGACATCGCCCCGATGGGCCGCGGCTACGAACACGTGACCGAAGCCAAACTGGTGGAGAGCGCCCCGCGCTGGGCCGAGGAAGCGGTGGCCAAGCTCGGCGCCAAGCCGGTGGAAGCGGGACGCTATGATCTGATTCTGCATCCCAGCCATCTCTGGCTCACGATTCACGAGTCGGTGGCGCATCCGACCGAGCTCGACCGCGCCATGGGGTATGAGGCCAACTACGCCGGGACGAGCTTCGTCTTCCCTCCGGAGCAGGTGCTCGGCACCCTCAAGTTCGGGTCGCCGCTGATGAACATCCGCGGTGATCGCTCCCAGCCTGGGTCGCTCGCCGCCTGTGGATGGGACGACGACGGCGTCCAGCCCGAATCGTTCGACATCGTCAAGAACGGCATCTTCGTGGATTACCAGACCACACGGGAGCAGGCGCTCTGGCTCGACTGGTACTACAAGAAGAACGGGAAGCCGACCCGCTCCCACGGCTGCTCTTACGCGCAGTCGTGGGCCGACGTGCAATTCCAGCGAATGCCCAATGTGTCGCTCCTCCCCGGCGAGCGGGACCTGGTCTGGGAGGATCTGATCTCCGCCACCGACCGGGGCATCGCGATCATGGGCGACGGATCCTTCTCGATCGACCAGCAGCGTTACAACGCCCAGTTCGGCGGCCAGCTCTACTACGAGATCCGCGGCGGCAAGATCGTCGGCATGCTCAAGGACGTCGCCTACCAGATGCGCACGCCGGAGTTCTGGGGCGCGCTCGACATGGTGGGCGGTCCGCGGAGCTATTTCCTCGGCGGCGCGTTCGGCGACGCCAAGGGACAACCAGCGCAATCGAACGCCGTCAGCCATGGATGCGTGCCCACCCGGCACCGCCAGATCAACGTGATCAACACCGGGAGGTCGGCATGAGCCGCGCGGGGCAGGAACAGGGCGCGAAGATGCTGTCGCGCGCGGATGCCGAGGTGCTGGCCAGACGCGCGCTCGGGTTCAGCACCGCGACCGAGGCGCGGGTCAGCATCAACAGTGGGGCCCGGGGCAACACCCGCTTTGCCGAGAACCAGATCTCGACCGCGGGCGACAACAGCAACACCACCGTGGTGGTCCGGAGCGTGATCGGCAGGAAAATCGGCTCGGCGAGCACCAACCGGCTCGACGATGCCGGAGTCAAGGCCGTGGTGGAGTTATCTGAGCGGCTGGCCAGGCTCTCGCCGGATGATCCCGAGCTGATGTCCGAGCTGGGCCCGCAGGAGTACCAGGAAGGCCTGGGCTGGAGCGACAGCACCGCAGGGCTCGATCCGGCCTTGCGCGCCGCCGCCGTGACGAAGATTACCGACCAGGCGCGCGCGCTGGGGCTGGTGAGCACCGGCTACCTCGAGACCCGCGCCACCGCGCAAGCGGTTGCCAACAGCAAGGGACTCATGGCCTACGGCCGGGACACCGACGTGGCGTTCACCACCACGGTGCGGACGCCGGACGGCGCGGGCTCGGGGTGGGCCGGCGGCGCATCGAATGCGTTCTCACGGATCGATCCGGCGGCGCTGGGCGCGCGCGCGGTGGACAAGGCCAAGCGGAGCGTGGGCGCGGTGGCCATCGAGCCGGGACGCTACACCGTGGTGCTCGAGCCCACCGCGGTGGGAAATCTGCTGCAACTCCTGACCGGGGCGATGAACGCCCGGAACGCCGACGAGGGCCGGAGCTTCTTCTCGAAGCCGGGCGGTAGCAACAAGCTCGGCGAGAAGGTGGTGGACGAGCGGGTCACCATCATCAGCGACCCGTTCGATCCCGACACGCTCGGTAATCCCTTCACCGGCGAAGGGCTGCCGACGAAGCAGGTGGTCTGGATCGAGAACGGCATGGTGAAGAATCTCAATTACGACCGCTACTGGGGCATGAAGCAGGGGAAAGAGCCCACGCCCGCCGGCGGGGGTGGCGGCTTCGGCGGCGGGGGCGGCGGCATCAAGATGCTGGGAGGCACGGAGACGCTGGAGTCGCTGATCGCGGGGGTCGAGCGGGGCATCCTGGTCACCCGCTTCTGGTACATCCGCGGGGTGGATCCGCGAACCATTCTCTTCACCGGGCTCACCCGGGATGGCACCTTCCTGATCGAAAAGGGCAAGATTGCGAGGGCGGTGAAGAATTTCCGGTTCAACGAATCGCCGGTGATCATGCTGAACAATCTGGAAGCGATGGGCCGGCCGGAACGGGTCTCGGCCACCGAGAGCGGCAATGCCGGCGCGGCGGTGGTCGTGCCGCCGCTCCGGGTGCGGGATTTCAACTTCACGTCGCTGTCGGATGCGATCTAGGCGGTCCCCCCCCTCTCTCCGCGGGCTCGGGGGCGGGCTGGCCTTCGGGGGCGCTCGAGTTCGCGGTACTCACTAGCGCCCCCGTCGTCAGCCCGCTCCCTGCGCCCGCTGGACATCGCCGGTGGTCTCCCTGCGCGAAGCGAAGGGCCGGCCGCGGCGGCTCTTCCTGTGTCAATACGCACGTATTGACATCGACCGGCCCCGGGGGCGAAATTGCGGCCATGCCGGCCAAGACCCAGCAGCTCCAGATCCGGGTGACCCCGCGGCAGAAGGTGGCGCTCAAGCGCCTGGCGGACGCGGCGGGGGTCGACGTGTCGCACTACGTGCTCGCCCGGGTGCTCCCCGCGTTGCCCGAGCGGTTCGCGGAAGTCCTCCGCGCCCTCGAAGACGATGCCGATCGCGCCTTTGCCTTCGCGGAGTTGAATGACTTCCTGCACGGCTCTGCGCCGGCAGAGTTCGGTGCGGTCGTCGCTAGGGCGACCCTCACGAAGCTCTCGCCATACGTCCGGAACTACGTGGCCGCGATGGTGGAGCAGGCTGCCGGTCAGAAGCGGGTGGCCCCGCCGCCCTGGGTCCGGGAGATCACGCCGCTGGCGGAGCCGCACTTCGCGACGCCGTTCAAGGCCCTGTGGCCGCACCTGTTGCTGACGTCGCCAGTACCGTTCAAGCGCCGGAACATTTTCGTGGACTCCGGCGTCGGCGCTCGGGTGTAACACGGAGGTCTGGTGGGCGCACCGATCAAGCTGACGAAGGCCGACCTCAAGAGGCTTCTGGTGCTGCTCAACGCCGAGCTCGCGGCCGGGGAGGTGCGGGGCGAGGTGTACCTGGTGGGTGGCGCGGTGATGTGTCTCGCCCTGGACGCCCGTGCCGCCACCCGCGACGTGGACGCGTGGTTCAAGCCGGCGGCGGTGATCCGTGCAGCGGCGGCGCGGGTTGCGGCGCGGGCCGCCGTTCCCGACACCTGGCTCAACGATGCGGTGAAGGCCTACCTCAGCCCCCGGGGGGACTTCGAGCGCTACCTCGAGCTCTCGCATCTCAAGGTGTTCGTCGCGCACCCCGCTTATCTGCTCGCCATGAAGTGCGCGGCGATGCGCCTGGGCGAAGGGTTCCACGACCTCGATGACGTCCGCTACCTGCTGCGCTACCTCAACATCACCTCATCGGCGGAGGCGATGGCGGTCGTGACGCAATACTTCGACGAAGCACGGCTCTCGCCCAAGACGCGGCTGGCCCTCGAGGAAATCCTGCCCGCCTAGCTCATTCCCTCCGGCCCTCGACCCGCCGGAGAAAATCCCGCACCGTCCCTAGCAGGGCGTCCGGGTTGTCGTTCTCGGTGGAGTGGCCGCTGTTGGGAATGATCTTGAACTCGGCGCCGGGCACCAGTCTCGAAAACCTTTCCGTAGAAGCCGGCGTAGCCTCGTCGAACTCGCCGGTCACGAACAGGGTCGGAACTTTCAGGCTCCTGAGCCACTCTGTCGCATCGAACTGCTTCAGCGTGCCTGTCGCGGTGAACTCGCTCGGTCCCCACATGTAATGGTACACCAGGTCGCCGCGCATCCGGCCTGCGCTGTCGGCGTCGGCCTGCGATCGCCTCGGCTCCCGGGTCAGGTAGAGCTTGTAGTACATAGAAGCCGCCGCCTGGTACTCCGGCGAATTGGTGGTCTCTGCGGCTTCGTGCCGGGCGATCACCGCCTGGACGGAGTCGGGGAGAGTTTTGAGCAGCGAATCGGCGTCCTCTTCCCACTGGGCCGTGGTCACCAGCGGGCTGGAGAGGATGACGCTCTGGACTCCGGCGGGATTGGTGCCCATGTAGGCCTCGAGCAGCATCGCTCCCCAGGATCGGCCGTACAGATGCACCTTGCCGAGCCGCAGCGAATCGCGGAGCGCCCGTAGCTCCTGGACGGCTCGTTCGACGGTGAACAGCGTGGTGTCGGTGGGGTGATCCGCCTTGCCGGCGCCGAGCTGGTCGTAGCGGATGACCCGGCGCTCGTCTCCCAGTGCCGCCCAGGGCTTGAGGCCGAAGCTGCTGCTCCCCGGCCCGCCGTGGATAACGATGAGCGGTGTGCCGGGGCCGCTGCCCATGACGGCATACCAGATCCGGCCGCCCGGCACCTCGATGTACCCCTCGGTGGGAGGCTCGGGACGCGAGCAGGCCGTCGCGAGGCAGAGAATCAGGCCGCACCGCGTGCTACGGGACATGCACACCTGCCCGGAGGAGAGGGTAAGGGTTCACCGGCGTACCGCCCCAGTATCGCTTCGAATCGGTCGTGGTCGAGATCTCGAAATGCAGGTGATAGTCGCCGGGGTTCGCGTTGCCGCTGTCGCCCACGTATCCGAGCACCTCTCCCGCGCGCAGCGTCCGTCTCTCGACCATTCCTTCGGCGTAGCGATCCAGGTGAGCGTAGTAGTATATCGTTCTCTGGTCGGGCGCGAGCGCATAGAGCGTGGTCCCTCCGCGGTCACTCCGGAACAGTTTCAACACCACCGACGGCGCAACCGAGAGGACGGGTGTGCCACGCGGGGCATCGATGTCGATCGCATCATGACGGCGGCCCAGACCTCGCGCATCGGAGTAGGTGTCGCGGAGCTGATCGCCCGTGACACCCCGAACGGGGATGACGAGCGCCGTCCCTTCGGGACGTGGGCGGGCAGCGGTGACCGAGGGCGGCGGCTCGAGGGCGGTGGTATCCGCAGGTTTCGAGCTGGTGGAATCCTGAGGGGCCGCAACGACCTCGCGCGGAAGCTTCGGGATGAGCGCAGAGACGACGAGTGCGAGGCAGGCGATGGTCGCCGCGCCCAGAAGAAACGATCCCGCCGACCACCGGAAGGCCATCGCTGGGTGAGAAGTCCTAGCTGCCCCGGGCGAAGGCCAGCAAGGTACGGATCCCGATGATGGCGGCGCCGAGGGCGGAGAGTGCGAAGCCCGGCTTTTCACCGACCGCGACGCCGATCCATCGATTGAGGTTCCACTTCACCAGCCCGTAAGGCGATGTCCTGGTGTATGAGTTTCCCATGACAGGCGTCCCGAACGCGACATCGAGACTCTGATCTCGGCCGAGCCAGCGCCGGTACCGCACGAAGACTCCCAGCTCGGTATCCTCTCCGCCGTGATGCTCCCACGGGTGCATGCCGGGGTGTACCCAGGTCGGGTGCTCAGCGCGGAGCACTGGCCAGATCCCGCGTCGCCGCAGCGAGCATCCGCACCTTGGCCTGGTCGCCGGCGCCTTGGGCGTCGCTGCCGAGCTGCGCGGCGAGCTTGGTCAGCGCACCCCGCCGGCCTTGCCCGGAAAGTTTTTCGGCGCGGGCGAGCTCGCTCCGCACGGCGGACACTCGGGCTTGTGCCAGGCCGTTCGACCGGTCGAGCTGGTCGAGGTAGGCGCGCGCCAGTGCAAAGCTCGCTGGCCAGACCAGCTTCGGCTGCTCCTGGGCATTCAGATAGTCGAAGTGCACCGTCTTCGCGGCGTCGATCTCGTTCTGGGAGATGAATCCGCTGGGCAGCAGCTCGAAGATGTCGAGTCCCCGGGAGATCTCCGAGCTGACGATGGATCCGTTGTACCAGTAGACCGACCACGATCCTGCCATGACGAGCTTGGTCGAGTCCATCGGGCCGCGGTCGTGGTAGGCGATCTCTTTCGGGTGCGCCGGGTCGGTCCAGTCGAACACCGAGATGCCGCCCTGATACCACCCTTGCACCATGACTTCCCGCCCGGGGATCGGGATCAGCGACCCATTGTGCGCCACGCAGTTCTCGAACGGCGTCTGCGGGGCCGGCATCTTGTAGTAGCTCTTGAAGGTCATCTGCTTGTCGACGAGCGTGAAGATCGCGTTCGCTCCCCATTCGTACTTGTCCGTCGCGCGGCATCGGGGCGCTCTGCCCCCGCCCCACTCATCGGTGAAGAGAATCTTGGAGCCGTCGTTGCTGAACGTGGCCGAATGCCAGAATGAAAAGTTGGAGTCGGCCACCGCGCCGATCCGCTTCGGGTTGGCCACATCGCTGATGTCGAGGAGGAGTCCGTACCCGCCGCAGGCGCCACCGGCCAGGCCAATCGCCGGATACACCGTGATATCGTGGCACTGGGTCGGTCCCCCGCGGCGCACCGGAGGGGCCGTATCGCCGGCGGCCCGCAGTCGGGCCGCCCGGGCCGAATCGAAGGGCTCGGCACGTCTCGGCGGTGCGGTCAGGCCCTGGAAGATCCGCGGCGAGCTCACGATCCGCGCCTGCTCCGGCGCCGCCAGCGGCACCTTGATGACTTCGATCCGGAAGAGCGCACTGTTGGGATCCTGGTCCAGCGGTGCGCCGGAGCAGCCGGGGAGCTCGCTGGGCGACCGCACCGGAGCCGAGCCGGAGACGTAGATATAGACGTTCGCCTGGTCGTTCGGGTCGGTCACCACGGTGTGGGTGTGCGAGCCACGGCAGGTCTGCACGTTGGCCAGATACTTCGGATTCTCGATGTCGCTGATCTCGAAGATGCGGATGCCGCGCAGCCGGTGGTGGCTGACCGAATCCGGCACGCCCTGCAGGCCGCAGTCGAGCCGGCCGCTGATGGCCTCGCCCGACACGAACAACAGATTCTTGTAGACCGAGACGTCGCTCTGCGAGCCGGGACAGACGTAGGCGATGCGGAGGGTGGGCTTACCCGGATTCGAGATATCCCAGACCTGGACCCCACTGTAGTTGCCCTGGATGGCGAAGTTTCCGGTGAAGGCGAGATCGGAGTTGGTGAGCCGGCTGTCGCCCGGGGTGCTCGGATTGTAGAACTTTTCCGAGGGCGGCGTCTTCGAGACCACCCGGAGGTTCCAGGCTGCCTCGCCGGCATCCATCCATCCGGCGCGGAGTCCGACGCGTGGGTCGGGAGTGGGCGGGGTCGTGGACAACTCGGGCGCCGGCTGCGGCGGGTTGCCGGTCGACGAAGAGTACGAGGTGGCACACGCCGTGGCGGATAGCACGCCGATCGCGAGGAACATGGAAGCGGGGAAGCGGATCATCACGGGCTCTTTTCAGGGTTGGCGAGTGCCGCGAGCATCTTACTCATGAATTCGATCTCGGTGATCTGATCGACGTGGACGTCGGAGGCAAATTTGAAGACGGTGTCATCCTGGGCGGCGCCGTATGCGCCGAAGAGTTGCTCCACCATGGTAATCGCGCCCTGGTGGTGCTGGATCATCAAGGTGAGAAACAGCCGGTCGAACTCCGGCCCCCTCGCCTTGTCCAGACGCGCCAGCTGGTCGGCGGTCAGCATCCCGGGCATGAGCCGCGAGTGATCCATGCCCGCCATGACGTCATGAGATGCGTCCCCGCCGGGAACCGTCTCGTTCCGGTCACGGAGCCAGCTCTGCATGAGCGCGATCTCGTCGCGCTGGCCCACGACGATGCGTTCGGCCAAGGCGCGTACCGACTCACCAGCGGCGTGGCTGGGCACCCAGCCGGCCATGAGCACCGCCTGGGCGTGGTGGCCGATCATGCCGGACATGAACTGCACGTCTGCCCGGGTGTACGGGGGCCGCCCGCCATCGGCCGCGGCCTGCGCCGCGGGCGTGAGGACGGGGTGGCTCGTGCCGCCGCAGGCCACGAGAGCGGCGACGGCGAGCAGAGCCGCCCTGATTCGCGGCAACGATCCTTTCATGGTGCCCGTCTCCCCGCCTCGGTTCGGTGTCCCCGAAGGTATGAGAAACGGCGAGATGTGGAAAGGAGTCAGCTTCCCGGGTGGTACTCCCGCTCGATATGACCCTTGAGCTGGGGACGGTAGAAATAGACGTCGCGAAGGTCGCCCTTGCTGTAGCGCACCGCCTGATCGTTGAAGTGCGGCGAGGACGGGTCGCCGCTCAGTCCCCCCGCAGTCACCGCCATCGCCCGCACGCTGTCGCCGAACTCCACCACCGCCACGAAACTGTTCCCGCTCGTGCCATAGATCTTCTTCGTGTTCTTGTAGTTCCGCGCCCCGAACGAGGCGAGCGAGCCCCAGCGCGCCGACGTGAAACCGACCGGAATGCTGGGCATTGAGTCGTTGAACGGCTGCACGATGCCCCCGGTGAGGCGCTGGAAGCGGTTGACGTCACCCCACGGCGTCTTCCAGCTTCCGAAATCCTTTTCGAGCATGGCGGACGCCGCCGCGAGAGCCTGGAGCCGTTCCGCTGCCGAAGTTCTCGTGGCGAGGTACGCATCCACCGGAATGCCGGCTTTCCGCGCATCGGCGCCCACCTTCCGCCCGATTTCGTCGCCCCAGGCGATGGCAAGCGTGGTGGGGACCGAAGTTTCCGACCAGCGGAGGTCCCACTCTCTGAGCATCTGGATCTGCTCGGCCACCTTCGCCTTGAGCGGATTACCTATGGGGGTCTGGTCGTAGGCCTTGAGCAGGGCGGGGATCAGCAGCTCGAACGCGGTGAGGTAGCTGTCGTATGCGGCCGCGATGAGCGACGCCAGCGTGAAGTCCTTCTTGTTTTCGAGGACCCGGATGGCGTGAAGACCCCGCGCGTTCTCGCTACCTCTCTCCACATACGCGGGAAAGTCCGTCTTCTTCGGGCTGTTGGCGCCGGCCGCCGACCAGGGCGAGTTGTTGGTGTTGTAGAGCCATCCGCTCGCCGGATTCAGCACCAGCGGCGTTTCGTCGAGGGAGTGAATCCCGTTCCACTCCGTCGCGGGGTCGCTTCCGTCCACCGGCCTGGTCCAGTCGAATCGGGGATCGCGCTCCGGAACGAAGTTGGCGTGGATATAGGCGATATTGCCGTCGGCGTCGGCAAAAATGGTGTTGTTGGAGGAATTGGTGTGCAGCTCCATCGTTTCGCGGAACGCCGTGTAGTCCTTCGCCTTGGTCCGCGAGTACGACTGGGTCAGCGCCTTGACCGGCTCCTGCATCAGCCTGACACTCACCCACTTGCCGGCTTCCTCCCGCACAATCGGCCCGTGATGGGTGCGGTAGACGGTGAACACCCTGCTCGCGATCCCGGAGTCGGTCTTGAAGGGGACGGTGATCCGGCTGGTGAGGACGGGGCGCTCTTCGCTGCCGTAGCGATAGGAGACGGCGGAGTCCGTCTGGACGATCGTCTCCAGGTATTCGTCGATATTGTCCACCCCACTCGAAGTGTGCATCCAGCCGGCGCGCTCGTTGAACCCCTGATAGACGAAGAACTGCCCCCAGGTCACCGCGCCGTAGGTGTTCAAGCCTTCCTCGCTCGTCACCTGCACTTCGGCCCGGAAGAAAAACGAGGTGTGCGGATTGATCAGCAGAAGGGCGTGCTTCGATTCGGTATTCGAGGGGGCGATGGCAAAGCCGTTCGAGCCGCTCGGTTCCGCCGGCTTCGCGCTGTCGCCGGCGGCTGGATTTCCGGAAGCGCGCTTGCCGTAGAAGGATTCCAGATCGCGCAACGAGACCGACTCGATGTCCCCGCCGATGCTGCCTTCACTGAAGGTGAGCGCCATCCAGGGCTCGAAACGCCTGATGACCCTGGGAGTGACCTGGGGGTGGGTGGCGAGGTAGTAGTTGAGGCCGTCGCCCCAGGCGTTCATCAGTGTCTTGAGCCACTCCGGACTCGTCGCGTACATTGCCTTCATGCTGTCGGGATCGATGAAAAGCTTCATCCGGAGATCTCGGTAGATCGCGCCCTCCCCTTCCGCCTCCGCCAGCCGACCCATCGAGTTGAGGTAGTTGGTCTCCACCCGGTTGAAGTCGTCCTCGGCTTGTGCATAGATCAGCCCGAAGACGGCATCGGCGTCGGTCTTCCCGTAGATGTGGGGAATGCCCCAATCGTCCCGGATGATGGTGACGTTTTTCGCCTGCCGCTCCCAGCGCGCGGATTCCTCGTTGCCGGTCGGCGAAGTACACGCGGCGGCGACTATTGCGAAGAGAAAAACGAGTTTCTTCATGGCTGACCGGTCGGGGATCGAGAGAGAAGCCGGGCGAACGATCCATTAATCTCGTCAAAAGGAGTGGCGCGGGCCAACCCCGTGAACGTGCCCTGGTCGGCGATCTCCTGTGATGCCTTCAGGAACCCGGTCCACGCCGCGCGAGCCAGGGCGCCACCGACGCTGATCCGCCGAACCCCCATCTCGGCGAGCTCGCTCACGGTGGCAAAGTCGTTCCCGACCAGGACGTTGACCGGCTTCGGTGCGACCGCCTGGACCACCGCAGTGATGTCTGCCCTGGTGCGGATGCCCGGCGCATAGAGACACTCGGCTCCGGCATCGGCGTAGGCGGTGAGGCGGCGAATCGTCTCGGAAAGGTCGGGCCGCCCGACGATGAAACCCTCGGAGCGGCCGGTCAGCAGAATCCCGGTCCCGCTGTCATCGATCGCGCGTCGCGCGGCTCGGATCCTCTCGACCGCGAGATCCAAATCGTGGAGAGGATTCGTGGCATCGCCGGTAGAGTCTTCGATCGAGAGTCCCGCGATGCCGGTCGCGGTGGCGGCCGAGACGTTCGCCGCGATCTTGTCAGGCTCGACGGCAAAGCCGCCCTCGAAGTCGGCATTGACGGGAATGTCCACGCCATGCGCGATGGATCGCAGGTGGGCCAGCGTCTCCCCCAGCGACACGTGGTTGTCGGGCCGCCCCAGCGTCCACGCAAATCCGGAGCTCGTGGTCGCGAGGGCTGGGAAGCCGAGCTGGGCGAGCACGCGCGCGCTCCCCACATCCCACGGATTGGGTATGACGAAGCAGCCGGACTGATGAAGCTCGCGGAAGACCTGGTGGCGGTCGGTCATTCTTTGAATCTAGTCCGTCCTATCTCCGGGATCCTCCTCGCCGTTCCCACTGCCTTCCGAGCAGATCTTCAAGGAATCGCGCGGCCCGGCGCCGGAGGGCTCGCTCCCAGTCGCTATGCTCGTCCCAGTGCGGCAACTCGAACGAGAGGCAGCCGCCATTCGCCGGCTCGGTTCCCTCGAGGAACACCTCGCGCGACCCGCACTCCTGCATCCAGCCGCCACTCGCGAGGGCGACATAGCTCTCGGCGATCCCGTCGGGCACCGGAAACGATTCCCTGGATTCGTCGGTGGTGGCCTCATCGAGGAAGCGTGCCACGATCGGCAAGGCGGCCGAGGCGCCAGTCATCCGGAGACTCCGGCCATCATCGAAGCCGACCCAGACCCCGACCACCAGCGACGGCGTATAGGCAACGAACCAGGCGTCGCGCCAGTCGTTCGAGGTCCCCGTCTTTCCCGCGATCCCCTCGAAATGCCCTCCGGCGTTCAGCGCGCGCCCGGTGCCGCGGGCAACGACGCCTTCGAGGGTGGAGGTCACCAGATATGCCACGGCGGGATCGATGACCCGGGTGGTTTCGGTTGCACCAGCCTCGACCAACGCTTCGCCATACCGTCCGCGCCCGAGGATGGTGCGCGCGGTCGCGAGCTCGCCGCCGGCGGCGAGCACACCGTAGGCGCGCACCAGCTCCATGAGAGTGACCTCCGAGCTGCCCAGCGCCAGGCTCGGCACGGCGACCAGCGGGCTGGTGATGCCGAGCCGTCTGGCGGTTGCCACGATCCTCTCGGGGCCCACGGCGAGCCCGATGCGCGCGAAGGGAACATTGAGCGACTGCTCCATCGCCTCGCGCACCGTGACTCGGCCGCGGAATCTCCGGTCGTAGTTGGTCGGCTGCCACGTGCCGGCGGGCGTCGCGACCCGCAACGGCTCGTCGTCCACGACCGAGGCAAGGGTGAACGCGGGATTCTCGCCCTCCCGCCTCTCCAGTGCCGCGAGCGCGACCACCGGCTTGAAGGCGCTCCCGGGCTGGCGTCGTGCCGCGGTGGCGCGGTCAAACTGCGATGCGCCGTAGTCGCGCCCACCGACCATCGCGAGCACCTCGCCGGTCCGCGGATCGATGGCCACCAGCGCCGCTTCGACATCCGGGGCCCGCAGCCGGTCGAGGCCGCTCCGCACCGCCCGCTCGGCGGCGCGCTGCAGCGTCGCGTCGAGCGTCGTGTAGACCGCCATGCCTCGGGCCGGAAGCCGATCGGACACGGTCGCGCTGACGAAGTCGCGGAAATGGCGGGCGTCCACCGTGCGCGCAGGCCAGGCCCGGGTGGAGACGCCGGCGCGACTCGCGCGCTCCGCGCTCGTGCGGGTGATGCGCTGTTGCCCGGCCATCAGCTGGAGCACGAGATCCCTGCGTTCCCGAGCCTCCCGCGGGTGGCGGGTGGGCGCATCGCGATTGGGGGCGTGGATCATACCGGCCAGCAGCGCCGATTCTCCGAGAGTGATCCGCCTGACCTCCTTGCCGAAGTAGTAGCGCGCCGCCGCGCCAACCCCGTGGATCGCGCGCCCACCGTCCTGGCCGAGATAGATCTCGTTGAGGTAGGCCTCGAAGATCGCCGTCTTGTCATAGCGGATCTCGAGCACCACCGCGATGGCCGCCTCGCGGAGCTTGCGGAGCGGCGTCCGGTTGGCGGAGAGAAAAAGGTTCTTGGCGAGCTGCTGGGTGATGGTGCTTCCGCCCTGCGCAATGCCGCGGGCTTTGATGTTGGCGAGGAGCGCGCCGCCGATCCGGCGGGCGTCGAGGCCGTGGTGCTCGTAGAAGCGCTGATCTTCTACGGCGAGCACCGCTTGAATGAGGTGCTTCGGCAGCTCGTCTTGGTTGACGGGAATGCGCTGCTCCACCTGCGAGCCGTCGAGCGGGCCGATGGCAATGGCCGGACGCCGCGCACCATCCGCTCTCCAGGGAATCGGCCGGGTATAGAGAGCAGTGGGGATGCGCTCGTCTGGAGTCTGCAGGCGGGCGCGGACCACCGCTTCGGTGCCGATCGCGAGAAAGCCGAGCGCGGTCAGTGCGAGCGTGACGTGGACGACCAGCCGGCGGGAGACTCGAGCGCGGATCGAGCCAAGTGCTTTACCGCAACGCAGTACGATCGCCTGCCGGGTCATCGGTTGTCTCTCCCAAGGGCATCTACTTCATATCAGACGCTCAGAAGGGCCGGATGGTTTCATGGTGGAACAGGTGGACTTCGGTGACCGCTGGTGCCCGCGAAAGGAGTCAAGGACCGTGCGTGCTGAAGAAACAGCGTCTCGCAATGACTCTGGTGGTCCTCTCCGCGGTCAGCGAACCGCTCCAGGTGCCTTCGCCGTCAGTGCCAGACACTCCCACGGCTCGCGTCTGCGCACTGCGGGACTCCGGAAAGCGCAGCCCGGCCAACTCAGCATTGTCCATACAGATTCTTAGGGGAGGGCTCTCAGTCCAGAGAGTTGCAGGGCGTAACGTCCGAAGTGCATCGGAGGTGCATCCAACGCCCGCTTCCCTCTCGCGATTCCATTCTTCGAACATCTCATTGGAGATCTTGCGCTTGACCAAGGGTTTGGCGAACTTCCTGCGCTGTACTTGACACTTGGATGGCATCTCTCTCCTAGCGGCTTCATGGGCGATGCGATCCGAGGTGGGCGGCTCGGCAAACCGACGAGTTGTGTGGCTCTCCGCTGAGGACCTATCCTAGAATGCCCGAAGGAGGAGACAAAATGTCAACACAGACCCTCATCATCGTCATCGTGGTCATTGTACTTCTGTTTGGCGGGTTCGGCTTTCGTCGATGGCGCCGGTAGATCGCTCGTTCTCCAGCGGTCTAGCGACGGGCGCTTGAGTGGCGAACGCGCTCATCATATGCCGGCCTCATCTGGTGACCGCGCGCGCTCCGCCACTCCAAGCGCGTATGAGGCTGCTCAGGCCAGACCTCAATTCGAGAGTTTGTGCACGGTCACCAACGTCTCGCTCGGTTCCAGCGCGCGCACGGCATGGCGGAGTCGCGGGGCCAATATCAGGAGCTGGCCCCCCCTTAACTCGCAAGTCCGTTCTCCGACCGCCACTTCGAGGTGACCGCTCAGCACGTGGATCGTCACAACCCCCTCAGCCTCGTGCTCCTTGAGAAGGCCTCCCTTCTCGAACACAAACAGGAGAAGGGTTACCGGTCCATGGCGACCAAGGGCAATTTGGTGATGCCCAGCAATCGCCTGGTGCGCTTCGGCTCGCAACCCGGCGACGGCCGAGGTGAGATCGACGATTTGGGTCTTGTCCGGCCAACGGTCCCGAGGGTGTGGTCGGAGGCGATCAGAAGGTTCCATTGAGAGAGCGCCGATCAAGCGCGGGTTAGGCCGCGTATCGTAGCACAGCAATGAAGTGACACGCGGTGCCCGCGAGTACGAACAGGTGCCACACGAAGTGGGCGTACCGCATCCGGCTGGCCGCGTAGAACCCCACACCCGCCGTGTACGCGACACCGCCCGCTGCGAGCCAAAAGAGACCCCACCCCGGCATCGCGTGCCACAACGGTTTTGCCACAGCCAGAATCAACCAACCCATGGCCAGGTAGAGCCCGGTCGAAAGCCGAGGGTGTCGAACTCCCCCGACTGACTTGAGGACGATGCCGGCCACGGCGAGGGCCCAGATGAGCCCGAAGAG
Organism: uncultured Gemmatimonas sp.; assembly: GCA_964439025.1. GTDB lineage: Bacteria > Gemmatimonadota > Gemmatimonadetes > Gemmatimonadales > GWC2-71-9 > JABFSM01. Next base: position 144,613 of record CAYTMW010000004.1, on the reverse strand, counting down.
CGTCCAACCCCAGGGTCCGCGGAGTACGCCCAGTGTGAAAGGCGTGTAGGTCCCGGCGATGAGGAGGTATATCGCTCCATGGTCGAGGATCTGGAAAACGCGCTTGGCGCGATTCGGGGCCAGCGCGTGGTAGAGCGTCGAGGTGAGGTAGAGGAGTACCATGGTCGCGGCAAAGACCGCTGCGCCAACGATGGCTGCCGCGCCGTGCGGGACGGCGCCTAGCACGAGCACCGGAAGGGCGATCAGCGCGGCGAGGAATCCCGTGCCGTGGCTGATGCTGTTTGCAATTTCCTCCCCGAGGAATTGCGCCCGATGCCGGACTGCCGGTGCTTCGACCACAAAGTCTCCTTCGTATATGTCGGCCGAGTCCCCGCAGGAACAGGACACATGCTGCACCAGTTCGCAGCCATAAGAGAGATATGCGTGCGAAGCCGGCGCGATCCACGCTGTGCCGAATTACTTCGCGACCGCCCGCTGGGTGTACTCCGACAACACCAGCGTCCCGCTGATCTCCGCCCGCGCCCCTAACAGCTCCGGCCACCCCTCCGTCCCCTGCCAGAGCACCTCCTTGAGCCGCCGGGTGGCCTCCGGGTCATAACCGGCGAGCTTCTTGGCGAACTCCTCGACCCTGTGGTCCAGTGCCGGCACCGTTTCCAGCACCTCGGCGTACAAGCCATGCCGCTCCGCCCATGCCGCGCTCCGCCAGTCGGCGTCGATCGCCATCGCCGTGAACGCCGCGAGGCCGATCTTCTTCTCGATCACCGGCCCCACCACGAACGGCCCGATGCCGAGTGCGAGCTCGCTCAGCTTGAGCGACGCCCCCTCCACCCCGAACGCATAGTCCGACGCCGCCACCAGGCCGACACCCCCGCCCGCCGTCTTCCCATGCACCCGCGTCACCACAAACTTGGGGCTTCGGATCAGCGCCAGGATGACCTTCGCGAACCCCGAGAAGAACTGCCTCCCCCCCGCCGCATCCTTGACCGCCTTGAACTCGTCAAACGACGCCCCGGCGCAGAACGGACCGCTCCCCTCGCTCCGCAGCACGATCACCCGCGCCGCCGGCTCCTGCCCCATCAACGCGATGGTCTCGGCCAACCTGGCCAGCAGCGACCCGGGCAGCGAATTGCTCTTGGGATGTGCGAAGCGAACGGTCGCGACCCCGTCCGCGATGCCGGTATGCACCGTGCCGGCGTCGAGAACCGACGAGAAAAAGGGAGGATGACTCACCGGCTCCGTCCTTAGCGCAGGGGGGCGAACGGACTATATTTCAATATACCGTAAGTGCTTGCCGAGTAAGCGGATTGGAGGGAGCGTCACCATGGAAGCAGAGTTCGACGCGAGGATCGCGAGGGACGAAACGATCGAGCCCAAGGACTGGATGCCGGAACGCTACCGGAAGCAGCTCATCCGGATGATGTCCCAGCACGCCCACTCCGAAGTGGTCGGGATGCTCCCCGAAGGAAACTGGATCACCCGGGCACCGTCCCTCCGCCGGAAAATATCGCTGATTGCCAAGGTGCAGGACGAGGCCGGCCACGGGCTCTACATCTACTGCGGCACCGAGACCCTCGGCACCGGCCGCGACGAGCTGATCGATCAGCTCCTGGCCGGGACCGCCAAGTACTCCAGCATCTTCAACTACCCGACCCTCACCTGGGCCGACATGGGGGCGATCGGCTGGCTGGTGGACGGCGCCGCCATCGTCAACCAGACGATGCTCGCCAAGGCCTCCTACGGTCCGTACGCCCGGGCGATGATCCGGATCTGCAAGGAAGAAAACTTCCACAAGCGCCAGGGCTACGAGATCATGGCCACCCTTGCCGCGGGCACCCCGGCGCAGAAGGCGATGGCGCAGGACGCGCTCGACCGCTGGTGGGCGCCGTCGCTCATGATGTTCGGCCCGAGCGACAAGGACAGTCCCAACAGCGCCGAGCTGCTCCGCTGGCGGGTGAAGCAGAAAGGCAACGACGAGCTCAGGCAGCGGTTCATCAACCTCACCGTGCCGCAGGCGCACGCGATCGGACTCATTATGCCCGACCCGGCGCTCAAGCAGGACGAGGCGACGGGAGACTGGATCCCGGGTCCGATCAATTGGGAGGAGTTCCACCAGGTGATCACCGGCAATGGCCCCTGCAACCGGGAGCGGCTCGCGGCGCGGAACAAGGCCCATGCGGAAGGAGCCTGGGTCCGAGACGCCGCAGCGGCATACGCGGCCAAGCACTCGGCGCGGAGCGCCGCGTGAACGACTGGCCGCTCTGGGAAGTGTTCACCCAGCCGCCCGGCGGCGCCCCGCACGAGCATGCCGGGAGCCTGCACGCCCCCGACGCGGAGGTTGCGCTGCAGAACGCGCGCGACGTCTACACCCGGCGCGGCGAAGCGGTGAGCATCTGGGTGGTGCCGAGCGCGGCGATCACGGCGTCGAGTCCGGAGGAGGCGGGGCCGTTCTTTGATCCGGGGAACGACAAGCCGTACCGGCATCCTCAGTTCTACAAGGTGCCCCGCGGGATGAAATGAGCGAAGAGCGAGTAGCGAAGCGCGAAGAACCGGCACTCGTTACCTACCTTCTTCGCCTCGGCGACGACCGGCTCGTGCTCGGCCACCGCAACTCGGAATGGTGTGGGCATGGGCCCGTGCTCGAAGAAGACATCGCGACCGCCAACATCGCCCTCGACCTGCTGGGCCAGGCGACGCTCTTCCTCCGCCTCGCCGGCAAGCTCGAAGGACAGGGCAGGGACGAGGACGCGCTCGCCTACTGGCGCGACGAGAATCGCTTCACCAACCTGCAGATGCTGGAGCTCCCCAAGGGCGACTTCGGCTTCACCATCCTCCGCCAGTTTCTCTTCGACGCGTGGTGCTTCCATCTCCTGCAGGAGCTCTCGAAATCGAGCCACGCTGACCTCGCCGCGCTCGCCGCCAAGTCCCACAAGGAGACTCGCTACCACCTCCGTCACAGCAGCGAGTGGGTGCTTCGCCTGGGAGACGGCACCGAAGAGAGCCACCGCCGGATGCAGATGGCGCTCGACGAGCTCTGGCCGTGGACCGGCGAGCTCGCCTGGCAGAACGAGGTGGATGCCGACCTGCAGGCGCGCGGAATCGTGCCCGACCTCGAAAGGCTCCGCGCGCCCTGGGAGGCAATGGTCAGGGAGGTGCTCGGCCGGGCGACGCTCACCGTTCCTGACGGCCCAATGCGGATGATCGGTGGGCGGCTGGGGAGACACACGGAACACTTGGGGCATATGCTGGCGGAGATGCAGATTGTGGCCCGGTCTCACCCTGGAGCGACGTGGTAATGCGGAGAGCTAACCGCTAACCGCCAACGGCTATGACGATCATTCCCGACCACTCTGCCGCCCTTCAAATCCTCCAGACTGTCAAGGATCCGGAGGTGCCGGTCCTATCCGTCGTCGAGCTCGGAGTGGTGCGCGACGTCGACGTTTCCGGTGACACCGTCACCGTCACCATCACCCCGACCTACTCCGGCTGCCCGGCGATGCGCGTCATCGAAGACGACATCCGCTCGGCGCTCCAGACAGGGGGATTTCGCGAGGTCATCCTCAACACGGTCTACGCCCCCGCCTGGACCACCGACTGGATGTCGGAGCCGGCGAAGGAAAAGCTCCGCGCCTACGGAATCGCCCCTCCCCACATGGTGACAGCCGAGCAGCTGGTGCCGCTCGGCCGCACGGTGCGAACTGTCGAGTGCCCCTTCTGCGGCTCGCCTAATACCACCACCGAAAGCGAGTTTGGCTCGACCGCCTGCAAGTCACTCCACGTCTGCCACTCCTGCCGCCAGCCCTTCGAGCACTTCAAGGCGTTCTAGCCTTCGGGAATCAGCCGCCCGGACTAGAAGCGGAAGTGACCTTGGAAGCCGATCGCGGGGCGGCTCCCGGCCAGCGCAGTGGGAACGATCCTGAGTCGGGCCGCGGCGGATGCGGCGTTCTCTCGTCGCTTGATGAGCGCCCGCCCGCCCAGAATCGCGGCCGTCGCGCCGACCGCAAGATTCCAGGCGCCCAGCGTTTGATTCTTCCAGCCCTCTCCGCCGATCTTGAACGCCCCCATCGCCATGGTCACTCCGCCGATGCCCAGGCCCAGCGCGCCGGTCATCGTGCCGGTAGAAAGCCGATCGGCGGGACGGGCGTTCATGGCGATGGATAAGCCGGCGAGGCCGTTGACGCCCGCCGAGGCGACCAAGTATCCGGTGCTGGGCCCGGGCGGTGGGATAATGACACCGCAGCAGGTACCCCCGTCGTATGCCGGCTGGATCCGCGCGGCCTCGGCCACGGTCAGCCCATGCTCGACAAGCCATTCCGCGAGTCCCGGCTCATCGAGCAGATCGGGCACGAAGGCGTAGTTGCGATTGCGCGCGATGTGATCGACGATATCGCCCCGTCCCGACGCGGCGATGAGGAATGCCATCGCGCAGAGATTACCGCTCGCGTCGCGGAAGTACGGAGTCCTCTTTCCGGGGTGATAGGTATTCCTCGGGAAAGCTCCCTGCCCGGAGTAGCGGCGGAGCTGCCGGATCTGCTCCGCGCGCGCCGCACGTTGCGCGGGCGTGAGGCCCGAGATGTCGCGGGACAACATCTCCCGCTCCACCTCGGCAAAGTGGAGCCGCAGGCGGGCCGCCTCTTCGGCCTCGAACGAACGCTTGCCGAATCGGTCGGCCCCGCCAAACTCCCACCCCAGCGCGACGCACGCGAGCAGTACACTGATGGTGACTACGTGGCGGCGATTCATGACACGGCTCCCATGAGGAGGCAAAGAGGCAAGGAGGCAAAGAGGCAAGGAGGCAACGACCGTGCCTCGACGGAACGCGCGCCCCGGCATGAAGTTGGAACGACTTGCGATTGTGACGGCGGATTGGACCGGGTGGGTCTGACACGCGGGGAGGACACCCCCTGTGTCAATTTGTCACGACCTCCAGCGGGGGATGGCGGCCCCGGGCGGTAACCCGCTCGACCCCCTGGAATTTCCCGACGGAGACGATCACCGCGTGGTCGAAGTTGTTGACTGTGGGACAGACGTGACTCGGCCAGAGCCAGAGCAGCGTCCCCCGCGGCGGCAGCGGCGCGCCGGCCGGCACATCGATCGGAAGGTGCTCCTCGCTTGGATGCCGGGGGATGTACTCGCGGTGGCCGATCACCTCGCAGGTCGGATCGCCCGCGTCGGCCGAGACCGACTTGTGGCCCGCGTCGGCGCAGAACCTGGTCGGTCTTGGATGGCTCACCACTCGCGAGAGCACGAACGCCGCCGGACGATACCCCGCATCCTCGGGAAGCTGCCTCAGACTCCGCCGGTCGTTATAGACGACGGTGCCCGGCGACACCCGGTGAATCGCGCCCGCCTCCGCAAAGCGGCGATACGTGCGCGCGTGCGGAAAGGCCGGCGTTCCGGCGGTGACGACTTCGGAGGTGCGGACGCCCACGGCGGCGAGCCGTTCCACCAGCGCCAGCAGCCGGTCGTAGCCGGCGTGCACCAGCTGTGAAGCCTCCTCCGGCGCAAACTCGGAGGCATGTCCGTCGTAATAGTGGAGCCCCGCAAACCGAAGCCCCGACCCCTCGATGCCGCGCGCGAGCCCGATCACCTCGTCGTGCCCGTCGAGGAGCATTCCCGTGCGATCCATTCCCGGGTTGAGATCGATGAAGAGGCCGATCCGCGAGCCGCGCCACGGCGACACCATTGCCGCGTCCTCGACCAGCACTGAAATCTCCGTCCTCGGATAGTCGTCTGCGATCCGTTTGACCACTGCCACCTGGGAGCCGCTGATCGGGTACGCCAGCAGGAGGTCGGTGAATCCCGCTTCGCACGCCGTCTCCAGCTCGAGCGTCGTCGAGCACTTGGCCTGCGCCACGCCGCGCTCGCGAATGGTCCGCATGACGAGTGCGAGCTTGGCGGTTTTGAGATGGGGACGCCAGCGGTTGGGGTCGCCACCGAGGAGGCGAAGAGTGGAGGCGATGTTCACCTCCACCGCGTCGAGATCAATGACCAGGGCGGGGGTGCGGATCAGGTCGAGCCCGGCGACCATCGGCGCGGTCATTTCCATTGCTCGATCGCCTCCACCCACCTGGTCAAGAACGCATTCGCCTGGAAGCCGTCCAGCGCGCGGTGATCGATCGTGAGGGTGACGTAGACCATCGGGCGGGCTTCGAAGGCTCCGGCGGCTGTGACCCTGACCCGCTGCTCCAGCTTGCCGATGCCGAGGATCGCCGACTGCGGCTGGTTGATGATGATCGGCGCCGCCAGCAGCGAGCCGCTCACTCCATGATTCGAAATGGTGAAGGTGCCGCCCTGCACCTCCCTTGGCTCGAGCGTGCCGGCGCGCGCGCGCGCGGTGAGATCCTCGAGCCGCCGCGCCGTTTCCGCCAGATCGAGCTCCTGCGCCTTGTGGAGCACCGGAACAATCAGGCCCCCCGAAGGAAGTGCGGTGCCGATGCCGACGTTGCAGTCGGCAAAGAGCTCGAGACCGTGATCGTGCCAGCGGCTGTTGACCTCGGGCACCGCCTGCAGGGTCGCAACACTCGCGCGGACGAAATAAGCGGTGAAGGTGAACGCCTTGCCGTGCGCCTCGCGGTGCCTGATCACCGCGGAGAGATCGGCTTCGAAGACCGCGGTGACGTGAGGCGCCGTCGCGACGCTTCGAACCATGTGCTCGGCGATGGCTCTTCGCATCGCGGAATGCGGAACCAAACGACCGCTGGCTCCCTGGCTCCCCGGCTCCCCGGCTCCCTTCAGATACTGCTCTACGTCCTGCACGGAGATCCGTCCCCCCCGGCCGGTGCCTTTGATCTGGGGCGCGTTGAGACCGTGTTCCTGAACCATCCGACGGACAGCGGGGGAGAGCTCGCTCGGCGGCGAGATCGCGTCGGCGGCTTTGCCGCCTCGCGATGACATTGCGTGGCTGTCCTTGCGAGGCTGCGCAGCAGCCGAAGCAATCTCACTGCTTGCGTCATCGGCAATCCTTCCCACGATATCTCCCGGCTCGACCGCCTCCCCCTCCAGCTTAAGAATCTCAGCGAGAACCCCCGCGACCGGCGCGGCGATCTCCACCGTCACCTTGTCGGTGGTGATTTCCAGAAGTGGCTCATTCTGAATCACATGGTCGCCCACGGCCTTGAACCACTTGCCGACGGTATTGCTGGTACCTTCGGACTGGTCCGTGGGTAGGACGATGTCGGTTTGCTCTGCCATGGGCGCACCTCCTCGATCCGAGATCGGCCCTCAGAATTCGATCAGCTCCACCATCCGGGCGGCGATGTCGTCCACCTGGGGGAGGATCGCGGTCATAAGTCCGACGTTGTAGGGCGTCGGCACGTCGGGAATCGCGAGCCGCTGAATCGGCGCGTCGAGTGAGAGGAACGCCTCCTCGGAAACGACGGCGCTGACCTCCGCGCCGAACCCCGCGGTGAGGGTGTCCTCGTGCACGATGAGGCAGCGGCGAGTCTTCCGGACCGACGCGAGCACCGTGGAGCGATCCCACGGCGATATGCTCCGGAGGTCGAGCACCTCGACAGCGTAACCGCTCGCGGCTGCCGCGGCCTCGCACCGCTCCACCATGGCGCCCCACGTCACCACGGTGAGCTTGTCGCCCTGGACGATCACGCGAGCGACGCCGAGCGGCACGGTGAAGGCGTCGCCGGGATAGGGACGGCGGGCCCAGGTTCCGTCGAGCAGCGCGCGATGCTCGAAGAAAATGGTCGGGTTGTTGGACCGCATCGCCGTGCGCAGGAGACCCACCGCGTCTTCGGCGTTCGACGGCACCACCACCTGCCAGCCGGTCGCGTGGGCCCAGAGCACTTCGCCACAGACGCTGTGCCAGGGATCGCCACACTTCGGGGCGTAGCCTCCCGGCATCCGCACCACGATCGGCGCGGCCCAGCGGTTGTTGGTCCGCCAGCGCAGCGTGCCGCAGTTGTTGAGCTGTTCAGTGGCGGGATCGGCGTACTTGCGAAACTGGATCTCCGGCACCGGCATGAGGCCCGCAAGCGCCATCCCCACCGCGCGCCCGATGATTCCCTCCTCGGACAGCGAGGTGTCGAACACCCGCTCCGCGCCGAAGGTGTCCTGCAGTCCGAGGGTCGCCGCGTGCACGCCGCCCTTGGGACCGACGTCCTCGCCGAAAACCAGCACTTTCGAATTGTTCCGGAGCTCCGATTCGAGGGTGCGCCGGATCGCGGTGAGCATGTTGATGCGGGCTCCCTCGGGCGCCGCGATCTCGCTCGCGGAAGGCGGCCGGTATCCCGACGGTGCCATGCCGCCCCGGCGTTGAAGGACGGGCTTCCCATCGGGGCAGCGTTCCTCGACCCGGTGCAGCATCACGGTGCCGGGATCAGGCTCGGGGAGCGCCAGCGCCTCGGCGAGCGCCGCTTCTCCTTCGGCGCGCGCGCTCTTCTCGACGTCCGTGATCTCCTGCTCACTCAGCGTGCCCGCGCGAAGGAAGGCATAGAGCCGGGGCAGCGGATCCGAGGCCTGTTCCTTTGCCAGCAGGTCGGCGGGCTTGTAGGCCTGAGTGTCCTGCCCTGAATGACCCGAGAGCCGGGGGACGGTGAGCCGCACCAGCGCGGGACCGTTACCGGCGCGGGCGTGCGCGACGCACTCGCCGATCAGGCGGTCGGCTTCCTCGGGATTCACGCCGTCGCCATTCTTGATCAGGAGATTCTGGAACGAGGCGAGATTGGCCGCGATGTCTCCCCCCGGCGTCTGCAGCCACGAGGGGACCGAGATACCGTAGCCGTTGTCCTCGATGTAGAAGACCATCGGCAGCTTGAGCGTCGTCGCCATGGTCAGCGCCGACCAGAATCCGTTGGTGGCGACCGATGCCTCGCCGCCGAGGACGCAGGCGATCGCGCCGTTGTACTCGGCGTCCTCGAGCACGTCCCGGTGATAGAGAATCGCCTGCGCCCACCCCGCGGTGGGGGTGTATTGCGAGCCGACGTCGCCCGACATCGGGAGCACCACGGGGCCGGGATCGTTGGGGAGATTGCAGACGACGCCGATGTCTCGCCCCCCGCTCATCCCGCCCGATTTGCCCATCGGGCCAGCGAAGGCGTCGGCCACCGAAAGTCCGAGCGAAAGCAGTAGCGGCCGCGAGCGATAGTAGGCGCCGGCGGCGTCGTGCTTGTGGGTCAGGTGCTGGCCGAGGATCAGCTGCGCGACGTCATGGCCCCGGGCGGAAAACTGGTAGAGGACCTTTTTCTCGGGGACGAGCCGCTGCTCCTCGGTGTCGTCGAGAAATCGGGAGACGAGGGCGAGGCGCAGGACGCGCCGCCAATCGGTCATGGATGCTCCTGATTGGTCTTGTACACCGTACCGCGGAAGAGGGCGACGATCTCTTCCCGCTGGTTGGTGACCCGCACGCGATAGAAGCCGAGCCGGTTGGTGGCACTCTCTTCTTCGGCGACGGCGGTCAGGATATCCCCCGGGTGGACGCTGGCGGGATAGGTGATGGAATTCTCGATGCTCATCGCGATTCGCCCCTGCGTGTTGCAGGCAAAGGCGAAGGCGCTGTCCGCGAGGGAAAAGGCGATGCCGCCGTGTGCCACGCCGAAGCCGTTCATCATCTCCGTCCGCACCAGCATCCGGCAGACGCAGAAGGAGGGTTTGACCTGGAGCAGATCCACGCCGAGCCAGCGGCTGAACTCGTCCTTGGCGAGCATCCCGTCCACCACCTGCTCGGCACGGCGCTGGGCGTCGCTCACGAGTAGAATCGCTCCCCGTGTGTGGCCATTCGACGCAGCAGGGGGCTCGCCCGGTAGCGGTCCTCGGTGTACTCCCCCTGCAGCCGGTCCATCCGATCGACCACGACACTCGCCCCGATCTCGTCACTCCAGCGGAGCAACCCTTTCGGGTAGTGCACCCCCTTGGTCATCGCGAGATCGATGTCGTCCCGCGAGGCGATCCGCCAGAAGAGCGCGTCGGCCGCCTCGTTGATCAGCATTGCGAGGAGGCGATCGACGATGGCGCGACCGGCGGCGGGGTTCGGCGTCGCCGCGGGATGAATCGCGCCCTCGGCGTAGTCGTAGTGGCCTCGGCCGGTCTTTCGTCCCAGGAGATTCGCCTCGACCAGGCGCTCCTGGGTCAGGAAGGGGCGGTAGCGGGGATCGTAGTGGAAGGCTTCGAAGACCGATCGGGAGACGGCGAGGTTGATGTCGTTGCCGATCAGATCCATCAGCTCGAAGGGACCCATCCGGAATCCGGCGTCTTTCATGGCCCAGTCGATCGTCGCCTTGTCGGCGATCCCTTCCTCGAAGATGCGGAGCGCCTCGCCGTAGAAGGGCCGTGCGATCCGGTTCACGATGAAGCCGGGGGTGTCGGCGGCGATGACCGTGGTCTTCCCCCAGCGCTGCACCGTGGCGGCGGCGGTTTCGGTGGTGTCCGCTGCCGTGGTAATTCCGGGGACGATCTCGACGAGGGGGAGGAGGGGCGCCGGATTGAAGAAATGGATGCCGATGACCCGCTCGGGGCGCGCGCACGCCCCGGCGATGCCGGTTACCGAGAGCGAGGAAGTATTGGTGGCGAGGATGCAGCGTTCGCTCACCACCGCCTCGAGCCCGCGGAAGGCTTCGCGCTTGACGCGGGGATCTTCCGCGATGGCCTCGATGACCATGTCGCAATGCCGGAACAACGCGTACTCCCCCGCGGCGCCCGGCGCCCAGGTAATTCGTTCTGCCAGGCGTCCAGCCACCGAGCCGTCGAGTCGTCCTTTCTCGACCTCCCTCGCCAGGACTTTCTCCAGCTTCCCCCGCGCCTCCTCCAGCGCTTCCGCGCGCGAATCGGTTACCATGACATGATGGCCCGCCGCCGACGCCACCTGGGCAATACCGCTCCCCATGGCGCCGGCGCCGAGCACGCCGATCGTCGCGTCGCTTCCGAGTGCGCCCATGTCAGTGGCCGGCGAAGGCGGGTTTCCGCTTCTCGAGGAAGGCGCGCACCCCTTCGGCGTAGTCTGAGCTCTTTCCCGCCGCCGCCTGGCACTCCGCTTCGAGCTCGAGCTGCTCCTCGAGGGTGTTACTGCCGGTCGCGTTGAGCAGCTTCTTGATGAGGCCGAGGGCATGGGTGGGCTGCGCCGCGAGCTGGCGCGCCACCTTGTATCCGCCCTCCTCCAGCGTCCCGGACGGCACCACCTTGTAGATCAGTCCCATCTCCGCGGCTTCGGCGGCGGTGATCGGCTGACCCAGCATCATGAGCGCCGTCGCCCGCGCGGTGCCGACCAGCCGCGGAAGGAAGAAGCTGCCACCCGAATCGGGCACCAGCCCGATGTTGATGAAGGCCTGGATGAACTTGGCCTCGGCCGATGCGATCACGAGGTCGCAGGCGAGGGCGATGTTGGCGCCGGCGCCGGCCGCGGCACCGTTCACGCCGCAGACGATGGGCTTCGGCATCGCGCGGATGGCCCGCACGATCGGATTGTAGGTGCGGCGCAGATGCTCGGCAAAATCCACGACGCCGCGTCCTTCCCGGGCGACCGCCTCGGCGAGATCCTGCCCGGCAGAGAAGGCGCGCCCCGCTCCGGTGAGGTAGACGGCGCGGAGGGAAGCGTCGTTCGCCACCTCTGCCAGCACCTCCTGGAGCCGCGCGGCCATCGCCTTGTTGAAGCTGTTGAGCACGTCGGGGCGATTGAGCGTGATGCGCGCCACGCCGCCCACGGGCTCGAACAGAATGCTCTGAGCAGTCATCGGGTGCCGATCCGGAGAAAGCGTACTAAATTAGCACCGCTCCTTGAGTTAGGCCAAAGCCACGCGAGCCCATCCCATGTCCGAAGCATTTCTCATCGACGGCGTCCGTACTCCCATCGGGAGTCTCGGTGGCTCGCTCTCTTCTGTCCGGGCCGACGATCTGGCGGCGCACGTGATCGCCGCGCTCCTCTCCCGGCATCCGGCGCTCGATCCCGCCGCCATCACCGACGTCATTCTGGGCTGCGCCAACCAGGCGGGGGAGGACAACCGCAACGTGGCGCGGATGGCGCTGCTGCTGGCGGGGCTCCCGACCAGCGTACCGGGGGAGACGGTCAACCGCCTCTGCGCCTCGGGAATGAGTGCCGTCGTCAATGCGGCGCGGGCGGCGCGTCTGGGCGACGGCGAGCTCTACATCGCGGGAGGAGTGGAGCAGATGACCCGCGCGCCGTACGCCCTCTCCAAGGCGGCGCAGCCCTTCGGCCGAAACCAGGAGCTCTTCGACACCTCGCTCGGGTGGCGATTCGTCAATCCGAAGATGAAGGAGAAGTACGGCATCGACTCGATGGGCCAGACCGCCGAGAATGTCGCGGAGCAGTACGGCATCTCGCGGGAGGACCAGGACAGGTTCGCGATGCGCTCGCAGCAGAAGGCGGCGGCGGCGCGGGTGCGCGGGCGGTTTGCGAAGGAGATCGTGCCGGTGTCATTGCCAATCTTCTCGGAAGACGAATTCATCCGCCCCGACACCAGCATGGAAATTCTGGCCAAGCTCAAGCCGGCGTTCCGCACCGACGGCAAGGGCTCGGTGACGGCGGGGAATTCGAGCGGACTCAACGACGGGGCGGCGGCGCTGCTGGTGGCCTCCGACCAGGGCGTCAAGAAGCACGGTCTCACCCCTATCGCCCGCGTCCTCGCGTCCGCGGTGTCCGGCGTCGAGCCCCGCGTCATGGGAATCGGGCCCGTTCCCGCCTCGCGGAGCGCGCTGTCGAAGGCGGGACTCTCGATCGAGCAGATGGAGGTGATCGAGCTCAACGAGGCGTTTGCGGCGCAATCGCTGGCGGTGACCCGCAACCTGGGGCTTGCCGATGACGACCCCCGCGTGAATCCGAACGGGGGCGCCATCGCGCTCGGGCATCCGCTCGGGATGAGCGGGGCGCGGCTGCTGCTCACCGCGGCCCGGCAGCTCGAAGAGACTGGGGGCCGCTACGCACTCTGTACCATGTGCATCGGGGTGGGGCAGGGAATGGCGACGATCATCGAGCGCGCCTGAGGCCTACCGGTACCAGGCCTCCTGCCGGAAGCGATCGTGAATCATGCGGCTCATCTTGGCCTGACCTGAGGGCGAGGGGTGGATCCCATCGGCCACATAATCCACCCGATCGTAGCACGCCCCGCTCTTGTTGGTAATTCCGCTCGCGCAGGGTGGCGCCCAGAGATAGGGTCCCCAGCCGTACCAGACGGCGTCGATCGTTCGATTCCCGGTGAGCCAGGTGTTGAGCGCGTGGCCCTCCTCGTAGCTCAACGGCTCGCCTCGGCCCGGGCTGCCGGCGAACCCGCCGTAGCTCCGGGAGGAGGTGTAGACGGCAGCAACCGAGGGGAATTTCGATTTGACGCGCGCCGAGAAGGCTGTGAGGTTGGCCCGGAAGTTGGCGTAGTCACTCCCGGCGGCCGGGTATGACGGCAGGACGGCGCCCCCATTCCCGGTGGTGAACTGATTCGCCGCCTTGTGATAGAGGACGGCCACCTGGTCCAGGCGCACGCCGGCCTGGGGGAGCCGGCGCTGAATGCAGTCGGTCCAGAGAACGGCATCATAGGAAGGGTCGATCCATCGCTCGATCGCGTGGCCTCCGACCGCGCAATTCACCACCCGCACCGCAGGGTCCACCAACCCCTGATACTCCCCGGCAAGGCGCTGCATCCAGTCGCTGCATTCCTGATTCGCGTTGCTCATCCCCACACACACCACACCGATGACCCCGTCCACCGGAGACACGACGGGTGTGCCGTTGTCCACCAGGCGAAGCCAGAGCCCCTTGTAAGTACCGGGGGTCTGTGCCCCATCGTCCCCACGATCGATGGGAAAGGGCTGCTGGGTATCCAGGCCGGGCGGGGGAAGGGTGTCGTCCGGTCCCGATGCGGGGGCGGATGCACAACTCCCGAGCAGCGCCAGCGCGAGTGCCAATGCTGCGGTCCGTGCGGAACCTTGCATGAATGCCACTGTAGTCACCTCCCAGAAATGGACTGGGGGAGCCCTGAGACGTTAAGGGGCGGCGCGTGATATCATACATGAAGATGTCCCCGCGAGCCGGAGCTGACCGATGCGGACCGTGAAGAGATTCGGACCCATGTTGGGGAATGTACCGACACAACCGGGGGCCGGGTGCGGGGCGGGAAGGTTGACGTGGGAAGATTCATCCCGCTGTCACCCTGAGCCGCGTCTCTCCGCGGGCTCGGGGCGGGCTGGCCTCCGGGGGCGCTCGAGTTCGCCGCGCTCACTAGCGCCCCCGTCGTCAGCCCGCTCCCTGCTCCCGCTGGCAATCGTCAGGGTGACACTCGCACCCTCGCGGCATCCTCGACGCGTCCCATCACTCCGCTCCGCCGCGCTATAATTGGGGATGCTTGGCGTCTTCGCGTTCGAGGGCAACGTCCCCGTGATTCATCCGACCGCCTTCATTCATCCGCACGCCGCGGTCACGGGGCGGGTCGTGATTGGCCGCGATGTGTACATCGGGCCCGGCGCCGCTCTGCGCGGCGACTGGGGGACGATCGAGATCCATGACGGGTGCAACGTGCAGGAGAACTGCACCATCCACATGTTCCCCGGCGTCACCGTGGTGCTCGAGGCAGGCGCCCATATCGGACACGGTGCCGTGATTCACGGGGCGCGGATCGGACGGAATGCGCTCGTCGGGATGAACGCGGTGGTGATGGACAACGCCGTGGTGGGCGCCGGTTCCATCGTGGGCGCGCTCTCCTTCGTTCCCGAAGGGATGCGCATCGAGGACCGGATGATCGCGGTGGGGAATCCCGCCCGGGTGCTGAAAGAAGTGAGCGACGAGATGCTGGCATGGAAAACCGAAGGCACGAAACTCTATCAGGGGCTTCCCGCCCGGCTCCACGCGACGTTGGTTCCCTGCGAGCCGCTGCGCGCGATGCCGAAGGACCGGCCCGACCTGGAAGAGACCTACCGGAGCTGGGGCACGACCCGGCGTCCCGATGATTCGGCGGAGGGTACCTCGTGAAGACGCTGGAGAGTTACGCGCAGGGCGCCTGGACCAGGGGACGGGGCGACGGAGCGACGCTGCTCAACGCGGTGACTGGAGATCCGGTCGCGACGGCGTCGAGCGAAGGGCTCGATTTCCGGGGGATGCTCGACTTCGGGCGGAAGACCGGTGGCCCCGCGCTCCGCACCATGACCTTCCACGAGCGCGCCCGGATGCTCAAGGCGCTGGCGGCCTACCTGATGGAGCGGAAGGACCGCTTCTACGAAGTCTCCGCCGCGACCGGCGCCACGAAGATCGACTCCTGGGTGGATATCGAGGGCGGGATCGGCACCTTTTTTTCCTACGCCAGCCGGGGCCGCCGGGAATTTCCGAACGAGACATTCTACGTCGAAGGGGAGCCGGAGATCCTCGGCAAGGGCGGGACCTTTGCCGGGCGACACATCTGCGTGCCCCTCGAAGGCGTCGCGGTTCACATCAATGCCTTCAACTTTCCCTGCTGGGGAATGCTGGAGAAGCTGGCGCCGACTTTTCTGGCGGGGATGCCGGCCATCGTCAAGCCTGCTACCGCGACGTCGTATCTGACCGAGGCAATGGTCCGCGAGATGATTGCCTCGAACATCCTTCCGGCGGGTACGCTGCAGCTCATCGTCGGCAGCGTGGGCGATCTCCTCGACCACGTCATCGCGCAGGACGTGGTGACCTTTACCGGCTCGGCGGCCACCGGGCGCAAGCTCAAGACCCACCCGCGCATCGTCTCGGAATCGGTTCGCTTCAACATGGAAGCCGATTCCCTCAACTTCTCGATGCTCGGGCCCGACGCCGCTCCCGGAACCGAGGAGTTCGACCTCTTCGTCAAGGAGGTGGTGCGGGAGATGACGGCGAAGGCGGGACAGAAGTGCACCGCCATCCGCCGCACACTGGTCCCGGCGATCCTGGTCGAGGACACGATCCGGGCGATCTCCAAGCGCCTGGAAGGCACAACGCTCGGCAATCCGGCGGTCGAGGGAGTTCGCTGGGGGCCGCTGGCTAGCCGGGGCCAGCGCGACGACGTGCGGAAGAGCGTGGAAGCCCTCAAGGCGGGGGCCGAGGTGGTGTACGGCGATCCCGACAAATTCAGCGTGACGGGCGCCGACGCCGAGATGGGAGCCTTCTTTCCCGCCACGCTGCTCTACTGCGCGCGCCCGCTCGAGCGCAGCGAGCCGCACGAGATCGAAGCCTTCGGTCCGGTCAACACCGTGATGGGATACGGCTCGGTGGACGAGGCGATCGAGCTGGCCAAGCGGGGCCGGGGGTCGCTGGTGGGCTCGCTCTTCACCCAGGATGACGCCGTCGCGCGCGAAGTGGTGCTCGGTACCGCCGCCTGGCACGGCCGTCTCCTGGTGCTCAACCGCCACTCGGCCAAGGAATCCACCGGGCATGGCTCACCGCTTCCGGGACTGGTCCACGGCGGGCCGGGGCGTGCAGGAGGGGGCGAGGAGATGGGTGGCACGCGTGGCGTCCTCCACTTCATGCAGCGCTGCGCGCTGCAGGGGCATCCGACCACCCTCGCGCGGATCACCGGCATCTGGATGAAGGGAGCGGCGACTCCCACCGACGCGGTGCATCCCTTCCGCAAGCATTTCGAAGAGCTCAACGTCGGTGATACCCTCTTCACCCACCGGCGTACCATCACCGAAGCCGACGTGGTGAACTTCGCCGGTCTCTCCGGCGATCACTTCTATGCTCACGTGGACGATCTCGCCGCCAAGCGCTCGATCTTCGAGCGCCGGGTGGCCCACGGCTACTTCGTCGTCTCGGCTGCGGCGGGACTGTTCGTGGATCCCGGCGAGGGGCCAGTGCTGGCAAACTATGGCCTCGAATCGCTCCGCTTCGTGAAGCCGGTGTATCCGGGTGATACCATTCAGGTCCGGCTCACCGTCAAGCAGAAGATCGCCAAGGAGACGCCGCCCGGCGGCGTGCCCCAGGGCGTCGTGGCGTGGGATGTGGAAGTCACCAATCAGAATGCGGAAGCGGTGGCGGTGTACACCATCCTCACGCTGGTGCGGCGCCGCGGAGAGTAGCTCAGTCGAGGAGGGAGAATCCTGCGGTCACGAAGTGCTGGTCGAAGCTGAACGCCCGCTCGATGCCCTCTCGCCGCATGACCTCGAAGCTGATTGCGTCGGTGAGTGAGAACCGCTGATCAGAGAACCGCTCCAGCCAGTTTCGCAGCGATTCCTCCACCAGTCCGAGGTCTACGTCCACCCATCTGTATGTCTCATCGCCAAGGAGCACGGCGAGCCCCCGCGCGGTGCGCTCCGGGCCGTGGCGTACGAGGAGCAGATTGGAAAGTTCAGTGAGGATGGCGGTGGTGCCGACAAGCCGCCCCCCGCTCGACAAATACCTCTCCGCTACTTCGCGGGCCCGGGCATGAAACTGATCGCGCGACTCGAAGAGGGCGAGCAGCGCACCGGTGTCAGCGAGAGCGCGGTCCACTACCCTTTCTTTCTTCCAGCGCCTGGGCAAGGTAGAAGTCATGCCGTTCAGAGAAGTCCGGCGGGTAGGACGGGTCGTCTCCCAACACGCCGATCAGCACATCGAACGACCACCCCGGCTTCTTCTTGCCGGTGAGCACCCGCTGCGCCAGCTCCCTGAGCGCCCGCCTGAGCAACTCCGCCTTGGACAAGCCGGTCTGATCGACCAGATTCCCCAGGATGGTGGAATCCTGCCGGTCCAGATAGACCTGCACCGGCTGCTTCACCCGGTCACTCCGTTTCTTGCCCATGATTCAATATACATGTAAATCATACATGTATCAATGCATGCCGTACATGTACGACAGAGATCGCGCCTCCTTCACCGGCGCGCTAAGCTTCAGACGACCCCAACCCACCCACAGAGGCTACTTATGAGAGTCCGTACCATTTTCGGAAGCGCCGCCGCCCTGCTGCTCCTCGCGGCCTGCGGCAAGAGCGACGAACAAAAGCAAGCGGAGGCCGTCGCTGCCGGGATCGAACAGTCCACCAAGCAGATGGCGGAGGCTCTGAAAACCGGAGGAGCGAGCGTGGCCGGTGCGGCGGCGGCGATGGGCGCCGCCCTCGGCGCCGCCCAGGCGGCGGAGGCGGTCGATTTCCGCGAGCTTAAGGCGCTGCTGCCGGAAGACCTGTCGGGCATGAAGCGCGCCAACGCGGAGGGCGAGCGGAGCAGCGCGATGGGGTTCACGATCTCCAAGGCCGAGGCGCGGTATGAGTCGGAAAGCGATGCGAACGCCAGGATAACCATCTCCGACGTCGGCGCGATGGCGGGTGTTGCCGCCATGGCCACCTATGCCTGGGCCGCGGGCTCGATCGACCGTGAGACCGAGACGAGCTACGAGCGCTCGGTGACCATCCACGGCCACAAGGGTTACGAGAAGTACGACCGCCAGACCAACTCGGGTGAGGTCCAGGTTCTGGTGGCGGGCCGGTTCGTCGTCGAGGTGGACGGCAACAACATGCCGATGGACGCGATCAAGGCCGCCCTGGAGAAGGTGAATCTTGGGAAGCTCGAATCCATGAAGAACGTCGGAGTGAAGTAGATGCGTGCCTCCCTGCTGCTGACTCTTCTCGCCTTGTCTGCCGCTCCGCTGGCCGGGCAGGCCGCTCCCATGACGCCGCCCGATCCGCGGCTCGAGGCGCTCAAGCGCGAGCTGATCGCCGACGTCGATTCACGGGCCACCTTCACCCAGCAGATGGTGGACCAGATCTTCTCTTTCGGCGAGCTCGGCTTCCAGGAATTCGAGACGTCGAAATACCTCGTGGCCCTGCTTCGGAAGGAAGGCTTCCGGGTCGAGGAGGGCTACGCCGGGATTCCCACCGCCTTCGTCGCCACCTGGGGCTCGGGCAAGCCGGTGATCGCGCTGGGCACCGACATCGACGGAATTCCGCAGGCGTCCCAGAAGCCGGGAGTCGCCTGCCGGGCGGCGCTGGTGCCCGGCGCTCCCGGGCACGGCGAAGGCCACAACAGCGGGATGGCGGTCAACATCACCGCCACCCTCGCGCTCAAGAGGATCATGGAGCGCGACAAGATTCCGGGGACGATCAAGATCTGGCCGGGCGTCGCCGAGGAGCAGATCGGCACCAAGGCCTACTACGTGCGCGCCGGACTCTTCAAGGACGTGGACGTCAGCTTCTTCAGCCACGTCTCCAGCAACTTCGGCGTGTCATGGGGCTCGCAGGACGGCACCGGTCTCGTGTCGGTCCTCTACACCTTCCGCGGCCTCTCGGCGCACGCCGCCGGGGCGCCCTGGCGCGGCCGCAGCGCGCTCGATGCCGTGGAGCTCATGAACATCGGGTGGAATTACCGACGCGAGCACCTTCGGTTGCCACATCGCTCGCACTACGTGATTCCGATCGGCGGCGACCAGCCGAACGTGGTGCCACAGGTGGCTTCGGTCTGGTACTATTTCCGCGAGCTCGACTATCCGAACATCCGGGCGCTCTGGGCCACCGGCGATTCGATCGCGCAGGGCGCGGCGATCATGACCGGCACGACGCTCGAGCCGGTGCGCATGCTGGGCAGTGCCTGGCCGCAGCACTTCAACCGCCCGGTGGCGGAGGCGATGGCGGCGAACATCCGCGCGGTGGGAATGCCAAAGTGGAGCGAGGCCGACCAGAAGTTCGCCCGCGCGCTCCAGGAAGAGATGAAGACCGGCGGCCGGGGACTGGTGGACAGCCTCGGGACGGCGTTGGGCGGACCGGTGCCGGAGGCCCAGAAGCGGGGCGGCGGGTCCGACGACATCGGCGACGTCACCTGGACGGTGCCCACGGTCACCCTCCGGTTCCCCTCGAACATTCCGGGGATGCCGGGGCACAACTGGACCGACGCGATCGCGATGGCGACGCCGGTGGCGCACAAGGGGGCGACGGCGGGCGCCAAGGCGATGGCAATGACGATGCTCGACGTGCTCCTCACGCCGAAGCTGGTGACGGACGCGAAGGATTACTTCGACAACGTCCAGACCAAGGAAACCAAGTACGTGCCGCTGATCCGGCCCGAGGACCGGCCGGCGCTCGAGCTCAACAAGAACATCCTCGACCGGTACCGGGATCAGATGCGACAGTACTACTTCGATCCGAAGAAGTACAAGACCTATCTCGAACAGCTCGGGATCAGTTATCCGACGGTGCGGGCGGGGGATGGGAGCTGCGGGTCGAGCGCGGTGCCGTGACAGCAGTCGCGACTCCCTTTTCGAGGGGCGTCGTGAGATCATCGGGGTCAACCGGCCGAAACGCGAGGTCGATCGCGAGATAGATCAGCTTCGAATGCGGAAACGCCGCCACCGGTGTGAGAATGGCGAGCATGGCACAGAGGATTCCCAGCAAGGTCCACGGAACCGCCGGCCAGGTAATCAGCATCCCCCCGACGAATGCCGCGGCAAAGATTCCCTCCGTTACGAACAGGTTCACCGTGTAGCTGCCGATCCAGTAGCCCGGCTCGTCCCGGTCGAAATGGAAACCGCAGGATGGGCAGGAGGCGGCGATGGTAAACCAGCTCAGGAGAACAGGACCGCCGCCGCAAACCGGGCAGCGCAGCCGGAGCGCGCGAGCGAACAGCGCTCTCGGCCGGGGGAGCGGGAGGGAATCGGCGGCGTCAGCGACTCGCGCTGTCGGCTTTGACGGGGGCGAGGACATAGAGGAGAAAGTCCGCCCGCTTGCGCTCTTTCCTGGACGGGTCGAGCCGGTCGAGATCGGGAACAGGCAGAGCGGTCACGACCACGACTTTGGCGCCGCCGGCGCGCTGACGGGCCCGCTTCGCGGTGCCCAGCCGGAAATCGCTGTGGAACGCGCCGTTGTAGTGCACCACCAGGCGACCCCGAGCCCACGCCCGCGCCACCGATTCACCCATCGTCTCATCCTTGATGCACTGCGCGTGGTAGATGCGCATGAGCCGGGCGGCCGCCGAGTCGGGACTGACGGCCGAAGACTGATGACTGGACATGTCGCCCATCACCGCCCGGAATTTTTCGAAGTACTCATCTTCCGGACAGGTGACCGTCGCCGCCGCCTGAAGGCGTTCGCTGGCCGGGAGCGTATCGAGGGCGGTCAATCCACGCCGAGTTACCAGTGAGGCGAGCGTCCTCGGCGTGTTGCTCGCGACCACCGGCCAGGAGTGCGCCCGGGCCAGCTCGACCAGAGGCCGGTAGTCGGAGGCGTAGTTCTTCCACGGCCGTCCGTCCTTCATGAGCTCCTCTTCGGTCGCCGATCCGGCGAGATACCGGTCGAGGAGCGGCTGTACGTCGCGCTCCCACATCTCGAGCGCCAGCACCACCGAATCGCGGCGGCGGGCCATGCCCTCGAGAATCGCGAGCTCCATTCGGTGCGTGGCGGGATCGTCGTGTTGCTCGCCGACGAAGACGATGTCGGCCGAGGCGAGGCGCGAGGCAAGCGTCTCGAAGTCGATGAACTGCTTTTTCTTCGTGTCGTACACCCGGTGGGGGGTGTAGGTGGGGGTTGGGGGTTGGGGGTTGGGGATTAGGGAGGTGCCTTGCGAAGGACTCTCCGTGGTCTGGCCACTCAATGGACCAACGAAAGTGAGCGCGACAAGCGGCAGCCATCGCATGAATGCGCTCCCCCAATCCCCAACCCCGAACCCCCAACCCCTAGATAGGAAGGTCATCCCGCACCAGAAGAAGAATCGCCGCCTGGGGCACCACCAGGTAGCGCTTCTCCTCGAAGCTGATTTCGACCGCTGCTTTCCGGAAGAAAATCGCGTGGTCGCCCACCCGCGCCTGCATCGGGCGGAACCGCGGGGTCTTCTCGTCGGCGCGCCACGGCTCTTCGTCGAACGCCGACACGTCGGGGAGGGGATCGCCGGGGCCGGTCGCCACGATCAGGCCCTCCTGCACCTGCTGCGTGTCGATCGCCGTTGCGGGGAGGTAGAGCCCGACCTTGGTGCGCTCCTCACCCTCCTCCGGCTGGATCAGCACCCGGTCGCCGGCGACGAACCACTTTTTGGATGGGATGTCCATGCGCTTAACCCTGGTCATGGATTGTGACGACCTCGATCACTCGGAGCTTTCGGGTCATTGTCGGCAGGCGGAGGCTCACCTCCTCGCCCGGCTTGCGGTCCTTGAGCGCCTGGCCCAGCGGCGAGGCGAGCGAGATGTGCCCCGCGTCGATATCCATCATCTCGGCGAGCACCAGGGTAAACTCCTCGGCGTCGCCGGTCTTCACATCTTCCACTCTCACGATCGAACCGAGCCCCACGCGGTCCCGCGGCGCCTCGGTGTTGGCAAGCTGGGCGAGCTGCGCGAGACGCTGGTGGAGCTGGCCCAGCCGAGCCTGCACCAGTTGCTGCCGCTCCAGGGCCGCCTTGTACTCGGAGTTCTCCCGGAGATCGCCCATCGCGACCGCCGTGGCGATCGCCTGGGGCAGCGTCACCGTGAGCTCCCGGGTCAGCTCCTCGATCTCCTTTCCCAGTTTTTCCCGCGTCGCCTCGATCATGACCGCCTGCCGCAATAAAGACATTGCCCGGCGAGGGGATGCGCCGGGCGAGGGGAACCATCGTCCTCAAAAGATATCCCCCGGCGTGGAGTAAGGGGAGGAGGCTATTTTCCCGTTCCCCGAGGAGGCCATGTGGCGAAACTCGTCCATCGATTTCTGCTTGCCGCGCTGGTCGCGACCCCGGCTGTCGTCGAGGCGCAGGCCGGCTCACCCGCTGGCGCCGTCCCGGTGGCGAATCTGCAGGCCCGCCGCCAGGCGCTCATTTCCCGGATCAAATCGGGGGTCGCGATCATCCGGGGTGCTGAAGAGCTCTCGGCAGATCCGCCGGATTCGAAATATCCCCAGGCGACCTCCTTCCGCCAGGACAACGACTTCTTCTACCTGACCGGACTCGAGACACCGGATTCGTGGATCATCATCACCGCCGCCGACTCGGGCCGAGGCGAGGCGCATCTCTTCCTCCCTCCCCGCAACCCGCAGATCGAGCGGTGGACCGGTCCCAAGCTCGGTCCCGGCCCCGAAGCGGCGGAGGCGACGGGGATTCCCGCCGCGAACATTCATTCCGCCGATTCGGTCGAGGTGTTCGTTCGCCGCTTTCTGTTCCAGGGGGGAAATCGCGCCCCCACTCTCTGGTTTCGCCGCACTGATTGGGATAGTGAGCCCGTCTTCGTCCGGAACCTCGCCCTCGATACCCAGCGCGTGGGCACGCAGGATCTCCTCCCTGCGCTGGCCCAGCTTCGCGCCATCAAGGACGATGACGAGGTCCGCCGGCTGACTCGGGCCGTCGAGCTGTCGGCCGAAGGGCATGTCGCCGCCATGAAGTTCGCCCGCCCCGGCGTGTTCGAGTATGAGATCGAGGCCGTGGCAGAGCAGACCTTCCGGTCGCTGGGCGCCGAACGGCTCGGCTATCCCAGTATCGTGGGCTCCGGGATCAACAGCACGGTGCTCCACTACGACACGAACCGGCGGAAAACCGAGGCGGGTGACCTCATCGTGATGGATATGGGCGCGGAGTTCGGCTATCACACCGCGGACATCACCCGCACCATCCCGGTCACCGGCCGATTCACTCCCCGGCAGAAGGCGATCTACGAGCTGGTTCTCGGCGCGCAGCAGGCCGCAATCGACTCGGTCCGTCCCGGCATCACCCTCAGGCAGCTCGACCAGATCTCCCGGCGATACATGGCGGAGCATTCCGGTGATCTCTGCGGCACCGGCGGCTGCGTGAAGTACTTTATTCACGGGCTTTCCCATTGGATCGGAATGGACGTGCATGACGTGGGAGGCAACATGCCGCTCGCCGTGGGAATGGCATTCACCGTGGAGCCGGGGATCTATATCCCCGACGAAGCGCTGGGAGTCAGGATCGAGGACGACATCCTGGTGACGGCGGCGGGGGCGGTGATCTTGTCCCGCGCAGCCCCGAAGACCGTTGCGGATATCGAGAAGGTCATGTCCGGGAAGAAGTGAGTGGTCAGTGGTCAGGTGGTGGGGACTTTCCTGAGCTCTGATCCCTGACCCCTGATCCCTGGCTCTCATTGACCTAACCATCTGCTGCGGCTAGCTTTGCGCCCAATCGTGCGACCGCTTTCCCCAATCACCGGGATTCCACTCTGATGGAGACGAGCACCGGCACACTCCGGCGCCTGGCGCGGTATGTCCCCGCCGTCTGCCTCCTGCTTCTGCTTGGCTGCGCCGAGAATTATCCCCAGACCACGCTCGCTCCCCGAGGCGACTTTGCCCGCCTGGTGGACGACCTCTTCCGCACCACGGTGTGGTGGGCGGTGATCGTGTTCGTGCTGGTGGAAGGGGTGCTGGTCTATGCGATTCTGAAATTCAGGGGCCGGCCCGACGATCCCGAGCCCCGGCAGACCCACGGCAGCACGGTGCTCGAAGTGGCCTGGACGATCGTGCCCGCATTCATTCTCGCAGCCATCGCGGTCCCGACGGTCAAGACGATCTTCAAGACCTCCGACTACGCCACCGGTGACGTGGTGCAGGTCGAGGTCGTGGGACACCAGTGGTGGTGGGAGTTCCGCTATACCGACCTCGGCGTCGTGACCGCCAACGAGATGCATGTCCCGGTCGGCAAGACGGTCAATCTGCGGATGACGACCGTGGACGTGGTGCACAGCTTCTGGGTTCCCCAATTCGCCAGCAAGCGCGACGTCTTCCCGGGCCGCCACAACCCGCTCTGGTTCAAGGCGGAGGTGACCGGCACCTTCAGCGGCACGTGCGCCGAGTTCTGCGGCGAGCAGCACGCGCGCATGATGTTCCGAGTCATCTCCCAGACACAGGCAGAGTTTGACGCCTGGGTGGAGCAGCAGCGGGTGGGATCGCCGCTGGTGAACGGCGGGCGAATCGCGGTCGCGGACACCACGGTACCCGCCGACACGACCCGCCCGGCCGTCCCGGCCGCTCCCGATTCTCTGGAACGCGTCGGGCTCGCTCTTTTCAACAGCACCGGCTGCATCGGGTGCCACAGCATGGTGGGCGCTGCGACGGCGGGGGTGGTCAAGATGACCGGTCCCAACCTGAGCCATGTGGGGAGCCGGAGCACGATCGTGGCCGGGCTGCTGCCCAACACCCCGGAGAATCTCGCGAAGTGGCTCTCCAACCCTGACTCGGTGAAGTCGGGGACGCTGATGAAACTGCCGCACAAGCTCACCGATGCGGAGATCGCCACGCTGGTGGCCTACCTCCGCACGCACAAGTAAACGGGGACAGTCATGGCCACCTCGGTACTCGACCACGCTCCGGCCACCCATGCCAAGGCCCCGACCGGGCTCTGGAGCTGGATCACGACCGTCGACCACAAGCGGATCGGGATCCTCTACGGCGCGACGGCGTTCCTGTTCTTTCTGATCGGCGGCCTCGAGGCACTCTTCATGCGCATCCAGCTCATGAAGCCCGACAACCACTTCGTGAGCGCCGAGATGTTCAACGCGCTGTTCACGATGCACGGCACGACCATGATCTTTCTCGGGGTCATGCCGCTCTCGGCGATGTTCTTCAATTTTTTCATTCCGCTGCATATCGGCGCCCGGGACGTCGCGTTCCCGCGGCTCAACGCCTTCAGCTACTGGGTGTTCCTGCTGGGCGGCCTGTTCATCAACTTCAGCTGGCTGCTCAACGCCGCGCCCAACACCGGGTGGTTCGGCTACGCCAACCTGACCTCGAACCAGTACTCGCCCGGGATCAACACCGATTTCTGGGTGCTGGGCCTGCAGATCCTGGGCGTGGCTTCGATGGCCGCGGCAATCAACTTCTTCGTCACGATCGTGAACATGCGCGCGCCGGGCATGAAGATGCTCCGGATGCCGATGTTCACCTGGATGAGCTTCATCACCCAGATCCTCCTGCTGCTCGCCTTCCCGGTCATCACGATTGCGCTGGTCTTGTTGATGATGGACCGGCACTTCGGGACCCATTTCTTCCTTCCCGAGGGCGGCGGGGACCCGGTGCTCTGGCAGCACCTCTTCTGGATCTTCGGGCATCCCGAGGTGTACATCCTGATCCTGCCCGCCTTCGGCATCGTGTCCGAGGTGCTGCCGGTTTTCTCGCGGAAACCGCTCTTCGGCTACACGGCGATGGTTTTCTCGGGGGCGTTCATCGCCTTCCTCGGCTTCGGGGTGTGGAGTCACCACATGTTCGCGACGGGCATGGGGCCGTTCGCGGATTCGTTCTTCGCGCTGTCGACGATGCTGATCGCGGTGCCGACAGGAGTCAAGATCTTCAACTGGATCGGCACCCTCTGGGGCGGCTCGCTCCAGATGAAGACGCCGCTGTACTTCGCTGTCGGCATGGTGGCCATGTTCATCATCGGCGGCCTCTCCGGGGTGATGCACGCCTCGCCGCCGGCCGACCTGCAGCAGACCGACACCTATTTCGTGGTGGCGCACTTCCACTACGTCCTCTTCGGCGGCTCGATCTTCGGGCTCACGGCGGGCGCGTACTACTGGTTCCCCAAGATGTTCGGCCGGATGCTCGACGAGACCATCGGCAAGTGGCACTTCTGGCTCATGTTCATCGGCTTCAACGTCACGTTCTTTCCGATGCACTTCCTCGGGCTCAACGGCATGCCGCGTCGGGTCTATACCTATCCCGCGGAGCTCAACTTCGAGTTTTGGAACCAGGTCCAGACCTGGGGCTCGCTGCTGCTCGGCGTCTCGATGCTGGTGTTCATCTGGAACATGTGGCGCGCCGCACGCCGTCCCGCCAACGCGCCGGCCGATCCGTGGCGCGGCGCGACGCTGGAGTGGCTGATCCCCTCGCCACCCCAGGAATTCAACTTCGGCACCATCCCCACGGTGGGGAGCGCGACGCCGGCGTGGGATCTCCGCCGCGCCAATGGCGGTCCGCTGCCTGAGCCGGCGCGCGTAAGCGGTGAAGGCATCCACATGCCGCGGCCCTCGTACTGGCCCCTGGTGACCGCGATCGGGGTGCTTGGCGTGATTGGGAGCATACTCTTCACGCACGCATTCCCGCAGTGGTACTTCATCACGCTCGCGGGCGCCGCCATTCTGATCTACGGCATCTACCGCTGGGCTTTCGAGCCGGCGTTCTGACCAGGAGAGACCACACCGTGTCCGACGCCGCCGCCCACGCGATGGATCACCCGACTTCGACCGGAATCGACAGCAAGAAGGTCGGGATCTGGACCCTGATCGGGTCCGAATGCCTCCTCTTCGCCTCGCTGATCTCGACCTACCTGGTCTACAAGGGGAAGAGCCTGGTCGGGCCGCTTCCCCACGCCGAATCGCAGTGCATGCTGCACGGGAAGATGCAGACCTGCGAGCCGATCTTCGAGATCCCGCTGGTCACCTTCGGCACCGCCGTGCTGCTATTCAGCTCCTTCTTCGTGGTCCTCGCGCTCTACGGGGCGCAGCGGGGCAACCGGAAGATGCTGGTGGGCTGGCTCGCGATGACGGTGCTCTGCGGGCTCTTCTTCATTGGCATGCAGGTGTACGAGTTCACCCACTTCTATCACAAGGGGCTGGGGTACGGCACCAACCTCTTCAGCTCCTCGTTCTACACCCTCACCGGCTTCCACGGAAGCCATGTGACCGTGGGCGTGATCTGGCTCTCGACGCTGTTGTATCGCGCCACCAAAGGCAAGATTCCCCCGGAGAAGGCGCTCAACCTCGAGATCGCCGCGCTCTACTGGCACTTCGTCGACGTGGTGTGGATCGTGATCTTCCCCGTCGTCTACCTGATGAGGTAGCCCGCATGGACTCGCATTCGCACGCCCACGCCGAACACGTCCACCCCGCGCCGGGTCTCTATCTCAAGATCGCGGTGATCCTGTTCGTGTTCACCGCGCTCGAGGTGCTCACCTTCGAAGCGGGGCGTGGCGGCCTCGGCGCGAGCCTGCGCCCGATCTTCGAGCCGATCACGGTGGTGCTGCTGATCGTCCTCTCTGCCGCCAAATTCGCGCTGGTGGCCATGTTCTACATGCATCTGAAGCAGGACCCGAGGCTCCTCGCCAACCTCTTCGTTTTTCCGCTCCTGATCGCGGCCGGCATCATCGGGGGATTGATCGTCCTTTTCCAGTACTGGAGAGTGGTAGGAGCCAAGTAGCGTGAATGATGAATGGTCAACGGTGACCGGGCCCTGCCTGTCACGCTGAGCGAAGCGAAGCGGCCGATCTCCGCCGCTTCGGTCGCTTCGCTTCCTCAGGGTGACCGCCCGCGATGATGCTGCAAAACCCCACAACTCAGTCGTTCTCTCCCGAGTGGTCCCTTCACCCCTCGGTGCTGGCGGGCGTACTCCTCCTGGGCGGATTGTACTTCCTGGGCATCGGCCCCGCGCGGCGGAAGTTTTCGCTGGGACCGCCTGTACCGCTCTGGCGTCCGCTCTGTTTCGTCCTCGGGCTCCTGGTGATGCTGATATCGCTCAACGGGCCGGTTCACGACCTGAGCGATTCCTACCTCTTCTCGATCCACATGGCGCAGCACCTCCTCCTCACCATGGTGTTGCCGCCGCTCCTCATCGCGGGCACGCCCGGCTGGCTGCTCGAGCCGGCGCTCCGCCGGCCCATCGTCCGGGGAGTGGCGCGAGTGCTGACTCATCCGCTGTTCGCCGGCGCGTTCTTCAGTGTGACGCTGCTGGTGTGGCACACGGTAGGCGCCTACGATCTGATGATGCGGAGCCACGAGGTCCACATCACCACCCACATCATGTTCATGGTTGCGGCGGTGCTCCTCTGGTGGCCGGTCACGAGCTCCGTAGCCTCGCTCCCGGCGCTCCCGCCGCCGGCGGGGATGCTCTACCTCTTCCTGGTGCAGCTGCCGATGCAGCTCCTCGGCGCCATTCTCACCTTCGCCGACAACCCCCTCTACCTCTGGTACACCACGGCCCCGCGTACCTGGGGCCTCTCGCCCCTCGACGATCAGAAGCTCGGCGGGCTGCTGATGTGGGTGCCGGGGAATCTCTGGATCTGGGGGGCGATGAGCGTCTTGTTCTTCAGGTGGGCGAGGACAGAGAGATGAAGCGTGAACCGTAGAACAGTGGAACGGCAGAACGGGAGTGACAGAGCAGGTCCCGTTCACCGTTCACCGTTCCCTGTTCACGCTCCCTGATTCACGGCCACACCGCCAGGATCACCCCCGCCACCACCATGAACACCAGCTGGTAGGCCACGTCGATCAGATAGGTCGCGAAAGTCTTGTTGGAGTACAGATTGGCCGTGAGGCCGATGGTGGCGACGAAGCCCAGCCAGCAGAGCGCGCCGAGCTTGGCGCCGGCGGCCGCGTTGTCGATACCGAGCAGTATAATCAGCACACTCATCACCGTCGCCAGCACCAGGTAGCACACGAACGAGAGCCCGTACGTCATCCCCATCCGCGTCTTCATCCCCTCCAGTTGCTCCGGGGTGTACGCATGCGCGGCCATCCACTGCTTGCTGAACAGCACGGTGTACCAGAGCGCGCCGATCGCAAAGATCACGACGGCGGTGACGAGGATCGCCAGATAGTTGAGGTCGCTCAGTGCGTACATAGCAGCTCCGGGCAGGAGATCACGAAGTGCCGGTCAAGGGGGTGCCGGCGGGATGAGGCGAGCCAACGTACGATCCCGCTCAAACCGTCGAGCGTCAAGAGGGAAGCTGGGCGGTGGGGTGCCGGAGGTGGATCTCGGCGAACCGCACTCCTTCGGCACCCATGACGATTGGGCGAGCGATCCGGCGCGGGTCACGTAGCTCCGGACCGCATCGCAATGCTGCCCGAGGCCTTCGCTAACGGACCGCAAAGGTGTCGCAGTCGGCGAGCCGTCCGCTCTGGAGGCCGCGGCGGAACCAGGTCACGCGCTGCTCCGCCGAGCCATGGGTGAAGTTTTCGGGGCTCACCCTGCCGGTCGTCGCCTTCTGGATGCGGTCGTCACCCACCGCCGACGCGGCGCCCAGTCCTTCTTCCACGTCCCCCGTCGAGAGCTTGCCGCGCTGGGCCGCGGAATACCCCCACGCGCCGGCAAAGCAGTCGGCCTGCAGCTCCATTCGCACCGAGAGATCGTTGGCCTGATCGGGACGGCTGCTCTGCTCCGCCCGCACCTGGCGCTCGATGCCAAGCAGGAGCTGAAGATGGTGCCCGATCTCGTGCGCCAGCACGTAAGCCTGCGCGAAATCGCCAGGCGCGCCGAACCGCTCGTGGAGCGCCTGATAGAATCCGAGGTCGATGTACACGTTGTTGTCACCCGGGCAGTAGAACGGCCCCATCGCGGCCTCGCCGACTCCGCAGGCGGATTGGGTCGCATCCCGGAAGAGCACCAGCCTGGCGTGCTGATACTGGCTGTTCGCCTGCTTGGGCAGCTCCTGGTCCCAGGTGGTTTGCACGTCGTTCAGCACGAAGGTGATGAACTCCTTGAGCTTCTCCTCCTCGGGCGACGCCACGACCGGTCCGCCTTCCACCGCCGTTCCCGTTGTCCCGCCGCTCAGGAGCGAGAAGAAATCCTGCTTGAAGATCACGCTGAGTGCCAGCACGATGACCAGGCCACCCAGGCCCATGCGGCCACCGGGAAGACGGAATCCTCCGCCCGCTCCGCGGCGGTCTTCGACGTCTCTGCTGCTTCCTCCTGGGTTCCAACGCATTATGACCTCCAGGGCTTACCGGGCGCCGAGCAGAATCGCGCCCGCGATCGTCGTTTCGTACTCCGTGTATGCGTCGTCCGCGAAGAGTTTCCCTGCCGCGAACCGCAGAGCCGTTGTCTCCTCCGTCTCCCACCCCTCCAGATCGAACGCCTGCGGCGGAAGCTCCCGATAGGCTGGAAAATCTTCCTGGATGGGGCAGGCGTTCTCCAGCACCGCGCCGTCCCCCGTCCGCATGCCGAGGCCCATCATGCGGCACACCATCGGGCGGCTCTGGTAGATCAGGCACTCCCCGGTACTGCCGAGCGCGGGACACGGCGCATCCGCCTGCGCTTCGACCAAGGCGTCGAACCTGGCCTCGTCGAGGCGGGAAATGTCCCAGGGAAACTGGAACGAAGGCTCCGCGTCCGTCATGCGACGCACCTGCGTCCTCGCCCGTTCCTGAACTGCTTTCCGCTCCGCGACCGGGAGCGCCGCGACCGCATCCCGAACCACCAGGGTATCGGCGACCGAAATGTCGAACGGACCATGGCAACAAGACGAACACCCGGCTCGGCAGGGGACGACGCCGGGGAATCGCTCCCGCACGCTGTGATACCACGCGTCCAGCCGGGTCAGCAGCGCAGGATAGTCAAGCGGAAGGGGCACGCCCTAATGTATCCCCGCGAAGCCGTCAGATCCGGCGGGCTTCTCCGGCGGCCGCGCCTGGTGCGCGCCGGAGAGCGCCCACGCCGAGGCATATCCAGCCCAGGAGGAATGCGAGCCCGCCGGCTGGGGTGACTGGTCCCAGCCAGCGCTCCTCCGAGAGGGCGAGGCCATAGAGACTCCCCGAGAACAGGACGGTCCCGAGGAGGAACATCCAGCAGGACGCCAGGAGCATTCGCGAGGGGCGGCGGACCAGGAAGCGGCCGGCAAAGAGCAGGGCCAGCGCGTGATACATCTGATACCGCGCCGCCGTCTCGAACGTCCGAAGCGCGGCGTCCGTCAGGCGCGCCTCCAGCAGATGGGCGCCGAATGCGCCGGCGGCCACAGCAAGCAAGGCCGACACCGCACCGGCGGCGACCATCACGTCGCCGGTCCGGGTGCGCTCTCCTTCGTGCATCAGTCGGTTCCGCCGATGGTGCCGGGTCCCTCCACCGCCATCCCCATCGCGTGGTATCCGTTGTCCACGTAGACCACGCTGCCGGTGATGCCTGCGGCGAGAGGACTGGCGAGGAAGGCGGCGCAATAGCCGACGTCGGCGGCTTCGAGCTCGCGGGTGAGCGGGGCGTTCCGCTTATTGTACTCGATCATCCGCTGAATCAGGCCGATGGCGCTTGCCGCGCGCGACGCGTACGGTCCCGCCGAGATGGTGTTGACCCGCACGCCGAAGCGGCGGCCCGCTTCATACGCGAGCGTCCGGGTGTCGGACTCCAGGGCGGCCTTGGCGGATGACATCCCGCCGCCGTACCCGGGGATGACCCGCTCGCTCGCCATGTAGGTGAGGGAAAGAAACGAGCCGCCGGGGCGCATCAGCGGGGCGAGATGACGCACCATCGCCACATTGCTGTACGCGCTCGTCCCGACGGCTTCGAGGTAGCCGCGCCGGCTGGTGTCGAGCAGGGCATTCTTGACTTCGGGCCCGTTGGCCAGGCTGTGCACCACGATGTCGAGCGCCCGGTCGCCGAAGTCCTCGCGGAGCCGCGAGGTGACGCCCTGGATGGAGAAGTTCCCCCTCTCCTTATAACGCTTGTTTTCGCGGATCTCCGCGGGCGCCTCATCCAGCGTATCGAAGGCGGCGTCAAGCGGATAGATCTTCTCGAAGGTCATTGCGCTGCCGTCGGCCAGCAGCATCGACTCCGCCATCTTCCCGCGCTCGAGGAGAGTGAGGAAGATGTTCATGGCGGGAGGCCAGGTGCCGACGACCACGCTCGCGCCTGCTTCCGCGAGCGCCTTGGCGATGGCGAATCCGAAGCCGCCGTCGTCCGCCACACCCGCGATGAAGGCGCGTTTGCCCGAGAGGTCGATGGGGAGCATCGGCGGAGCACCGGGGAAAGGGGAAAGGGGAATGGGGAGTGGGGAAAGGGAGTATAAGCCGCCAAGCCCCCCCCGGCGAGATCCGCTCACCGCACGATCGGGAGAGACCGCATCGTCGACGAGCTGATCCGGGGCTTACCCCCGGAGCAGCCCCGCAAATTCGGGGTGTCCGTCGACCCACGTCTTCACATACCAGCAGCTCGGAATGACACCGAATCCCTCGACGCGGGCGTGCTCCAGCGCGCGCTCCACGAGGGCTGCGCCGATGCCTCGGCCCCGGGCGGCCGCCGGCACGTAGGTGCTCTCGATGTCCATGACGCGAGGGGAGGTCATGCTGTAGCGCAGCACGGCGAGACCTTCCGGTACGCGCGCCACGAAACGGGAGGCCTCGCGCTGGTGCTCGACTTCCATGGCATCCTCCTTGATCGTGTGCGGTGCGGTCGCCGAGGGCGTCTCCTCTCGGTCATCCACTCGACCAGGGGGCCCTACCATGCCATGGCTCAAAAGGATCGGATTTCTCGCCGGCGTACTGGTATTGGCCGGCTGCAGTGACGCCACGGGCACCGGCACCGGCCGAGCCGAGGGTCTGATCGCGGATTCCCCGACGGGGGCATCAACCGTCACCGGTTCGCTGGCCGGAAACGTCAATGTGTCCCTCTCGTCCGACGGGGTCCAGTGGGTGGATCTGGGTTCTCCCAACGGAATCACGGTTCCGTTGCAGGTGGCCGGTGGCACAACGACCGTGCACGGAGAGGAAGACGCTGCCGCGGGCTCCTATACCCGGGTCCGTCTCATATTTCAGGGAGTCTCCGCGCGGATCTCGGCGGGCTCGGTCATCGGCGGGACGACGCTGACGAGCGAAGCCAATCTCGGTCTGGGCGGCACCGATCAGCGCATCGAGATGGTCGTGACCGTCCCTGCGTTCACGGTCGAGGCGGATGACAACGTGCGGTGGACCATCGTGTTCGATCTGCACTCGCAGCTTTGGCTTACCGCTGCGGCCGTGCAGGCGGGGTCGGTGCAGGATGCCGCGGTCCAGAATGCTGTGACCGTGACGACCCGGCTGGACCCGCGCTGACGGGGAAAGGGAAAGGAGGAAAGGGAATAACCCTTCCCCTTTCCCCCACCGGTTCACTCTTCGCGAAGGACCGCCAGCGGGGCGCGTTTCAGGACTTCGGCGCTGTTCCAGAGTCCCACAACCAGCGTCAGGGCAACGAGGAGCAGCGTGAGCCCGGCGAGCGCCGGAGCCGGCAGATGGAAGGGTGCCTCGAACACCCACTTGGCGAGGGCCCACCCCGCGACAGTCGCGAGGACGACCGACGCGAAGGACGCGAGGACACCCAGGGCCACATACTCCGAAATCAGAATCCTGAGTACCTGGGCGCGCGTCGCCCCGAGTGTCTTGAGCAGCACCGCTTCCCGCATCCGCTGCATCCGTGACGCCGAAACCGCGCCGATCAGGACGATGGCGCCGGTGACCAGGCTGAATCCCGCCAGGAATCGCACGATGACGGCGCCGCGGTCGAGGATGCCGTCCAGCGCCTGCTGAATCTGCGACAGATCTATCGCGGTGACGTTCGGATACCGCTCCGCCATCCTGCGCTGCAGGTGCCCCCGTGCCGGCGCGCTGTCGACCCGGACCAGCGTGACGAACATCTGCGGCGCGGTCTCCAGCACTCCGGGCTGGAACACCGCGAAGAAGTTAGTCTCGAACCTGCCCCAATCCACTTCGCGCAGACTGGCCAGCTTGGTGCGCACCTCGGCGCCCTGCACATCCCAGACGATCTCGTCACCGAGCTTGACGCCGAGCTCGCCCGCAATATCGGTCTCGAGCGAGAGAAGCGCCGGCTCGCCCGCGGCGGGGGGACGGACACCCGCATCCCACCACTTTCCCTCCACGACTTTTTCCGTCCGGGTGAGCGTGTCGCGATAGCTCGAGCGGTACTCCCGGCGCGCCGCCCATCCACCCGGCGGGCCCTGGTTCGGGCCCCGGTTGCCGGAACCGCCGCCGCCTCCGCTGCTGCTGGTGTCGGGCGCGGGGATTTCCGGCCGAACCGGGACACCTTTGACCGTCTTGATTCGCATGCTGACGATGGGCACCAGCGGCGATCCGGAGAATCCGCCCTCGCTGAGCACCCGGCCAACGCCGTCGCGCTGCGAGGGCTGGATGTCGAAGAACATGATGTTCGGACGCTGGCTCGATCCGCCGGGGCGGAATTCGCGGAGCAGGTTGTCCTGCACCAGATAGAGCGTCGCCAGCAGAAAGGCGCCGAAGCCAAGCGCGAGCACCACCGTCACCGTCTGATTCGCGGGCCGGTAGAGGTTCGCAAGCCCCTGGCGCCAGAGATACGGCAGCCGCGAAGGGAACCAGCGGCGCACGCCACCGATGAGTGCCCGGGCCGCGAGCCAGAGAAAAAAGAGGGCGAGTCCGATACCGACCGCGAAAATCGCCCCGTCCCGGAGATCTCCCACCTGAATCGCGGCGAGCAGCACCACGCTCGCCGCGAGGAAGATTCCGACCAGCCGGCTCAGCCAGTCGCGTCCGGTGCGCGCCGGCTCGTAGTCCCGGCGCAGCGTCATGAGCGGTGAGACCCGGCGCACCGCGAGCAATGGCAGCGCCGCGAACATCCCCGCGACCCAGAGGCCGAGACCGAGCCCGAGGGCGATGGCCCGGGGCGAGGGTGCGACCCGGACATCGATGGGGAGGAGTCCCTCGAACAGCATCGGGAGCACCTGCTGCAGCCCGATGCCGAGCACTGCGCCGATCGCGCTGCCCAAGGCGCCCATCGCGAGCGCCTGGAGGAGATACACCGCGAACACTTCGAGCGAGGTGGCGCCCAGGCAGCGGAGCACCGCGATGGTGTCGAGCTTCCGCTTGATGAAGACATGCACCGCGCTGCCCACGCCGAGGCCGCCGAGGAGCAGGGCGACCAGCGCCACGAGGCCGAGATAGTTGCCGAGCCGGGAGAGCGCGTCGGAGAGATTCTCCCGGTCATCCTCCACGGTGCGAATGCCCACCCGCTCCGCGCGGAGCGGCATCCGGTACTTCTCGCGGATCGGCTGCGCCACGACGCCGGCGGGGAGCTGGATGAACGCCGCGTACTCGGCGCGCGACCCGAAGCGCAGCAGCCCGGTGCGGTCGAGAGTGCGAGCCGGGATGAAGACGCGCGGTCCGAATGCCGAGGTCACGCCGACGTCTCCGGGCACATTCAGCACGGTGCCGAGAATCGGAAGCCGGGCGTTGCCGAGGGCGAGGGTGTCGCCGAGACTCGCGCCGAGCGCCGCGAGCAGCACGGGATCGACCAGCGCGCCGTCGGTCGTGAGCAGCTCGCGCCAGCGGCCAGCCGGCTCAGTGGTGATCGCTCCATAGAAGGGAAACTCACCTTCGATGGCGCGGACCTGCACCAGCCGCACCCCCGCGGTCCTCGGCACGTAGGCCATCGCCGCAAAGCTCACCTGGAGCGCCCGGCGGCCCGCCGCTCGCTGCGTATCCGGGTCCGGCGCGATCAGGCTGTCGATCAGCGCATCGACGCGCGGGGAGAACGTCGTCCGCCCCGTGATGCTGAGATCGGCGCCGAGGAGCGCCTTCGCCTGCTCGGCGACGGAGGTGCGCAGGTTTTGTGTGAAGGAGTTGATGGCGACGAGCGCCGCCACGCCGGCGGTCACCGCGCCGGTGAGGAGCCAGAGCCTCCGCCGTCCAGCGCGCGCTTCGCGCCAGGCCATCCGCAGGACGAAACGGGGTCCGATCACGCGCCGGTGTCCTCGACGATCCGGCCATCGGAGAGGCGGATGGTGCGGCGCGCGCGGGTGGCGAGGTCGTGATCGTGGGTCACCAGCACCAGCGTGGTCCCGAGCTCGCGGTTGAGCTCCTCCATGAGGGTAATGATGGTGGCGCCGGTTTGTGCGTCGAGGTTGCCGGTCGGCTCATCGGCAAAGAGGATCTGCGGGCGGATGCTGAATGCGCGCGCGAGCGCCACTCGCTGCTGCTCTCCCCCCGAAAGTTGAGCGGGATAGTGGTCGGCGCGGTCGCCCAGGCCCACGCGCTCCAGCAGCTCCTGCGCCCGCGCTTCCGCGGGCTCGCCGCGAAGCTCGAGTGGCACCTGGACGTTTTCGCGGGCGGTCAACGTCGGGATGAGCTGAAACGACTGAAACACGAAGCCCACCTTCTCCGCGCGCAGCCGAGCGCGCTGATCCTCGGTCATGCCACCCAGATCATGACCGTCGAGCTCGACCTTCCCCTTGGCGGGCCGGTCGAGCCCCGCGAGAAGGCCGAGCAGCGTGGTCTTGCCACTGCCGCTCGGACCGACGATCGCGAGGAATCCGCCGCGTTCAAGGCTGAAGGTGATATCGTTCAGCACGGTGAGCGGACGCCCGCCGGAGAGGTAGGTCTGAGTGAGCGACTCTGAGCGCAGCATGCGGGGAACTCCGAAGAGATGCCTGATGAGGGGTGAATGATAGTTAGATCGACGACCATAGTTGCGCTGCTGGCGTTGGCGTGCGCGGGGAAGCGGGAAGCGGCAAATGGGAAAGGGGGTACTGCGGACTCCAGCATCCAGCATCCAGCATCCAGTCGCCAGCCCGACCCCCGTCCCGCCATCGTTTTCCTCGGGACCAGCCTCACCGCCGGTTACGGCCTCGGCGACGCGAGCCTTGCCTACCCGGCGCTGATCCAGGCCAAGCTCGACTCCGCGGAGCGCCCCTTTCGCGTGGTGAATGCGGGTTTGAGCGGCGAGAGCTCGGCGGGCGCTCTCAACCGGATCGAGTGGCTTCTTTCGCGGGACCATGTGGCGGTGCTGGTGGTGGAAACCGGCGCCAACGATGGATTGCGGGGACAGGATCCCGATTCGGTGCGGGCACGAATTCAGCTGATCCTCGACCGCGCCCGCCGCGCTGATCCGCCCCCGCGGCTCGTCATCGCGGGCATGGAGGCGATGCCTAATCTCGGTCCCGAGTACGTGCGGCGCTTTCGCGGGATTTATCCCGCGCTCGCCAAGGCGAACGATGCGGCGCTGATTCCCTTCCTGCTCGAAGGCGTGGCGGGTGTGGACTCGCTCAATCAGGACGACGGGATTCATCCGACGGCACGGGGGCAGCGGATGGTGGCGGAGACGGTGTGGAGAGTGATTGAGCGGGTGACGCGGGGGGAGGCAAAGTGAGCTGCCTTGCCTCCTTGCCTCCTTGCCTCTTTGCCTCCTGCATCTAAGCTTTCCCCATGGCCATCTTCGACACCAAGAAAGAACGCGCCGCCCTGATCCTCGCACTCCTCGCGGTAGGGCTCGCCATCGCATTGGCGCCCTACGTCAGCGGGCTGCTGGGCGCGCCGGTGCTCTACGTGCTCTTTCGCGGGCTGCATCGCGACCTCGCCCGGTACATGCCTGCCGGACTCGCCGCCGGGCTGGTCATCCTGATGGCATTCCTGCTCATCGTGCTTCCGGGCGTCTGGCTCATCGGCATGCTGGTGGGCCAGGCGCAGGATGTGGCCGCGGGACTGGTCAACAGTACGCTCCTCGCCCGAATCTCGAACCTCCGGGTTGGACAGTTCGAAGTGGGTCCGCAGCTCGCCTCGATTGGCAAGGAGCTGATCACCTTTCTGGGCGGGAGCGCGCTGGGCTTCATCGGCACCGCGACGCGGTTCACCCTCAATCTGCTCTTCACCTTTTTCGGCCTCTACTACCTCCTGCTCAATCCCGGCGTCCTCACCCGCGGGGTGCAGCCGTACATCCCGTTCTCCCGGGAAAACGTCGAGATTCTCAAAGTGCGGTTCATCTCCCTGACCTACGCGACGGTCGTGGGGACCGGGCTGATCGCCCTGGTCCAGGGCACCATTGTCGGAGCGGGTTTCTTCTTCACCGGTCTCCAGGATCCGGTCTTCTGGGGCGTCGTCACCATGGTCTTCGGCATCCTGCCCCTGGTCGGCGCCGCGATCATCTGGGGGCCGGCGGCCATTTCGCTCTTTCTGGGTGGACGACCCGGTGCGGGGATCGTGCTCGTCGTCCTGGGCCTCGTGGTGGTAGCCAACGTCGAGAACGTCATCCGCCCGTATGTCTTCAAGCGTTACTCCGAGGTTCACCCGATGGTCACACTCGTTGGGGCGGTGCTCGGCGTGAGCTACTTCGGGCTGATCGGACTCCTCATCGGACCGCTTGCGCTCTCCTACTTCTTCGAGCTGATCCGGATGTACCGCGAGGAGTACCTGGAGGCGTGACCGCCGCGCCCCCGCCGCGGCGGGCGGCCGTCTTCTGGGCGTTCGCTGCGATTTACATCGTGTGGGGCTCCACTTACCTGGCGATCCGAGTGGTGGTGGGGTCGCTCCCCCCATTTCTCGCCGCGGGAAGCCGGTTCCTGGTCGCCGGCGCCCTCCTCTATGGATGGGCGCGCTGGCGTGGCGTCGAGCCGCCCGCCCGAAGGCTCTGGCTCCCGGCCTTCCTCCTCGGCGGCCTCTTCTTCCTCTTCGGCAACGGTGGAATCAGTTGGGCAGAAACGCGAATCCCTTCCGGACTCACCGCGCTCCTCGCCGCCACCTCTCCGCTCTTCACCGCAATCTTCGAGAGCGGCCACCACCGCTGGCGCCGCCCGCCGCTCCCCGCGATGGTGGGAATCGTCGCCGGGCTCTGCGGTGTGGCGCTCCTCGTGGCGCCGGGGGAAATCATCGGCGGGGGCCACGTTGATCTGGCGGGCGCCGCGGCCATCACCCTCGCCGCGCTCGCCTGGGCCGGCGGGTCGGTCCTCGCCCATGCCGTTCCGCTGCATTCGTCACCGGTGCTCTCCACCGGCATGAAGATGCTGGCAGGCGGTGTGCTGCTGACCGCGGCCGGGCTTTTCCTCGGCGAGGGTCCGCGGGTCTCGCCGGAGATCTTCAC
This sequence comes from uncultured Gemmatimonas sp., assembly GCA_964439025.1. Classification (GTDB taxonomy): domain Bacteria; phylum Gemmatimonadota; class Gemmatimonadetes; order Gemmatimonadales; family GWC2-71-9; genus JABFSM01. The sequence continues at coordinate 105,301 of CAYTMW010000004.1, read as the reverse complement.
CCCGAAGGCGATGCTGGCTTGGGTCTATCTCATCGTGTTCGGGAGCATCATCGGATTCAGCGCCTTCACGTACCTCTTGCGGGTGACGACACCTTCCAAAGTCGCCACCTCGGCCTATGTCAATCCTCTCGTCGCGGTGGCGCTGGGCTGGGCGATCCTCGGTGAGTCGGTCACGCCGCGGACGCTGGTGGCGGCGGCGATCATCATTGGTGGGGTGATGCTGATTCGGCTGCGCTCCGATGAGCGGCCGGAGCCGTAGCCCGGGGATCAGCGAGTTGCGAGTAGCGAGTAGTGAGGAGGGAAGTCGAAAAGGGGAGCCCGATGTGGGCCCCCCTTCTCGCTACTCGCTATTCGCTATTTCCTAGTTTACGGATTCCTCTCCCGCCCCGCCTCGGCGCACGTTGCATTGCCGGGACCAGGCTGCTCGTTGCCGAACTCGCGGAGCTCGGCGCGCCGGTTCTGCGCGCGTCCCTCGGCGGTGGCGTTCGGCGCGACCGGCACGCACTCGCTGAACGTGCGCAGGATGATGGTCATCCGGTCGACCGGGACACCCCGGCGAGCCAGGTAGTTCTTCATCGAGATGGCGCGATTCATTCCCAGCCGCTCGTTGTAGGGGACCGAGGCGTCGGCGTCGGTGTGACCGTCGATCACCAGGCGGATGTCCGGGTGCTCGATCAGGACCTTGGCGATCTCGTTGAGCTGCTGCTGATCGTCGGTCCGGTAGATCACCGTCTTGTCAACGTTGAAGTACACCGAATCGCGGACCACGATCACGAACTGCTGCACGTCGGCCGTGGCGGTACCGGTGACGCCGTTGCCGCAGTCGACTGTGATCGACTTGGTGCCGGGCGAGCTCCAACTGACCGAGTTGCCGTTGATGTTCCCGCCCGCCGCCACGAAGGTGGCGCCGGACATCGGCTGGCTGGTGCCGTCACTGTAGTAGAGCGTGACCGTGTACGACACCGGCTGGTCGATCCGCGGCTGCGACGTGGCCGGAGTGATCTCGCAACGCGTGAGTGTGCGGGCCGGAGTGGTCGGCGGCGGAGGCGCCGGCGCATTGATCGTGACACTGGCGACCGAGCAGAGCCGGTTCTTCCGGCCGCACGCGGTCACGCTGGCGTTGCCCGCCGTCGTGGCGGTATACCGCCCGGTCTGGTCGATCGAGCCCGGTCCGGTCACCGTGTAGACGATCTCGTCGGCCTTGCCGCAGTTGGTGGCGGTTCCCGAGAAGCTGACGGTGCCGCTGGTCGTGACGGTGGCGGTGGTCGGCGTGATCGTGGTGCCGTCACGGTCCCGCTTGCACATGCCGAGCATGAGCGAGAGGCCCGCCTGGCCGCCCAGGTTCACGTTCTTGCTGGCCGGCGCGGCCTCGGTGATGCCGGTGGCCTGACCGACGATCTCAGCGCTGCCGTTGTTCGGCGACGGGATGTAGTCGAGCGTACCGTCGACTCGGAACGCCAGCCAGTTGGTCAGCATCGCCCGGAAGCCGGTGAGGGCGCCGACGCCCCAGTCGTCTCCCTTGAAGCCCGGCTCATTTATCACCCTCTTGCCATACCGGTTGTAGCCCGGTCCGGCGCCGAGAATCCAGGTAAACGGGCTGTTCTCGCCCAACTTCTGGTTGAAGAGGAGTCGGAGGTGGAACGGATAGTAGGTGAGCGCCGTGCTCTCGAAGCCATCGAAGAACTCGATGACGTCGGTGGCATTACCAGACCCATCGAGCTCAAGGGCCCACTTGGAGCCAAAGAAATACCCGAGCCGCCCACCCCCGCCCCAACTGTTGGCGTTCTTGCGTGCCGTTCCAAAACTGTTGTCGTAGTCGGTAAACTTGAGGAATGCGCCAAGCTCGATCGTGCCCTTGTTCTGTGCCATCGCCGGTGCCGCGACCAAGGCCAACAGCGAGGCCATTACGAGGTGTCTTCTCATACACTCCGCTCCTTTGGTACGTTGACTGCAAAGCCGCCGCTCCCCCAAAGGTTCGGCGGGTTGCCTGATTCTCGATCTTCGAGAGGCTCAATAAAGCACGAACGTTGTTGAAGTGCAAGGGTTTACGTCATCCCAAGGCCACATGATGACCCCGCGCCTCGCGCTCCTCGTTTTCGCCGCTGCAGTCGCGGCCGGTCCTGCTCTGCCCCTCAAGGTGATCCGTGTTGCTCCCTCAGGTGACGCGGACCCAGCCACGATTGTCACAGTCACCTTTGATCGTCCTGTCGCCGGGTCGCTCGACCGGTCGGTAGATCCCAAAACGGTTCTGATCATCGATCCCGCATTTCCAGGAACGTTCGACTGGCGCGATCCGGTGACCGTGAGGTTTCGTCCCGCAACGGCGCTGCCGCCGTCTACGCCTGTCAAGGTCACTGTCACCACCGGTTTCCAGGCGATGGACGGCAGCAGCCTCGCAGAGCCGTACCAGTTCACGTTCCGGGTGCGAGGGCCGCGGGTGCTCTCCGGTCTTCCGGCGGGACCGGAGCAGAGTGCGCGCTTCCTCGAGCCCAACTCGCGCTTCCGGCTCGTCCTCAGCACCGAGGCCGACTCGGCGTTGCTCGCACGGATGGTGTATCTGGAGATGAATCGCGGCTGTCCGGTCTCCGGGGTGATCGCGCTTCGCCCGGGTCCGCAGCTCCCGATTCCCGACGATGCGCCATGGCAGTTCAAAGAAGCGGGAGGCTGGGAACGCGACCGATCGCTCGATCGGTTCCGCCGCGTCGTCGGGCTGGCTCCTGAGCGTCCGCTTCCGCACGGCTGCACCGGCGCGCTGGTGGCGCCCGCCTTCATCGACCGCGATCAGCCGGGCGAGCTCTTTCGGTGGGGCATCGAGACCTACGGCGACTTCACGCTGGTCGATGCCTCCTGCCGCCGCGGCGAGTTCTGTCCGACCGGGCCGTTCGCGCTGACCTTCTCGACGCCGGTGAAAGGTGCCGAGCTGTTGCGCCGGATCGCCATCGCTCCGAAAGTGGAGTTCTCGGTCGCCGATACCGCCGAGGTGAGCGAGCGCTGGGTCGTGAATGCCATCCTCAAACCCAGAACCGGGTACCTCGTCACCCTGGACAGCAGCCTCAGCGACGTCTTCGGACAGCGAATCACCGGTTACCCGGTCAAGGCGTTCGGCACCACCGGATTCCGGCCAAGCGTGTCGTACGTGCAGGGCCGCACGATGGTGGAGCGGCTGGGGCGGCGGACGCTGGGCATCACCTACGTGAACGTCGACACACTTGAAGTTCTCACGATCGCGGTTCCCGATAGCCTCGAAGGACGGTTCCTGAGCAAGAGCTGGTATTCCTGGGGCGACGAGTGGAGCACGCTCGCCTCACGCGCGGTGCCGCGGAGGATTCCCCTCGGCGCGCCTCGCGACCGGGTGAGCCTCTACGGTCTCGAGCTCCCCGCGCCCGACGCGACCAGCCCCGCCGCTTCGACTCTTTTTCTGGTGCGCGCCACGAGCCCGAGGCTTCGCCGGCCCGATGCACCGGGTGAGCGGGTACCGCTCGAGCCGAACCAGCCGATCGCGCTGGTGCAGATCACCGATCTGGGTGTCCATGCCCGCATCGGCGTCGAGGAAGGTGTCGTGTGGGTGACGGGAGCGAGCGACGGGAAGGCGCGGCGTGGAGCCGCGGTGCTGCTGCGCGACGCGAAGGGCAAAGTGCTCGGCCGCACCGTGACCGACTCCCTCGGCATCGCCCGCTTCCGCGGCCTCAAGCGCCCCGCGCTCCCGAAGGACGCGAACGGGGAAATCGATTGGGAGACCCGGAACTTCGACGGCTACGTGGACGTGCGGCTGGGCTCGGACCGCGCGCTCGTGGGCATCAATCAGTACGATCCCGATCTATCTCCCTGGCGGTTCAATGTCTCCTCGGCCTGGGGGGATGATCGGCTTCCCGCCGCGGCCGCCGTCTTCACCGAGCGCGGCATCTACCGTCCCGGCGATTCGGTCTTCGCGAAAGCGATCGTTCGCACCGGACTGCTCGGCGCGCTCAAGACGCCTCTGCGGACCGATTCGGTGAAGATCATCTTCAAGGACCGCGACGAAGGCGTGCTCCGCGAGCGGACCCTCGCGCCGTCGGCATTCGGCACGCTGCAGCAAGCGGTGCGGCTCCCCGCCGGAGCCCCGCTCGGGTACTACCAGGTTGGAGTGAGCCTCAAGCGCCAGGGCGAGTGGCAGGAGATCGCGCAGACCAGCTACCGCGTCGCAGAATACCGGCCCCCGGAATTTCTGGTGGACGTGACAGCGGACACCGGAGCGCGCTTCGACGGCGACACCCTCGTCGCGAATATCGGCGCGCGCTACCTCTTCGGCGCGCCGATGGGCCGCGCCCGCGTCACCTGGACGCTCCGGCAATCGGCGCTCTCGCCCTGGGAGAGCTCGATCCCGAATGCAGAGGGATTCTTCGTCGGCGCGCAGGGATGGTGGTGGGAAGAATACGAGGGCGAGAGCCGCACCACCGTCAGCGAGAGCCACGTGGACACGCTTGACGCCGGCGGGCAGCTTGCGGTCAAGGTGCCTCTCAAGGTCGTGCAGGAGGGTCGCGCCACCCTTGCGACGCTCGACGCGGTCGTCACCGATGTCAATCGGCAGACCGTCTACGCGAGCGCCTCCACCATCGTCCATCCGGCCGAGTTCTATCTCGGCGCCAAGCCGGAGGGGGCGACGTACTTCTGGCGGGCGGGACAGCCGCAGGCCATTCGTGTCATCGCGGTCCGCCCCGATGGCCGTCGGCTCGACGGCATCAGCGTAAGCGGCGTGCTGATCCGGAAGGAATGGCACCAGGTCCGGCGCGAGCACGACGGGTGGTCGGAGCTGGTCGGCGAGTGGGTGAGCGATACGGTCGGCCAGTGCCGCGTCACCACGACGGCGGCCGGTGCCCTCTGCAACGTCACTCCGGCGCTCGCGGGGAACTACTCCGTGGAATTCCGCGCGCGCGACCGACTGGGCCACTCCGTGGTGACGAGTCTCTTTCGCTGGGCCACGGGAGCGGGGTGGGTCCCCTGGAGCGACGAGTCGCAATTCAAGATGGACGTGATTCCCGACAAGACCCGCTACTCGATCGGCGATACCGCGACGGTGCTCTTCGCGTCGCCCTTCACGAACGCCGAAGCATGGATCACGGTGGAGCGCGAGGGGTTGCTGGAGCAGCGCCGTCTCAGGATCACTGACGGCGCGACGACGCTCAAGTTCCCGATCACCGAGGCCTGGGCCCCCAACGCATTCATCTCGATCGTCGTGGCGCGCGGGCGCAGCGCGCCCCCGGGTCCGCTCGACGATCCGGGGCGTCCAACCATCCGGGTTGGATACGCAGCGGTCCGCGTCACGCCGGAGCGCAAGCGGCTCGCGGTGTCGGTTCGCGCCGATCAGGCGGAGTATCGTCCGGCCCAGCGCGCGCGCTTTGCCCTCGAGGTGAAGCAGCAGGAAGGAACCGGCGTTCGCAGCGAGGTCACCCTCTGGGCAGTGGACGAGGGCGTGCTCTCCCTGACCGACTACAAGACGCCCGATCCCCTCGATCTCATCTACCGGTCTCGCGGTCTGGGGATGCGGCTCGGCAGCAACCTCGTGTCCGTCGCCCCGCAGGTGCCCCCCGGAGACAAGGGGCGCAATCCCGGCGGCGGCGGCGGAGAGGGCGCCGCCGAGGTGCTGCGCTCGCGCTTTCGCACCACGGCGTTCTTCCTCGGCTCGGTGGTGACCGATTCCGCCGGTCGCGGCACGGCGACGGTCACCCTTCCCGACAACCTGACCACGTTCCGGGTGATGGCGGTCGCGGTCACCGCGGGAGACCGGTACGGCAACGGGCAGTCGCCGCTGCTCGTGACGCGGCCGCTGCTCGCGCGGGCCGCGCTCCCCCGTTTCGTCCGTCCCGGCGACCGGTTCGAGGCGGGTGTCGTCGTCAACCACCGTCTTGGAGGGACTCCCACCGTGCGGGTCGCCGCCCGGGCGGAGGGGGCTCGCATCGGCGGCGAGACGGTGCTGCGCGTCACGCTCGAAGCGGGCCGGGGCAGGGAAACCCGCTTCGGATTCACCGCGCTGCCGGGCGACTCGGCCACCTTCCGGTTCGACGTCAGAGGCGCGAGCGACAGCGACGCGGTGCAGGTCAAAATTCCGATTCGTCCCCCCAGCCGCGCGGCCGCGGCGGTCATTTCGGGTGTGCTGCGCGACACCGCCACGGTGGTATTCACTCTTCCTTCCGGACTCGATCTGACGAGGAGTCGGCTGACCCTGAGCATCGGCTCCTCGCCCGTCGCGCTGCTCAAATCGTACGCGGCCTACTACCGCGCCTATCCCTATCACTGCTCGGAGCAGGTCTCGAGCGCCCTCACACCGATGCTTTCCCTCTATCGGGCGCGCCGGCTCGCGGGCGCCGGCGCGGGCGATACCACGGCGCTTCGCCGCGAGATCGCGAGCGCGGTCGAGATCCTGGTGCGGCGCCAGCGCCCCAACGGCGGAATCGGCATGTGGAGCGCGACCGACTGGACCTCGCCCTGGCTCACCGCACATGCGGGAGCGGTGCTGCTCGAGGCGCGGGAGCTTGGCTTCGGCGTTCGTGATACCGTGCTGGCGGGCATCTCGGAGTTTCTGCGCGAATCGCTCAAGCAGAACCAGGCGGCGGTGCTGCTGGTTTCGTTGGGCGAGAATGAGGTTCGAGCCCGGCTCACCGAGCGGCTCGCGGTGGCCGACTACCTGAGCCGCGCTGGCCGTCGCGACCGCTCACTGGAAAACGACCTCGTCCGGCAGGCCGCGCTGCTCTCGCCGGAGTCCCGGCTGACCCTCGCGACCCTCCTCGCGCGGGGGAACGATTTCGCCGCGGCGCGCCGGCTGCTCGTGCCGGCATGGCGCGCGGTGACCCTCGAAGGCCGTACCGCGACGGTGCCCGACTCGCTGATCAGCCGGTTCTACTTCCGCTCGCTGGTGCGTCCGGCGGCGCTCCTCCTCGAGGCGACGCTTGCCGTGGATCCCGCGCATCCGCTCGTCGCGCCGCTGTTCGAGACGGTGGTGTCCCGCGTGCGGCAGCGAGACCAGTGGTGGTGGAACACCCAGGATTATGCCGCGGCTGTGCGCGCGGTGAATGCCTGGCTCAGGCGATTTCCTCCCTCGGGGCCGACGGTTGTGGAGGTGCGCGGCGGTGGGCGGGTCCTTTCGGCTCGCGACTCGAGCATGGCGCTCGCCGGGATGGTGACCCAGCGCGGTGACAGCGGCACGCTGCAGCTCCGGCTGGCCAACGGGGCCGGAGCGTCATCCCCCGCGTATTACGCCCTGACGGTGACCCAGATTCCGCGCGAGATTCCCACCCGGCCCGACTACCGCGGGATCGTGGTGGAGCGGTGGTACGAAAACTATCAGACCGGGAGACCGGTCATCGAAGTCAGCGAAGGCGATCTCGTTCGAGTGCGTATCCGGGTCACCGTGCCGGAGGACCGCGCCTTCGTGGTGGTGGACGACGGACTCCCCGGCGGACTCGAGGCGGTCGATCTGAGTCTCCGCACGGTGGGAGGATTGCCGGGTCCCGGCGCGGCCGATACCTCCGGCGGGCGAGTGGATCGCGAGTCGGGCCGCGACGATGAGGAAGCGCTCGCGCCGGTCTGGGAATTCGGCAGCTGGGACGGGGGATGGTGGTCGCCCTTCGATCACCGGGAGCTGCGCGATGACCGGGTGGTGTACTCGGCGCGCGCGCTCTGGAAGGGCGCCTGGACCGCGAGCTACATCGCGCGGGCGACGACGCCGGGCGTTTTCGTCCGCCCGCCGGTGCACGCCGAGGAGATGTACAACCCCTCGGTCTACGGGCGGAGCGACGGCGGGGTCTTCACCGTGAAGGCCAGAACACCATGAGTCTCCGCCGCGCGCTGCTCGGATTCGGATTCGGATTCGGGCTCGGGCTCTTCGCGTTTGCGGGGGCCGCCGTGGTGTTCGTGATACTACCGCTTCCCGCGGGGCTGCTCGATCGCCCAGCGCTCTCGACACTCGAGCTCGTCGATCGCGCCGGCGCGCCGCTTCGGACGACGCGAACCGCGGACGGATCGCTCTCCCAATGGGTTCCGCTCGAGGAGATCGATCCCGAAGTGCTGGTGGCGTTCGTCGCCGCGGAGGACCGGCGCTTCTACGAGCATCCAGGGGTGGATCCGCGGGCGCTGGCCCGCGCACTGGTTGCCGATCTTCGGGCGCGGCGCATCGTGTCCGGTGCCTCGACCATCCCGATGCAATTAGCCCGGCTTCTCCGGCCGCTGCCGCGATCGATCCCGGGCAAGTTCGCGCAGGGGCTCTGGGCGCTTCGGCTCGATGCCCATCTTTCCAAACAGGTCATCCTCGAGCAGTACCTCAACCGGGTGCCGCTCGGACAGGGCGCCGTGGGTGTCGAGGCGGCGGCGGCGCTCTATTTCGTCGCCTCGGCGCGGGACCTGAGCACCGGACAGGCGGCGCTCCTTGCCGCGGTGGCCGGCGCGCCGAGCCGCGACAACCCGCTGGTGAGCGCCAAACGCGCGATCGCCCGGCGCCGCGTGGTGCTCGCGCGCATGCAGCGTTCGGGCTCGCTCACGCCCGCGGAGGCCGAAGGTGCCGCGCACGAGCCGCCGCTGATTGCGTCGGGAAACCGATCGTTCCGCGCGCCGCACTACACCGCCGCGCTTCTCGGGCGGCTCTCCCGCGAAGGCCGGAGCCCGACGGGAAGTCTGCACACGCCGCTCGATCTGCCGTTGCAGGAAGCGCTCGAGGCGGAAGTGCGGCACACCGTGGAGACCATGCGCAGATCAGGCGTGCGTCACGCCGCGGTCATCGTGCTGGAGAACGCCTCGGGCGGCATCCTGGCATGGGTCGGCTCGCCCGACTTCTTCGAGCCGGGCAGCGGCCAGGTGGACATGGTGATCTCGCCGCGGCAGCCCGGCTCCGCGCTCAAGCCGTTTCTCTATGGTCTCGCCTTCGATCGCGGGTACACTCCCGCGACGATCCTTCCCGACATCGCCACCGTCTATCAGACCAGCACAGGTCCTTACGCACCGCGCAACTACGACCGGCGCTTTCACGGACCGGTGCGGGTGCGGGAGGCGCTGGGCAGCTCCTTCAACCTGCCCGCGGTCGAGCTGGCGAGCCGGCTCGGTACCGCCCAGCTGATGGCGACGCTCACCCGCGCCGGCTTTGCGTCGCTCGACCGCGATGCCGAGCACTATGGTCTGGGATTGGCACTCGGCAACGGCGACGTCACGCTTCTCGAGCTCGCGAACGGATACCGCGCCATCGCGAACGGCGGCCTTTGGCACCCGGTGCGCTGGCTGATGGATGAAGGCCCCGGCGTCGAATCGCGGCGGGTGATGAGCGCGGGAGCGGCGGCGCTCCTCGTGGATATCCTGGCCGACCCGGTGGCGCGGATTCCGGGGTTCGGGCCTGTGACTCCGCTCGAGTTTCCATTTCCCGCTGCCGCCAAGACCGGCACCAGCCGGCACTTCACCGACAACTGGGCGGTCGCGATGACGGGTGGATTCACGGTGGCCGTCTGGGTCGGGAATTTCGACGGCCGTCCGATGGAAGGGGTGAGTGGTATCACCGGGGCGGGTCCTCTTCTGCACCGGGCGACACTTCTCGCCGCGCGGAGACACGAGCCGGGTGTGCTGCCGACACTCGAGCGGGTGGGGGCGCGGCCGGTCACGATCTGCCGTCTGTCGGGGCTCCGTGCCGGCGCGCAGTGCCCGGCATCCACCGAGTGGTTCCTGCCGGGCACAGGGGAGTTGCCCCAATGCGATTGGCATCGTGACGGCGGAGTGACGCTCCCCGCGCAGTACGCCGACTGGGCCGCGACTGTCCGGCTCGCAGGTGGAGCGGGGGAGCACAGCGCGCGGCGCGCGGCATCAGCCGACACGGTGAGCTCGGCGTTTCGCATCACGTCGCCTGCCGCCGGCGATGTATACCGCTTCGTCCCGGGGGTGGATCCGCGATATGCCTCGATCGGGCTCCGGGTGTCCGGCGGCTTTGCGGCGGCACGGGTCCGATGGTGGGTGGATGGCGCGCCGGTCGGCGGAGCGCGCCTGCCGCTCGTTCCCGGACGGCACCGCATCAGGGCCCAGGCGGGGAACCAAACCGACGAGGTGGTGATTGAAGTAGTGTCTCCGTGAGTGTCACCCTGAGCGCAGCCAAGGGACCCATGCCCGCACCTTCCACCATGACCGTCCGCGAGGCGGCGGAATCGCGCCGAGCCATCCGCAAGTATGTGCAGGAGGATGTGCCGGAAGAGGATCTGCGCGAAATCCTTCGGCAGACTCGCCTCGCGCCCTCGCCGGACAACTTCCAGCCGTGGCGCTTCGTCGTGGTGCGGGACTCCGAGCTGCGGGCCAGGATGGTTCCGGCGGCGATGAACCAGACGCAAGTGGCGTCGGCGCGCGCCCTGATCGTGCTGTATGCCGACATGGAGGACGTGCTGGCGACGGTGGACGAGATGATCCACCCCGGGGTCGACGAGGCGGGGCGGGCTCGCGCCCGGTCGAGCTTCCTCAAGAACTTCGGGGCCAAGCCCGTGGAGGAGCGGCAGCGTTACGCGCACGGACTGGCCTACATCGCGCTGGGCTACCTGCTCCTGTCGGCCCAGGCGATGGGCTACAACACGTCCCCGATGATCGAGTTTTATCCGGAGGAGGTGAAAGAGCTGCTCGGCCTTCCCGGCCACGTCACCATTCCCGCGCTGGTGGCGATCGGGAAGAGTGATGAGCCGGGCTTTCCGCACCATCGGCATTCGGTGGAGCGGATCGCCCGGTTCCTATGAGAGGGGATGGGTCAGGGCCTGTTTTTCTTGATCATGCGGTATATCGCGAGGAGAAGGATGGCCCCGATGATGGCGCCAATGAAGCCCGCCGGCTGCCCTTCGGCGTAGAGCCCGAGCGCCTGGCCCAGGAACTTCGCGAGTAACGCGCCGCAAATGCCCAGGATGATCGTGATGATGATCCCGCCCGGGTCTTTGCCCGGCATGATGAACTTTGCGAGTGCCCCGACCACCAGGCCCACGACCAGCGTCCACAGCAGATCCATACGGCCTCCTCAGGTGAGTGTTGGGTGCCGGCCCCGCCGCTGCCGCGCGCGATGCGCCCGGCGAGCACGGATGAGATATAATCATGGACGCTCGCGGAGGTGGGCCAGCATGATCCAGACACGGACGCAGAGCAGGCGTGGCGGCAAACTGGCGGTGGCAGCGCTCCTCCTCCTGTTCGGGACCCGGACGCTCCCGGCGCAAGGCATGACGGGGGCAAGTAACGATTCTGTCGCGCGGGTCGTCGTACTCTCCGCTCCCGACGACTTGCGGCGCCGCGCCGGGCAGGCCGCTGCGGACGAGCAAGCGGCACGGCAGCTCCTCGACCAGGCGCGCCAGGAGGAGGTGCGGGTCCAGGCGCTCATCGACATTCAGAAGATCGAGATCAAGGCGATCGAGAAGCGGCTCGAACTGGCCAAGAAGGAAAAGCGGGAGAGCGACCGGAAGACGCTGGAGGAGGAGCGGAAGGCGCGCGAGGTCCGCCTGAGGATGTTCGAACGTTGGCATGACGTGCATGAGGTCACGATCCGGACCGCCGAGCTGGCGCGGGAGGTGGCCCGCGAATACCGGAAAGCGGCGGATGCCGAGCTCCAGCTCATTGATCTGCGGAGCACTGGCCCCGAATCGGCAGAGGCAGACTCGGCGGTGCGAGTATTTCAGCTGGGTCAGCTGGATGAGAATCTGATCCGGCAGACCCGGCGGGTGCTGGAGGCCCGCCGCGCCGAGGCCGACCTTCGGCGGCAGCTCGCCGAGGGGCAGCGCGAGCTGGCTGAGAAGCAGCTCGCCCTGCTCGAAGCTCAGCTGGCGGTGCGCTCGGTCAGAAACTGATTTTTGTTCTCTCGGTCGTGCCGCGCCGCCCCCACTGTGCTGCCGGCCGCGGGTTCGGGCGTCATTTCAGCGAAGGAGTAAATTCCGAGTTCCATACACCGAGGTCCCGACGATGACGAGAAAAATGCTCTGCTCTGGCCTGCTCGGCATATTGGTGTTCGCGGCGTGCTCGCGCAACATTCCGGACACCGGGCCCGACGCGGTCGTGACCGAAGAAGAAACCGGCCTCTTTGCCCAGGCTGCGATCCCGGCCGACTCGGCCGTCGCGATCGCCAAGGCGCGGGTTCCCGGCCGCATTGCCAAGGCCGAGCTCGAAAAGGAAGACGGCGCGCTGATCTATTCGTTCGACATCAAGGTCGCGGGCAAGGATGGCGTGACCGAAGTCCACGTCGACGCGAAAACCGGCGCGATTCTCAAGGTGGAGGGCGAGGGCTAATCGCGGCGCTTTCCGAAACGCAGATACAGCGCCGGCATCACGAAGAGATTCAGCAGCGTGGAGGTGATCAACCCTCCCAGGATCACGACCGCCATCGGGTGCTCGATTTCGTGGCCGGGCTTGCTCCCGGCCACGACGAGCGGCACCAAGGCGAGCCCCGTGGCCAGCGCGGTCATCAGGATCGGGCTGAGCCGCTCCTCCGCCCCCTGCATGACCAGCGCCCGCCCGAATGCGAGTCCTTCCGTCTCTTCCAGATGCCGGTAATGGCTCACCAGCATGATCCCGTTCCGTGCGGCGATCCCGAGCACGGTCACGAATCCCACCAGCGACCCGAGTGAGAGGCTGCCGCCCGACACCAGGACGGCGAGTACGCTGCCGATGAGCGCGAACGGCAGTGAGGCAAAGACCAGCGTGGCGGTCCGGGTGTTGCCGAAGTCCAAATGCAGAATCAGGAAGATGCCGATCAGCGAAAGTGCGCCGAGCGCAAGCAGCCGCTGACTGGCTTCCCTGCGCGCCGTGTATTCACCGAGAAACTCGGGATGGGTGCCGGCCGGAAACCGGAGTGCGCGCACCGCGCGTTCCACGTCGCGCGCGGCGCTGCCGAGATCCCGGCCCCGTACGTTGGCGGTGATGTCAAGCTTCCGTGAGGCTCCCTCGCGGGTGACCTCGTTGGGAGTCGGCGCGATCGACACATCGGCGACCCGGCTCAGGGGGACGAGTCCTCCAGTGGGGGTCGTCAGACGGAGATCGCGAATCGTCGAGATGTCCCGGCGCAACTCCGGACGGCCCCATACCACCACGTCAAAGGTGCGTTGCTGGTCGAAGATCTCTCCGACCTTGGTGCCCCGCACCAGCGTGGCAATCTGCCGGCGGGCGTCGCCGGCCGTCAGTCCGTAGCGATCGGCGTCCCCGGGACGAAACCGCACGGCGATGTGCGGCACCAGGACCTGCTGCTGCACCTTGAGATCCACGAGTCCCTGCACCGGCGTCATCGCCCTGGCCACGTCCGCGGCGGAGGTGCGGAGCGAATCGAGATCGGGACCGAAGAGCCGCACCACCAGGGTTGCGCTGGTCCCCGAGAGCACCTCCTTGATCCGCTCGCGCAGATAGGTCAGGAGATCGCGCACCAGGCCGGGATAGGCGTCCACCGTCGCCTGCACTTTGGCGACGGTGGCATCGTAGTCGACTTTTGGATCGAGGCTGATCCAGAGCTCGGTGAAATTGGCGCCCACGACCTCATCGGCCACTTCGGCCCGCCCGAGGTGCGCCCCGAAGTTGCGGACGCCCGGAATGGCGCGGAGGTCCTTGCTGGCCCGGATGGTGATTCGTCGCATCGCGTCGAGCGAGGTGCCCGGCTTCTCCACCCAGTGCATCAGGAAATCGTATTCCTTGAAATGGGGGAGGAATTCCTGCCCGAGAAACGGGAAAATGATCAGGGCGGCCAGGACGGCGCCGCCGGTGATGGGCAGCAGGCGGGGTGAGCGGTCGAGAAAGCCGGGGAGGAGAGCCCGGTACTTGTTCCGCAGCCAGTGGAGGAACCGGGTTTCCCTCGCTGTGTCGGGCGCCCGTGGGAGCAGGAGCAGGCAGAGCACCGGGGTCACGATCAGCGCCACCAGCAGCGAGCTGGCGATGGCGAACGTGTACGACACCGCGAGCGGACGGAAAAACGTCCCCGCCAGTCCGCCGAGGAAATAGACCGGAAGAAAAATCAGAATGACGATCAGACTGGCGAACACCACGGCGCTGCGCACCTCGAGCGAGGCGTTTAGCACGACCGTGAACGCGGATGCCGGGTTCGGCAAGGTCCGGTTCAGACGAAGGCGCCGCGCGATATTCTCGACGTCGATGATCGCATCGTCCACGATCTCGCCCAGTGCGATGACCAGGCCGGCCAGCACCATGGTGTCGAGTGTGCCGCCCCGGTACTGCAGCAGGAGCATCGCCAGGCCGAGCGAAAGGGGGATCGCGAGCAGGCTGATGACGGCGGTACGCCACTCCGCCAGGAAGAATGCCAGTACGATCACCACCAGCACGCAGCCGATGAGCAGCGCGCGGTTGAGATTGTGCAGCGACATCTCGATGAAGGTGGCGGGGCGGAAGATGGTGGGGTCGATCGCGACGTTTCCCAGGGCGGGGCGAAGCGTCTCCAGCGCCTGCTCCACTCCCTCGGTCACCGCGAGGGTGTTGCCCCACGGCTGCTTCTCGACGATGAGCAGGAGGCCGGGGCCGTCATTGATGATCGCGTCGCCGATCGGCGGCGGACTCCCCTCGACCACATCCGCCACCGAGCTCAGGTGCAGCGGCGCGGCGCCCCGGAACGCCACCGTCGCCAGTCCCAGGTTCTCCGCGGTCAGGACGTGGCTCCGGTGCGCGACCGGCAGCCGCTGGTTCGGGCCGTCGATGAATCCCCCGGCTCCGATGGCGACCGCGTCGCCCGCGGCGCGCTCCACTTCCGCGAGCGTGAGGCTGTGCGCCACCAGCCGCTCGGGGTCGACCAGCACCTGGAGCTGGCGGTCCCGCTGGCCCCAGATGGCCACGTTCGCGACTCCGGGCACCGACATCAGCCGGGGCCGGATGGTCCACCGTGCCAGGGTGGTGAGATCCATCTGGCTCAGCGTGTTTGAGGACATCCCGATCTTGAGGACGCGGCTGGTGGACGACAGCGGCGAGAGCATCACCGGTGGGTGCACCACCCCCGGCAGTATCGCGGCGGCGCGGCTCAGCCGTTCCTGTACCAGCTGCCGCGCGGTGAGGAGATCGGTGCCGCGCGCGAACAGCAGCACCACGCTCGACAGGCCGATCACCGACTTGGAGCGCACCGTCGCCACGAACGACGTGCCGTTGAGCGCCTGCTCCAGCGGGACCGTCACCAGCTGTTCCACCTCGAGGGCCGAAAGACCTGGCGCCTCGGTCTGGATCTCGACCAGTGGCGGAGCGAATTCCGGGAACACGTCGAGCGGGAGGGTCCGAAAGGCCTGGACGCCGAGCACCATCGCGAGGACGGTGAGCGCCACCACCAGCAGGCGCAGCCGGAGCGCATGCTCGACAAGCCAGCGCATGGCGCCTACTTCCCGGTGCCGAATTCGGTGCCGAACAGCTCGGCCACCGCGACGCTCACCACGACCGTTCCCGCAGGCGGGCCGCGGTCGAGAATCGCCCAGTCACCCACCAGCCCGCGCACGATCACCGGGCGCCTCGAGAAGGTGTTCGGCGTCGTGCGCTCGTATACCCAGGTGCCGCCCTGTGCGTCGCGCACGATGGCGGACCAGGGGACCACCAGCTGTGGTCCCTCGCTCTCCTTGAGTGGGAGTGCGATCTCGACCCGCTCGCCCGGCTGGAGGACGGCGCCCGCTCCGATCATTTCGTAGTAGAGATCGACCGATGCGTTCGCGGCGTTGGCCGACGGCGGGCCTGCCACCGGACGCGCGAGCGGGGCGCGGTCGGTGTCGGCGAGGCGGAGGCTCCGTACCGCGGCGGGCTCCGAGCGCGCGATGCGGGCGAGGTCGCCGGCAAAGAGGGGCACTTTGATCCAGAGCCGTCCATCGCGCAGCAGACCGATCAGCGGTGCGCCGGCGCCCACGGTCTCACCGGCGGCGACATGAACCTCGGTGACGCGGCCGTCCGAGGGAGCGCGAATCGCCACCGCGGGCACACCGCCGGCCGCTCCTCCGCCCTCGAGCGCTCCCAGCCTCGCTTCCGTGGCGCGGAGCGTGGCCTCGGCCGCCTGCAGCGCGGCTTCTGCCTGCTCGAGGTCGCGGGTCGAGGCGAGGCCGTCCTTGTGAAGCGCGCGGATGCGCTCGGCCTCGGCGCGCGCGCTCGTCGCCCTGGCGCGAGCGACCTCAAGGTCCTCCCGGCTCCGCACCGCGTCGGATTGCGATCCGATCGGGATCATGCGCAACAGGACCGCCCCCGCGGCGACGGCGCTTCCGACGGGCGGCAGAGGCGAACCGCGGGCAATGATCCCCGCGACCGGCGCCGAAACGGCGATCGCCCAGCCGGGCGGGGCCATCACCTCGCCACCTACCGTGTGGATCGCACTGACCGCGCGCATCTGTACTTCGGCTACCTCGAGCCCCAGCCGCTTGATCGCGTCGTCGCTGAGCGTCACCGTGGGGACGGTCCCCTCCGGGTGGGCATTCTCCACCTTGGCGGCGGCCGCCGGCTTGGAGGCGGTTTTCGCGCAGGATCCACTCGTCAGTACTGCGAGAGCAATCCATCCCACTCGGCGTGTGGATGTCGCCATCGGTCAGTCGCTCCGCCCGAGCAGGGCATCGAGGTCGGCCCGAGCCTCCTGGAAGGCCAGCAGGTCGTTGATCACGGTGAGAATGATGTCCTGCTCGGCCCGCAACGCGTCGAACACCGCGAGGACGGTGGCGCGTCCGGCGGCATACTGCCGCACCGTTCCGTCGCGGATTCGGGCGGCGCTGGGGAGGAGACTGTCCCGCGCGAGATGGGCCCGCCGCCACCGGTGCTCGACCCGGACGGTCTGCTCGCGTGCCAAGCGCTCCAGATCGAGCGCGGTCTCCAGCGCGAGAGCCGCGGCGCGATCGGCTCCCCCCCGGGCCGCGGCCACCTGGCCGTTGCCGAGGTTCCAGAGCGGAAAGGGAATCGCGACGCCGAAACTCAGGAAGGAGCGCTGCGTGGCGACCGACGGATCATCCCACTCCACGCCCATATGGACCGAGGGAAACGGGATTCGTCCCCTCCGCGCGCCGGCAAACGCCCGAGCGGCCGCGGCGGAATCGGCAAAGGCCGCCTGGACACGCGGAAGCGATCGCGTGGGAACCGGAGACACCGCCGGGAGGGAATCGAGACCGTCGGCCAGGTTGCCGGCGGGCGCGATGCGCGTCGTATCCGAAATTCCCAGGGTGCGCGCCAGGAGGATCATCGCCACGGCGCGCGCTTCGACCGCCTCGCTCAGGGTGTGGGCGGTTCGGGCCGCCTCCTGGACGATCTGCTCCAGCTCGAGAGGGGAGATGTCTCCGGCAGCCACCCTCCGGCGGCCCAGCGTCACCAGCGAATCGGCGAGGAGCGCCTGGGCTCGCAGGGCGACTACCCGCGCCCCGGCAGCCAGGGTGCCGTAGAAGGCGCGCCTGACTTCGCGGGTCAGATCGGCCGCGAGCTGGGTGCTATCGGCGAGCGCGCGGTCGATCCGCGCCGACGCAGTCCCCCGGTCGGCGGACTGCCGGACCAGCCAGCCGAGCGGCTGGTCGAGCGTGACCTGTCTCTTCGGCGGCGACTCCGACCAGGTGTAAGAGACGACCGGATTGGGAATCGTTCCGGCCACCCGCCTCGCGCCGCGAGCTTCGCGAACCCCCGCAGCGGCCGCAGGCAGCACTCCCCGGTGCTCCCGGGCGAGCCGGAGGGCCTCAGCAAGCGTGAGACTGTCCCCCGGCGTGATGAGCGCCTGCGCGAGGAGCAGTCCGGTTACGATTCCCATCCCCAGAACTGTGGTCGATCCGGCTTGAATCTGCCAGTCCGGTTCATCGTAAGGCAAAGTAGACCCCATGCAGGCATTGAGCGTAACGCTGAGCGAAGCGGTAGTGGCTCTTCTCCTACCTGCCGACGCCGGGCACGGTGATCTACCTCGGGTACGGGAGCACGCTGTGGGAGCCGGAATCCTTCCGGTTCAGCCGCCTCGATCGCGAGCGGGATTCCTATTTCCTCAAGTTGAGCTACTTGATTTGACGGTGAGTTACTGGATGCTGGATACTGGGGGGATTCCAGCATCCAGCACCCAGCACCAAATCGTTGACAGATGCCTTGCCGGGACAGAAGTTACTCTCGCACGCCGCTTTTCTGCGTGAGCCTCCACTCGAACCGTGACGCCCCCATGCCTCCTTCGCTCAAGCATTTCCCCGCGCTGGTGATGATGCTGGCCGCGCCTGCCACACTCTGGTCGCAGGACAAGCCGCCCGAAGTGAAATACATTACTCCGACCGGCGCGGCGGCGACTCTCCCGTTTTCTCCCGCCGTCCGGGTGGGGCACATGCTCTATCTCGCGGGGCAGATCGGCAGCGACAGCACCAACCGCCTGATACCCGGCGGGATCGAGGCGGAGACCCGCCAGACCCTCAGCAACATCAAGCGGGTGCTCGATGCCAACGGCTCCGGGATGGACCGGGTGGTGCGCTGCCTGGTCATGCTCGCCGACATCGCGGAGTGGGGGACGATGAACGGGGTGTACGTCACCTTCTTTCCGGGACCCAAGCCGGCCCGCAGCGCGATGGGCGCCTCCGGACTGGCCCTGGGCGCCCGGGTGGAGATCGAGTGCACGGCCACGGTGCGCTGAGCTCCGTCGCGACACCCGCGCCGGCGGCCGCTCCGAGCGTCGCGAGGGCGCGGCTCAAGACCACCATCGTCGGCGCGATGCTCATGGGCCTGCTGGTGCTGCTGGTGCATCTGATCGAGCCCCTGCAGGCCGGCAAATTTTATCCTGTCGGCGCAACGCTGGCCGGGGCGCTGACCGGATTCCTCTTTGCTCGCGCCGCCCGCAGCACCCGCTTCTCGATGCAGCTTCGGGGCGGCGCCTCCTGCGCGGCGCTGACCGGCGCGCTCGGCACGCTGGGGTTCGCGCTGCTCGGCCATCTGCCCCTCCAGAACGTTCTGATTGCCGGGGTGACCGGCGCGGTAGCGGGCGCGACCGGGGCGCTGCTCGGGGCGCTCAGTGTGAGACCGCCCCGGTAATCCCCCACCCCCTTGCATTTCCGCGGCGTCATTGCATAATTATGCATTATGCAAACGACCCCTCTCGCCTTGGCCTTCTCCGGCGGGCTCGATACCTCGTACTGCGTTCCCCGGCTCGCCGAGCAGGGGTACGCGGTGCATACGGTGTACGTAAACACCGGTGGCGCCTCGCCCGAGGATCGCGCGGCCATTCGCCGGCAGGCGATGACGGTCGGGGCGGTCGAGCATCACGAGGTGGACGCGCGGGACGAGGTGTTCTCCCGCTTCGTCACCTATCTCATTCAGGGCAACATCCTCCGGGGAGAGGTCTACCCGCTCTCGGTGGCGGCCGAGCGGACGCAGCAGGCGCTCTCGGTGATCGAGGTGGCGCGGGCGATCGGCGCCAAGGCGGTGGCGCACGGCTCGACCGGGGCGGGGAACGACCAAGTGCGCTTCGACATCGCGCTGCGCGTCCTCGCGCCCGAGCTCGCGATCGTCACCCCCATTCGCGACGAGGGGCTCACCCGCGAGCGCGCCATCGCCTATCTCGAGGAGCGCGGGCTCCCGGTGCCGGCCAAGGCGTCGGCCTACAGCGTCAACGCCGGGCTCTGGGGAACCACCTGGGGGGGCGGCTGGACCCACGACACCTGGGCCGGGCCACCCGCCGAGCTGCTCGATCCACCGGCCGGTGCGCTCGCTCCCGTCGAGATCGTGATCGGCTGGGAGAAGGGCGTCCCCGTCACCCTCGATGATGCCTCCTTTTCGGGACCGAACCTGATTGCAAAGCTTTCCGCGCTCTCGGCGGAATACGGACTGGGCCGGAACATCCACGTCGGCGAGACGGCGCTCGGCATCAAGGGCCGGATCGGGTTCGAAGCTGGAGCCGCGCTCCTGCTCATCGGCGCGCACCGCGAGCTCGAGAAACTGGTTCTCACCAAGTGGCAAGTCTTCTGGAAGGACCAGCTGGGTCGCTTTTACGGCGATCGGCTGCACGAGGGCCACTATTTCGACCCCGCGCTCCGTGACATCGAGGCGCTGCTCACCAGCTCGCAGCGCCGCGTTACCGGAGAAACCCGGGTCCGCGTCGCCCCCGGCCGGTTCATGGTGACGGGTGCGCGAAGCCCCTTCTCCATGATGGACCGCTCCGTTGCGACCTACGGCGAAGAGAATCGCCTCTGGACCGGCGACGAAGCACGTGCCTTTGCGCGGATCGGCGCGATTCCGTCGCTGCTGGCCGAGCGGGCGGGGAGGGCGGGTGAATCGGACGTCACAGGTCACGGGTCACAGGTCACAGGTTACTGACATGGTCCGGACAACCCGTGTCCGCCTCGACCGGATCGCCTCGTCCACCCGGAATGCGCGGCTCGCGCCCGATGTGATCGTGGGCGAGGAGATCGTCGCGCGCGAGGGCTACGTTCTCGCGGTCCGGATCCTCGAGGACAAGTCTTCCTACAACACCGTCGAGGATCCGGCGGGGCGGATGGTATCGCTCCGCGCGGGTGACGTCCTGGCGGGCACGCTCGGCTCCCGTCGCGCGCTCCGCGGCTATGCCGGGGAGGTCCCCCACGAGATTGCCGTGGGCGACGTGATCAACGTGCTCAACCTGGGCGGGATCCTGGGACGCTGCACGTCGTCCAATCCCGACATCGGTCCGCCGTTCCAGGCCGACGTCCTCGGCGCGGTGCTCGCATTCCCCGAGCTGGGCGACCGGATCGGCCGGCCCGCCACAATCGTGGATGGCGCGATTCCTCCGGCAGACACGCTCGAATGCAATGTCCCGGTAATCTTTGTGGCGGGGACCTGCATGAACGCCGGCAAGACCGTCGCCGCCACCGAGCTGGTTCGCGGGCTCTCCCGTGCGGGGCTCCGGGTCGGCGCCTGCAAGCTGACCGGGGTCTCGCTGATGCGCGACACGCTCTCGATGCTCGACGCCGGCGCCGTCGCCGCCCTCACCTTCAACGACGCCGGCGCGGCAAGCACCCACGCCGGGATGACGGTGCCGGTTGCGCGCGGCATCTTCAACCGGCTCGCGAAGGAGCGGGGTGGGCGGCCCGACCTCATCGTTGCCGAGCTGGGCGACGGCATCCTCGGGGACTATGGCGTGCAGGACATTTTGCGCGACCCCGGATTGATGGCGCTCGCGGTCGGGCATGTCATGGCCGCGCCGGACCCGGTTGCCTGCTGGGGCGCGCAGCGGCTCTACACCGAGCAGTACGGACTCCCAATCACCTGCATTACGGGACCCGCCACCGACAACCAGGTGGGGCGAGACTACATCGGCCGGCATCTCGGGCTCCCGGCCCACAACGCGCTGTGCGATGCCGCCGGCCTGGTCGGCACGGTGCGGAACGCCTTTGACGCCGCGCTCGCGGCGGGTGCCTGATGCGAGTCGCCGTCATCGGCGCCGCCGGCTATGTCGGCGGCGAGCTGCTCCGGATCGTCCTGCAGCATCCCGAGGTGCGCGAGTGCGTCGCCACCAGCCGGAGCCAGGCGGGGAAGCCGGTCGCTTCCACGCATCCGGGGCTCGCGCTCCTCACCGAGGCCCGCTTCTCCGGCGCGTCGGCGGCTGAAGCGGCGAAGCATGCTGATGTCGTTTTCCTCGCGCTGGAGCACGGACAGTCGTCGCAGCTCATGGGCGAGCTGATCGATGCCTGCCCCGGACTGGTGGTGGACCTCGCGGCCGACTTCCGCATTCGCGACGGCCGTCTCCACGAGCGCTACTACGGCGCGCACCCCGCGCCCGGGCTGGTGCACCGCTTCCGCTACGCCCTGGCCGATGTGCTCGGCACCGGGCTCTTCGGCTCCACTGCGCTCGCCGCCCCAGGATGCTTTGCGACGGCGGCCGAGCTCGCGCTCTACCCGCTCGCAGGGCTCCCCCTCGCCGCGCCTCCCGCCGTCTTCGCGGTGACGGGATCGAGCGGGGCGGGCGTCCATCCCAAACCCACCACCCATCATCCGGCGCGGGCGCATAATCTCTTTGCCTACTCGGTGATGGGCCACCGTCACGAGGGGGAGATCGTCGAGCAGTGGCGGCAATGGAGCGGGAGCGCCACGGCCTCGGCCCGACTCCTGGCACATTCGGGACCGTTCGTGCGCGGGATCTATGCGACGCTGCACGCGACCCTCGCCGACCCGTCGAGCGCCGCGGCAATCGCGAAGCGGTATGCTGACGCCTTTGCGGGCCGGCCCTTCGTGCGCCTCCTGGAGCAGCCCCCCGAGCTGACCCACGTCGTCGGGACCAACATGGCCCTGATGCACGCCACCGCATCCGAGGATGGACGCGAGGTGCAGGTCACCGTCGCGGTGGACAATCTGATCAAGGGGGCCGGGGGACAAGCGGTGCAGGCAATGAATCTGGCACTCGGACTCGAGGAGACGGCGGGGCTCCGCTTCGCGGGGATCTTCCCATGCTGAACGGAAGAGCCTGGCTCCCGGTCTATGCGCAGATGCCGCTCACCGCGGTATCGGGCCACGGCGCATGGCTGGTGGACGAGAAGGGCGAAGAGTGGCTCGATGCGTACGGCGGTCACGCCGTCGCCTCGACCGGCCATTGTCATCCCCATGTTGTCGAGGCGATCCAGCGCCAGGCCGCGACGCTGATATTCTATTCCACCGCGGTTCCGCATCCTCTGCGCGAAGAGCTGGCCGAGCGGATCGCCGCCCAGTGTCCGGGCGATCTCTCCAAGGTCTTCTTCTGTAATTCCGGTGCGGAGGCGAACGAGAACGCGCTGGGTCTCGCCCGGAAGATGACCGGCCGCCAGCAGATCGTGTCGGTCGCCGGCGGATGGCACGGCCGGACCGCCGCGTGTCTCGCGGTCACCGACGGCGCCAAATACGAGGAGGGCGCCCTGCGCGCGGGCATGCCTCTCTCGATCAAGGCGCCCTTCAACGACGCAGCGGCCATGGAGCGAATGGTGGACGACACCACCGCGGCGGTCATCGTCGAGCCGGTGCAGGGTCTGACCGGCGCGCGCGACTGCTCGGAGGAATTCCTCCAGGCGGCGCGCCGCGCCTGCACCCGGGCCGGGGCGGCGCTGATCTTCGACGAGGTGCAGTGCGGCGTCGGCCGGTCGGGACGCTTTACCGCCGCCGAGGCGTTCGGCGTCACGCCGGACATCATCACCATGGCCAAGGGCCTGGCGTCGGGATTTCCGATCGGCGCGATGGTCGCCACGAGCGCGCTGACTAGCGGGCTCAAGATCGGAGATCTGGGGAGCACCTTCGGCGGTGGGCCGGTCGCCTGCGCCGCCGCCCTCGCCACGCTCGACGTCATCGAGCGGGAGGGGCTGCTTGCCAACGTGCAGGAGGTGTCCAGCCAGCTCCGGACCGGCGCCGCGCGCCTGGGTGTGGCCGAAGTGCGGGGGCGAGGCCTTCTGCTTGGACTGCAGATGCCGCGTCCCGCCGCGGAAGTGCAGCGCGCGCTCTTCAATGAAAAGGTGCTGGTGGGAACCGCCTCCGATCCGGCGACGGTGCGGCTTCTCCCGCCGCTCACCTTTTCGCCCGCCGAAGCGAACCTGCTCCTTGGCGCGCTGCACCGGGTCCTGTCATGACCAAGCGCGACTTCATCAGCACTGAGGAGTGGAGCCCTGAGGAGATCGACCGGCTCCTCGCGCTCGCCGCGCGGGTCAAGCGCGGAGAGGTGCCCGGAGGACTCGAGAAGAAGGTCCTGGCGATGATGTTCCTGGACCCGAGTCTCCGCACCCGCTCCAGCATGGAGACCGCGATGTTCCTCCATGGCGGGCACGCCCTCGTGCTGGAGCCGGGGAAGGGCAGCTGGACGCTGGAGACGGAGCCGGGCGCCGTGATGGACGGTACCGGGGTCGAGCACCTGATCGACGCCGCGCGCGTGCTCGGCCGCTACGCCGACGCCCTCGCCGTGCGGAGCTTTCCCAAAGGCACCGACTGGAGCATCGAGCGCCAGGACCGGATCATCCGCAACTTCGCGCGGTACTGCGAGAAGCCGGTGATCAACCTCGAATCGGTGCGACGGCATCCCTGTCAGGGACTCGCGGACGCACTCACGCTCCAGGAACGGCTGCGCGACCCGCGGGGCAGAACATTCGTGCTGCAGTGGGCCTGGCATCCCAAGCCGCTTCCGACGGCAGTGCCGGTGAGCGCCGCGCTCGCCGCCGCGCAGCTCGGCATGGACGTGCACATCGCGCATCCCCCCGGATTCGAGCTCGACGTGGACGACATGCGCGCTATCCGATCCCTCGCGAAGGCGCGCGGCGGAGAGGTGCACGCCACGGAGGACCGGAAGGAAGCTCTGGCCGGCGCCGACGCCGTGTACGTCAAATCGTGGGGCGCGCTCTCGGCCTTCGGCCGTCCCGACGAGGAGCGCGCGCTGAGGACGCCGCACCGCGAGTGGCGGATGACCGATCCGGGCCGGAGCATCGTGATGCACTGCCTCCCCGTCCGGCGCAACGTGGAAATCGACGACGCGGTGCTCGACGGGCCGCAGAGCGCGGTGTACGACCAGGCGGAGAATCGGTTGCATGTCCAACGGGCGCTGCTCCTGGAGCTGATTGGCAAGCGGTGAGCGGGACCTGCCGGGGCCTCCCGCTCACTGCTCACCGCTCACCGCTCACACGACAAGGAACGACGCATGACGATTGACTCAACCCAAGGGATTGCTGGCCTCAAAGGCGCCCTCCGCTACGTCCGCGCCTACCGCGATCACGTCTTCGTCGTCAAGCTCGGCGGCGACGTCCTGAGCGATCCCGAGGTGCTCGACCATGTCGCGGCGCAGCTCGCGCTGCTTCATTCGCTGAGCATCCGGATCGTGGTGGTGCACGGCGGCGGCCCGCAGGCATCCGCGGTGCTGCGGCGGCTGGGGCAGGAGCCGGTACTGGTCGCCGGCCGCCGGGTCACCGACGACGCGGCGCTCGAGGTCGCCAAAATGGTGTACCCTGGACTCCTTTCGACCGACCTGCTCTCGGCGCTTCGAAGCCACCAGGTGCAGGGCGTCGGCGTCTCGGGTGTGGATGCGGACCTGATCACGGCCCACCGGCGGCCGCCGGGCAGCGTGACCGCCGATGACGGCAGCACGGGCATCGTCGATTACGGGCACGTGGGCGACATCGATCGCGTGGATCCCCGGGTCATCCTCACGCTGATCGAATCGCGGTTCGTGCCTGTCGTGGCGTCTCTCGCCGGCGACGGCGAAGGGAATGTCTACAACGTCAACGCCGATACCGTCGCGGAGACGCTCGCCATCGCCCTCAAGGCGCAGAAGCTCGTCTTCCTGACCGGCGCGCCGGGGGTGCTCCGCGACCGGAGCGACCCGTCAAGTCTGGTCACCTTCGCCGACCCCGACGACCTTGAGGTGCTCCTCCAGTCCGGCGCCATCGCCGGAGGGATGCGGCCCAAGGTCGAAGCGTGCATTCGCGCCGCCACCGGCGGTGTGGAGCGCACCCACATCATCGACGGCCGGGTGCACGATTCTCTGCTGCTCGAAGTGTTTACCGGCTCGGGCGCCGGCACGATGATCGTCGGACGGAAAGAGAAGGCCACCTACCTCGGAGTCGATCTTGCCGATGGAGATCGCGCTACTTAAGGAGCTGGTCGCAATCCCTTCGGTCAGCGGCACCGAGGAAGGGATCGCGCGGTTCCTTGCCGAAACCGCCGGCAAGGCGGGGCTCGGCGTCGTGCGCGATGACGCCTCCGTCACCATGACGGTGGACAGCGGCCGCCCTGGCCCGACGCTGGCCTTCCTGAGTCATCTCGACGTGGTGCCCCCGGGCGAAGGGTGGACCCGCGATCCGTTCACCCCGACTGTCGAAGGAACCCGGCTCTACGGGCGGGGGTCGGGGGACGCGAAGGCTTCGGTCGCGGCAATGATGCTCGCGGCAGCCGACGTCATCGGTGCGCTCGGGCGGGGCCGGCTTCTCGTGATCATGGGCTACGGGGAAGAAACCCGGAACACCACGATGGGCAAGGCGGTCGAGCGGGCCGGACGGGTCGATGCCGCGGTGGTGGGGGAGCCAACCAATCTCCACGCCGCGGTGGCGCAGCGCGGGCTCATGATGGCGGACCTGATCGGGCGGGGAGATCAGCGCCATGCGGGTTATGCTGGAGACGATGGTGTCTTCACCAACGCCATCACCGTGTTGGCGAGGGATCTCGCCCGGCTCGACGGACTGGTGCACGAGCGCGCTCACCCCATTCTCGGAGTGACCACCGTCACCCCCACCATGCTGACCGCGGGAGTGAGCCGGAATGTGACACCCCCCGCGGCCAGGGCGGTGCTCGACATCCGTAGTACGCCGGCGTGGCCGCATGACGAGCTCGCGAAGGCGCTGGCGGAGCGACTCGAGTGCGAGCTGGTGATCACCTCGGACCGCCTGGTGCCTTGTGAGACACCTGCGGTTTCGCCGCTGCTCGACGCGATCCGCCGGGTTCGGCCGTCGATCGAAAGCTTCGGCAGTCCCACCTGCTCCGACTGGGTGTTCGTGCGGCACGCCGACGCGGTCAAGTGCGGTCCCGGCACCAGCCGCAGGTCCCATACGCCGGATGAGTACGTCGACCTGCCCGAGGTGACCGAAGCCCGCTCGTTCTACGCAGCGGTCGCGAAGGAGTACCTGGCGTGAAACGACCCAGCCGTCCTCGCCGTCCAGCCGGCCAGCCGTCCAAGACCTTGTGGTCGCCTGGCGCGGAGCTCGACGATTTCATGCTCGCATACACCATCGGCGACGACCGGGAATGGGACACGCATCTCCTCCCCTGGGATGTGCTCGGCAGTCTCGGCCACGTCGACGGACTGCGCGCGTCGGGACTCCTCACCCGCCCTGATCATGTGAAGCTGCGCACCACGCTCCGCGCCGCGTTGCGCGCGGTGCGAAGTGGCCGTCTCGTGATCGGGCCCGAGCACGAGGACGCGCACTCCGCCGTTGAGCTCTGGCTGACTCGGCGGGTCGGATCGGCGGGGGAGCGACTGCACACCGGACGTTCCCGCAACGACCAGGTCACCTGCGATATCCGGCTCTTCCTGAAGGACAACCTTCTCGCGCTCCAGATCGGTGCGCTCGGTGTGGCGGCGGCGCTGCTCTATTTCGCCGAGCTCCACAAGGGCGCCCTCTGGCCCGGCTACACCCATACGCGACGGGCGATGCCCTCCTCGGCTGCGCTGTGGGCCGCCGCTCTCGCGGAGGGGATTCTCGACACCGTGGAGGCTCTGCCGAGCCTCTGGGCGCGAGTCGATCGATCGCCGCTCGGGAGCGCCGCGGGTTATGGTGTGCCGCTTCCGCTCGATCGCGAAGCGACCGCCCGGGCCCTCGGCTTCGGGAGCATCGATCACAATGTCGCCGGGGTGCAGAATGGACGAGGGAAGCTCGAGGCCGATGCGCTCTTCTGGTGCGTCCAGCTCGGCCATGATCTGTCCCGTCTTTCGAACGACGTAATCCTCTGGAGCGGCGAGGAGTTCGGGCTGCTGCGGCTGCCGGCCCGTCTCGCCACCGGGTCGAGCATCATGCCGCACAAGCGGAACCCCGATCTCTTCGAGCTGACCCGGGGCCGGGTCGCCGCGCTCGAAGCGGATCTGTCCGCGGTGCTCGCGATCCGCGCCAAGCTGACCAGCGGCTATCACCGGGATTTTCAGCTTCTCAAGGAGCCGCTCATCCGCGGGCTCGGCCGCACCCAGGTGATGCTCGCGATGCTGGCGCTGGCGATTCCGCAGCTCGAGGTCGACCGGGCCCGGGGAGCCGAGCTGCTCGCGGGCGGCGCGCTCGCGACCGACGAAGTGATGCGACGGGTGGAATCCGGCGTGCCGTTCCGGCGGGCCTATCGCGACGTCGCCGCAGCCTTGAAGCGGGGAGAGCGCTTTCCGTCCCCCTCCCCGCACCGGTTGGCGTCGAGACGGCGGTCAAGTGGCGGACTCGGACGGCTCGGTCTCGAGAAAGCGTGGCGCCGGTTCGAGCGGGCCCGTCTGTGGAGTGAGCGCGAGCTTCGGACCTTTCACGCGGCGATGGACCGGCTGGCGGGTCGAGGACGATGATGACGGGAGACCGGCGCCAGCGGCACCTCAAGATCCTGGAGATCATCTCGACCCACGCGATCCGTACCCAGGAAGAGCTGGCCGAGGCGCTTGCGCGGGAAGGGTGGGATGTGACGCAGTCCTCGGTGAGTCGAGATATCGCCGCGCTTCACCTGGTCAAGGTGGACGGAGCCTACTACCGGGCGGCGCTCGCGCAGAGGCCGCGTCACGATCCCGATGAGCGCCGGATCGCGGAGGGCGTCCTCACCATCGAGCCGGCGGGCGACGCGCTCATCGTGCTGCACACTCCGCCGGGCGAGGCCAACCGCGTCGGCGCCGCGCTCGACCGGTTGGCCTGGCCCGACATTCTCGGCAATATCTCGGGCGACGACACAATCTTTGTCGCGGTCAAGAACCCCGCCGCGCAGAGACGATTCGTGGTCGCGGTCCGGCGGCTCTCGTCGGCAGGGTAGCGCGGAGCCGTCGCGGCTCTGCATGTAGAACCAGAGCGTCGCGCCCCTGGGCCTGGCCCGCTCGAGCAGCCGCTCGGCGAAGGGTCTCCCGCCCCCATCTCCCGGAGGAGCGTATCCGCTTGCGCCGCCGCCTTTGCCGACTTGCCCTGTGCGGCATAGACCATCGTCAAGAGCGACCGGGCCGGGATCCGGTAGGTCGTGTCCATCACCAATGCCAGGTTGCCATCGCCCTCCGCCCTGCCGACGTCCCCGTCGGCCGGCGCCCACGCGCCGGCCTTTTGTCGCCATATTGGAGGGAACCCCCACGACGAGAACCTTGATGCTGATCCGACTCGCTGCCGTCGCCGTCCTGGGCATCGTGCTCTTCGACTCCGGTGCCTCCCGGCTTGCCGCGCAGACGCCCGAATCGTTCGCGGTTCCCAACAACGGACCCGGATCGCTTCCGCTCGGCACCCTCAAGGGCGAGAAATACCGCCGCCTGGTCATTCGCAATGCCACGTACATCTCAGGGCGGGGCACCCCCGGCACCAACCGGGCGATGCCGCCCGAGGGTCCGGTGGACATCGTCATCGAAGGCAACACGATCGTCGACGTCGTGCTCATGGATCCGGTCAACGCGGCGGGGTACGGTCCCGGCTTCCGGCGCCCCACCGGGGACAAGATCATCGACGCGGCGGGCAAGTACGTGATCCCCGGGCTGGTCGAGATGCACGCCCATCTCCCGCCGGCCCGGAGCGGGTTCGGACCCCGCGGGCTCGATTTCGCCTACCGTCTCTACCTCGGACACGGCATCACGACGGTCCGCGACGCTGGCACCGGCGCGGGTCTCACTCTGATGACCGAGCAGCGGCGGCTCGCCGAGGCGAATCAGCTGGTGGCGCCGCGCCTGGTGCTCTGCCAGCGCTGGCCGCTCCCGCTCCGACGCTGGGATGTCGGCAACACACCCGACAAGGCCCGAGCGATGGTGCGGGAGTTCAAGGCCCTCGGCGCCGATTGCGTGAAGGTCTCCAAGAGCCCGGGTCACTATCCCGACGTGCTCCAGGCGATCGCCGACGAATCGAACAAGCTCGGCATGTTCACCATGACCGACCTCAAGGTCTCCGAGAGCGATGCCGCCGTCGCCTCCGATGCGGGAGTCCGGAGCATCGAGCACTGGTACGGGATTCCCGATGCCGCGCTCGCCGGCTCGCAGCACTTTCCCACCGAGTACAACTACTGGGACGAGCTCGATCGCTTCCGATACGCCGGCCTCCTCTGGTCGGAGGCGGACAAGCTGCCGGAGCGGCTCTCGGCGGTTATCGACAAGATGATCAAGAACGGAACCAACTGGGATCCCACGATGGCGGTGTACGAAGACAACCGTGACGTCTGGCGGAGCGTCGGGCTTCCGGTCAAGGAAACCCTGATGCATCCGTCGGAAGTGGCGGCCGGTCCCGACACCAGCGTGCACGGCGCCTTCAAGCGGGAGTGGAAGACCTCCGACGAGATCAACTGGAAGCGGAACTTCCAGATCTGGATGAAATGGGTGAAGACCTTTCACGAGCGCGGCGGCATCCTGACCGCCGGCAGCGATGAAGGGGGCATCGGCGGGATCGTCCTGATCCGGGAGCTCGAGCTCATGCAGGAGACGGGCATCCACCCGCTCGACGTCATCAAGGTGGCGACCACCAACGCCTATCGGACCCTCGGGCTCGAGCAGCACTGTGGCATTCGGGTCGGCTGCCGCGCCGACCTCGCGGTGGTGAACGGAAACCTGATCGACAACTTCAAGGTGATGTACGGGCGCGGGTACGGCGTGGCCGGACTGGTGCCACGCGGGGAGCAGTGGAAGCACGGCGGCGTCGAATGGACCATCAAGGACGGCGTCCTCTTCGATGCCCAGGGATTGCTGCGGGAAGCGGAATGGTATGTGGAAAAGGAACGGGAGCGGCTCCGGGCGCGCCCATAGTTTAGGTTACGGTCCCCCTTCAATTCCTGTTCAGAGGATCCGATGTCCATCGCCCAGAGCATGTTGCCCGAATTCGATCACGAGATGGCGACCACCCGCAAGATGCTGGCGGCCGTTCCCGAAGGGAAAAACGACTGGAAGCCGCATCCGAAATCGATGACGCTCGGCCGGCTGGCGGGTCACGTCGCCGAGCTGCCGGGGTGGGGGACGACCACCCTGACGGAAACCGAGCTCGATTTCGCCCCGGTGGGCGCCCCACCCTTCCAGCCAGGCGTGTTCACCACGCGAACCGAGACACTCAAGACGTTCGATGACGGCGTCGCCGCGGCCCGGGCCGCCATCGGCAAAACCGCCGACGGCGACTTCATGGTGATCTGGACCCTCAAGTCGGGCGGCAAGACGCTGCTCAGCATGCCGCGGATCGCCGTGCTGCGCAGCTTCATGCTGAACCACCTCATCCATCACCGCGCCCAGCTCGGTGTCTACCTGCGCCTCAACGACGTCGCGATTCCCGGCAGCTACGGGCCGAGCGCGGACGAGAAGCAGGGGTTCTAGCTCAGAGCCATTTGCCGAGCGCCTCGAGCGCCGCCACCTCCTCTCGATACAGCGCCATGACCCGCTGTCTGAGATCGCGGACGGATCGGGAATTCTTGGAAGTGGGGATCGCTCAACCCTTGCAGGCCCAGGAATTGCCAACTCATCCCCTCATGCCAAGGAAAATGGTCGCTGCCCTGGCCGCATGCGGGCTCCTTGTCGCGGCCGGCTGCGGCGCTGAAGCGGGCTCACCGGGGAGGGACGCTTCGGCTCCGTCGCTCGATCCGGCGCGCCGCATCGAGTGGCCCGTGTATGGGGGAGACCCGGGCGCCCAGCGGTATTCCCCGCTCGAAGACATCACCCCCGCGAACGTCGCGGGACTCGAGGCCGCCTGGGCGTGGCGTACCGGCGAGCGCGGGATGGCGGACTCGAGCGGGACGCGGATCCGTCCCGGCTCTTTCGAAGCGACGCCGATCATGCTGGGGGATACGCTCTACCTGAGCACCCCATATCACCGCGTCGTCGCGCTGGATGCCGCATCTGGACGCGAGCTTTGGAAATTCGATCCCGGTGCGGCGCAGGGGGGATCGATGGGCTTCGACAATCCGACGTTTGTCCACCGGGGTGTGGCGATCTGGTCCGCTCCGGGTGAGCGTCGCGTGTTTCTCAACTCCCGGGCGAGTCTCTTCGCCCTCGATGCCGCGACCGGCCGGCCGATTCCTTCATTCGGTGCCGGCGGCCGGGTTGATCTCACACGCGATCTCCGCTGGCCCGTCAATCCACGCCACTACGGCCAATCGTCCCCACCAGTTGTCTGGAAGGACGTGGTGGTACTCGGCAGCGCCATTCCCGATCGTTTGATTCACGATCGCCCACCAACCGGTGAGGTCCAGGCATTCGACGTCCGGACCGGCCGGCGAATCTGGTGGTGGAACCCCATACCGCGCCCGGGTGAGCCGGGGGGCGACACCTGGGAGCCGGGCGCCGGCGAGCGGATCGGCCACACGAATGTCTGGGCTCCCTTCACCGTGGATACCGCGCGCGGGCTGCTCTATCTGCCGGTGAGCTCGCCCACCAACGACTGGTACGGCGGCCGCCGGAAAGGCGCCGGACTGCACGGAGAATCGCTGGTCTGTCTCGAGGCCGGGACGGGCCGACTGGTCTGGCACTACCAGCTGGTGCATCACGGGCTCTGGGACTACGACCCTGCCTCCCCGCCGATGCTGATCTCGCTGCGCATCGACGGACGCCAGATCGACGCGGTGGTGCTCCCCGGTAAAACCGGATTCCTGTACGCCTTCGATCGCGTCACCGGGAAGCCGCTCTGGCCGATCGAAGAGCGACCAGTCCCGGCCAGCGACGTGCCGGGCGAAGTCGCCTTTCCGACGCAGCCGGTGCCGACCCGCCCACCGGCGTTCGCCCGACAGGGCATCTCCGACAGCGACCTGGTCGACTTCACGCCGGAGCTTCGCGCCATGGCACGGGCTGCGCTCCGTTCGCACCGCCTCGGACCACTCTTCACGCCCCCCTCACTCGCGGGAACCGTCGTGTTGCCGGGGTGGATCGGCGGGGCGGGGTGGGGCGGTGGCGCGTTCGACGCGGCAACCGGCATGCTGTACGTCAAGGCGACCAACCGACCCACGCTCGCGCGACTGGTACGGCCAGACAGCGCGGGCGTGAGCGCGGGAGCGGGGTATGTCCTAGATCCATCGGTCGACCCGAACGCTGCGCTGGATCTGGCGCTCCCCACGCGAGGCGGCTTGCTGCGCCCGTTCTCGAAGGATGTTCAGATCCCAATCGTGCGGCCTCCGTACGGCACGTTGACCGCCATCGATCTCCCACGCGGGGAGATCCGCTGGCAGGTCACACTGGGTGATACGCCTGGGGTCCGGTTCCACCCGAAGTTGCGTGCGCTTAAGCTCCCGGCGCTGGGAGTGGCGGGTCCTCCGGGTCCACTTGTCACCCGGAGCGGGCTTCTCTTTCTTAGCGGGGGCGGCCATGTGTTCTACGCCCTGGACGCGCGGACCGGTGCGGTTCTCTGGAGCGCCCCGCTGGGCCAGGTTGGCTGGGCCAATCCGATGACCTACCGGACCGCGGCAGGCCGCCAGTTTGTCCTGATCGCCACCGGGCGGGGCGATGGAGCGAAGTTGATGGCCTTCGCACTCCCCGATCCCCAACCGTAGGAGTCTGCCGTGCGGCCGATTCCCAGAGCACATTTGCCGATGTTTCTGACCGGCTTCGGCCTCATGGTGGCGCTCGGAATCGGCTTCTTTGCCGGGCGACGCCTGGACCCCGGATTGCTCGCCCGGCTGAGTGGAGCCCCCGCCCCACCCAGGAGGCTGGACGCCTGGACGCAACTTCGCGATGCACCGATGACTCGGTACGAGTCCGCAGTTGCGACGCTCGACAAACGCATCTACCTCTTCGGCGGTTTCCACAACGCGAACATTCAGGCCTCCGCCGCGGTCTGGGTGTACGACCCCGAACGACAGACTTGGACGCGGAGGGCTGACCTGCCCAGCGTTCGGACCCACAACAATGCTGCGCTCCTGGGAGACACGGTGTGGTTCGCGGGCGGCTTCGTCGGCGATCACCCCGGACCCGCAACCGACGAGGTGTGGCGCTACGAGTGGCTCCACGACCGGTGGACACCCGGGCCGCCGCTACCGGCGCGGCGGGGAGGCGGCGCGCTCGTGGCCCTCCACGGCACGCTGCATTACTTCGGAGGGTACGGCGAGGATCGTACCGCGAGTCGGGCGGATCACTGGGTCCTGGGTTCCGCCGATTCGGCCGGAGGGGGAAGGTGGGTTGCCGCGGCCCCGCTGCCCAAGCCGCGCGGTCACCTCGGGGCCGCGGTCGTCGGGGATCGGATCTATGCGATTGGAGGGAGCGATCCGCACGACCCGGTCCCGCTCGATCTCCCCTGGGTTCACCGATACGACCCCGCAAGCGATTCCTGGACAGAGGTCGCACCGCTGCCCTTTCCCCGGTCCCACTTCGAACAATCCACCCTGGTGCGTGACGGACGAATTGTGATTCTGGGTGGACGCAGCACCGCGATCGGACGCGCGAGCGTTGGCGACGTCACCGAATACGATCCAGTCACGGACCGATGGCTGGCCCTTCCGCCCCTGCCCAAGCCGCTCCATTCACCCTTCGCCGCCCTGATCGGTGGACGGATGTTCGTAGGTCTCGGGGGGACCAGGTCCCCCGACAATGTCGCTGTGTGGAGCGAACGCATGGAGATGCCATGGAGACCGGCACCGCCGCCGCCTGTCGCGCTGGGGGAGGTGTCCGCCGCCTCGATCGGAAGCCGGTTCTACCTGGTCGGGGACGGTGAACCGTGGACGCTCGCACTCGATCTCGGCACCGGGCACTGGGAACCCATCGAGCAACACGCCATCCGCCCGGCCACGGGCAACCACCACGCGGCGGAAGTCTGGAACGGTCAACTCTTCCTGTTCGGCGGGATCGATCGAGGGGCGGGGATGGTTCAGATCTACAATCCCGCCACCAATATGTGGCGTTTCGGCCCCTCGATGCCGTTCGCCGGCGGATCCATCGCCTCGGCACAGATCGGGTCGCAAATCTACCTGGCCGGCGGGATCGGGGAACATGGGACGACGAGCGAAGCGGTGCGCTTCGACCCGGCAACTGAGACCTGGACTCCGATCGCGCCGATGCCGCTCCCGAGGAACCACGCCGCCGCCGCGACGGATGGCCGCCGGTTCTTCGTTTTTGGCGGACGCGGTCCCGGCAGCGGCGATCATAGCACGGTCGCCAACGGGTTTGATGAGGTCCAGATCTACGACCCTGGCACCGATACATGGGTGGCCAGCGGGGAAAACGATTCCGCGCCGGCGCGGCTGCCGCAAGCCCGGGGCGGAATGGGCAAGGCGGTATACGACGGCCGGGAGTTCTGGGTCTTCGGAGGGGAGACGCTGGACGGTCCGGGCGCCAACCGAAGCGGCGTGTACAGCCGAGTGGACATCTACGATCCCGTCGCGAACCGGTGGCGGAGCGGGCCAGCGATGCCCACGGCCCGTCACGGCGTGTTTCCCCTCCTGGTGGGCGATCGCATCCTCCTCGTCGGTGGTGGAACGAAGGCGGGGGCGTCTTGGTCGACGGTCGCCGAAGCGCTCGATCTTCAGTCGAGCTACCGCGCGCCGGCCCCCGCGCGGCCGTAGCGCACGGCGGTGATCTCCGCGAGAATCGCAAGCGCGATCTCCTCCGGCGTGCGGCCGCCGATGTCGAGCCCGATCGGACCCTTGAGCCGGGCGATGTCGGCCTCCGTAAAGCCGGCGGCCGCGAGATGCTCCCGCCGCAGCTTCTGGGTCTTGCGCGATCCGATCGCGCCCACATAACACGCGGGGGAGCGCAGGGCGAGCTGAATCGCCGGCTCGTCGAATTTCGGATCGTGCGTCAGAAGGCAGACGCAGGTGGCTGCGTCGAGCCCAACCCGCTGGAACACTTCCTCGGGCCAGCCGAGGATCAGCTCATCCACATCGGGGAAGCGCTCCCGGGTGAGAAACGCCTCCCGCCCGTCGGCAACGACGGTGCGGAAGCCGAGCGGCTTGGCCATCCGGGTGAGCGCCATGGCGATGTGCACGCCGCCGAAGACCAGCAGCGTCGGCCGGCGGGGGAACACCTCGAGAAAGAGCTCAACGGCCCCCGCGGGGGACTCGAGAGTGACGACCCGGCTCTCGAGCCGTGGCAGCGCGGCGAGCGCTGCATTCGCAACCGGATCCTCGAGGACGGCGGGAAGCTCTCCGAGGCGGCGGCGGGTGCCGTCTTCCGCGACGAGCAGCCCCGAGCCAAGGGGCGCCGCGCCGCCGATCACCGTCGCGACCACCGAGCCCGAGTCACGCCGTGCTGCGAGCAGCACCTCGGCGCGGACTTCGGGTTCAATGAAGACTTCGATCTGTCCGCCGCAGGAGAGGCCCATCTCCCAGGCGCGCTCGTGGGTCACTCCCCAACCGACCCGCTTCGGCGTGCCTCGCCGGATCGCGGCCTGGATTTCCTCCGCTGCCGCCGTCTCCACGCATCCGCCCGAGACGGATCCCGCGATGCGGCCATCTTCGGTGGCGAGCAGCGATGCCCCTTCGGGGCGGGGCGCGGAACCCCACACCTGGATCACCACCGCCCGCCCCACCCGCCCGGAGCGGGCGAGCGCTTCGTATTCCTCGAGCAGCCCGCGCATCAGCCGGCCGCCGCCGCGGGGGCGTCTTCCAGACCCGCCAGGTCTTCCGGTGTGTCTACGTCGGGATTCCTGCCGCCGACCGAGATGGATCGCACCGCGATACGATGGCTCGCGAGCACCGGCGCGAAGCCGCTCTCTCCCCGCATTTCGCTCGCGAGACGCCAGAGGCTTCGGTCGATGAGCATGGGCAGTCCGGGCTCCCCCGGCGTCTCGCGATAGGCGGGGCGCGCGGCGACGGCGCCGCCATGCGCCCAGGCATCGACCACGGCGTGGATCACGTCGAGCCGGAGGAGGGGCTGGTCGCCATGGCAGATGAGGAGCGCCTCCCGCTGCTGCGCCGGGCCCCGCTGCACGATGGCATCGATGCCGGTGCGGAGGGAGAGCGAGAGCTCGCCCTTCGGATCGCGGACCGCGACCGGGTAGCCCCGGTATTCCTGGGCGAGGGAGCGGATCGCGTCATCGTCAGGGCGGTGAACGACGACGATGCCGGCGAGCAAGCCCGCGGCGCGCGCGCCGTTCAGCTTGAGGAGGACATGCCCCAGCAGCTCGCGGTCATGCCACTTGGCCAGGAGCTTCTCGCTGCCGAAGCGTTCGCTTCGGCCTGCGGCAGGGACGAGAGCGAAGACTCGCACGGTGTGGTGAGGCTACCCAACCTGCGGGGTGGGGTCAAGACGCAGGGGACCCGGGGGGCAACTCGCTAGATTTCTCCGCATGGCTGATGGACTCGCTTCCCGGCGGCTGTTCGACATTCCGGAGGACGTCACCTACCTCAATTGTGCCTACATGTCGCCCCTGCTTCGGAGTGTGCGGGAGGCAGGAGTACAGGCGGTAAGCCGCAAGTCCCGGCCCTGGGAGATCACGCCCGCCGATTTCTTCGAATCGGTCGAAACACCGCGCGCGCTCTTCGCGGCGCTCATCGGCGCGTCGCCCGATACCGTGGCGGTGATTCCGGCCGCCAGTTACGGCATGGCCATCGCCGCCCACAACGTGCCGCTCCATGCCGGCCAGCGGGTCCTGCTTCTGGACGAGGAGTTCCCCTCGACCACGTACGCTTGGCGGGAGCGGGCCCGCGCCACCGGTGCGGAAGCCGTGCTGCTGCCGCGTCCCGCGGATGATGACTGGACCCGCGTGGTGCTCGAGGCGATCGATGACCGGACCGCTGTCGCGGCGCTGCCCCACTGTCATTGGACCGACGGCGGCCTTCTCGACCTGGTGCGCATCCGCGCGGGACTCGATGCGGTGGGCGCCGCGCTGGCGCTCGACGTGACCCAATCGCTCGGCGCCCTGCCGCTCGATCTCGCGGCGGTGGATCCCGACTTCATGGTGGCCGCCTGCTACAAGTGGCTGCTTGGTCCCTACAGCACGGGATTCCTCTACGTGTCACCCCGGTGGCACGATGGAGTTCCGCTGGAATTCAGCTGGATGGCCCGGGAAGGGTCGGAGGACTTTTCAAGGTTGGTGTGCTATCGCGATGGCTTCCGTTCCGGTGCACGGCGCTTTGACGTCGGTGAGCCGTCGAACTTTGCCCTGATGCCGATGGTGAGCGAGGCACTCCGGCAGATTCAGATGTGGACCATCCCGGCAATTCAGGCTGAGCTGGCAGGGTACTGTGCCGCCATCGTACGCGCGGTGGAGCCGATGGGATTCACCGCGGTGTCCGCCGATCGGAGGGCGGGGCATTACCTGGGGCTGCGTCACCCTCGCGGCATTCCGCCCGGGCTTAGCCGTAGGCTGGCCGAGTCGCGGATCTACGTGAGTGTGCGGGGCCCATCGCTGCGGGTGACGCCGCACCTCTATAACAACGCCACCGATCGCGACCGGTTGGTTGCTGCCCTCGGCGCCCTTGGGCTCTAGCAGAGCGCCCGGCCGAGTCGTTCCGCAGCGCCGAAGTATTATTCTGCACGCCGCTCGCCGACGTCCTTGGGGTGTAGCTCAACTGGCAGAGCGCCCGGCTGTTAACCGGGAGGTTGCAGGTTCGAAGCCTGCCGCCCCAGCTGCGCAGGGAAGTCAAATCGCACGACAGGAAGGACCCGGTCGGCAGCGCCGGGCATCGGGGCAGGGTGCGTCCCCACGCGGTGCGCGCCCTGCCGGAGGTAAAATGGCTCGGCGTGTGGATCGGAGATGACCTCGACCGAGCCGCCGCCGCGCTCGGCCGCCCAGGCCAGCGCGTGCGAAAGCAGTCGTTTGCCGATGCCCCGGCGCTGGACCGAGGGCTCGATCCAGAAGTGCTCCAGCGACCAGCCCGCGGGCTTTTCCTCCAGAACGCATACACCGACCGGCCGGCCGTCCAGCATCGAGACGAACCCGAAGTGAGAGGCGAGATAGTCGGGGGTCAATGTGAGGTCGGGTCGCCACTCTGCGATCCATGACGCGGGATATGGCCAGCTCGACTTGGCCCGGTGGGCCAGTGCGGTGAGGACGTTTGCGTCGGCGGGGACGGCGGCGCGAATGACCAAGTGCCGGTTATCGCTGAAGTAGTGGATCAGAGAAGAATAAGGAATCCTGTCAGGCAGTCACCTGCCGCCTCTCCGAGGTCCACGCCGCAATCAGCACGGCGACGGCTGTCCATCCAAGGACCAGGAGCAGCCACGACGGCTTGAGCGAAGCGCCGAGGATCACGGACTTTGGCGAATATCGTTCATCCCAGACCCTCGTCCTCTGTCGAACGCCCCACGCACGGGTCCACGCGCCCAGCTCCTGTCCGAACGCGTCGCGGAAAGCAGATTCAAAGGGCTGATCGGATTTCCAGAAGCGGGCGAACCGTTCCCGTCCTTCCTCCCGGATCACGTCCGAGAGGAACCAGTTGCCGAGCGGGTGAATCGAGAGGATCGCGCGACGGGATGTCCGGCCTAGTCCCCAGAAGAAGGTGAGGTCGCGCGGCAATCCGTCCACCAGTGACACCGAATCGAGCACCGTCCTGGCGCATTCGGCGTGGTTTCCCTCCAGGCAGCGGAGCGCCGGTCCCCCCATCACGTACGGTGGCGCGAACATCATCGTGATCTCGATTGCGGGCCGGCTGATCAGGCCCGGCCACGAGCGAATCGCGTAGAGCGCGGACCAGGTTTCATCATACATCGGCTGCCAGGGAGACTGGCCGCTGCCGTCGAGGAAAGCCTTGGGTCGATTGAGCCAGGAGCTGGATTGAGCGGCAGCAAAGCGTGTTTGCTCGAGCCAGCTCTTCACCCCCGTGCCCGGAGGACCGAAGGCAGCCCGCAGGAGGCAGGGGGCGAGGGCCAGGTCGAGCTGGCTATTCACAATATCGATGTTCCCCCGAGCGTCGAGGCTCCCATAGGACATCGCCACGCAGACGTCCGATGACCGGGTCGGGACGATGAGCGCGCCGGAATAGGGGTACACCTGAGGTCTGAGGGAATCGAACACCGCATCGTTCGAGAGGAGCACGAGCACGCGAGCGGACGGATCGGGAGCGCCAACGGACTTCCATCGGTCCCGGATGATAGCCGCCGCTTCCGGTGATGTCGTCCCCTGAGGAAAGCCGGCCGCGACGATCTGGGGCTCTCCCGGCTCGATCGTCATCGTGGCAACGCGGACGAGCGCCGAGTCGCGGGCCGCGAGCGCGGACCAAAGCACCATCGCCTGCCGCTGGCGCGTCATCAGCTGGACCAGGCGACCGTAGCGCGGATCGCTCGTGGACTCATCCGCCGGTGCGCCGGCGCGGAAGAAGGTCGCGTAGAGCACACCCAGGACCAGGGCCGTGGCGCCCAGGCGCTTGAGGATCACACCCATCGGGCGATGCCCAGTCCGGCTGCCAGCACCAGAGCGCTCCAGCCAAGGAGGGCGGCGGCGGTGGAGACGTCGAGAGGTCCCCGATCGGGTTGGAGCGCGAGAAGGCCATCGCGCCAGCGGATGAGCAGTGAATCCGCGGGCATGCCCGCCGCTTCGGCGAGACGCTCCTCTATGGTGCCGCTTTGGCGCGCGCCGAGCCGTTCCCACCCACCCTGACCACCCTGCTCGAGCGCGCTGAGCAGAAGATCAGCGCGAGCGAGGGCGTAGTACTGTCCTCCGGCCTCCGGATTTGTCGTGGGCCGGAGACCCAGGGCGTATGCACAGGCGCCGGCATCCCCGCGCACGCAGTGGCGCTGTGCTTTTCCGTCTCCGGTGACCAGCGCGTACATCGCCTGTTCCCTCCGCGATTCGTCCGGGAGGTTCAAGAGCAGGCCGGCGGGGAGCCAGCGCCGGACTGCATCGTCGGTCGAACCCATCATCATGCCGGCGTACTCGAAGAGGAATCCTCGCGCCGCTTTCTCCGCATTCCCAAGTTGTTCCTGGAGGACCATCGGCGTTGCGCGCGGGGCAGCCCCGGTGTCGGGTAGTCCGGCAATAGTGAGGGACTGGGGACTCCCGGCCCGCCGCCCATATGACCATGTGTCGCCACTGCGAAGAATGATTCGGAACCCGCTCACCCCGGGCATTGCCTCTCCAAACCAGTGCCGTCTCGCCGAGTCGAAGCGGGCGAGGACTTCGGTGGCGATCGCCCGGTGCTTCGGCGAAGCGGAGACGAGGAGTCCCGGACGGCGTGCGATCTCCTCGATTCCTGGATCCGTCTTGCTTATCGAGTCACGGACGCTTCGCACCTCTCGAGTAATCCGGTAGGTCGAGTCGCGCCACGCATCGGCGCTCTGGGCCGGGAGCTTGCCCGATACCGCCAGCGTGATGATCAGCACGGCCATCCTAGACATCGATGAGCATCCAGCGCCCGCCCAGCGGCGCAAAGGGTCCCGGCCAGGTCGAGAGTGCTGTCACCACCGTCCAGATCAGATTCGTTTTGGGGTTGATGAGGATTACCGCGAGGTGGACCGCAACGAAGAGCCCCAGCACTCGGAAGCCGATTCCAAGAGCCCGCCGCGAGGCCGCGGCGGCCGCGAACGCCAGGCCGAAGAGGAGCACCAGCGCCAGCGCGAACTTGGCGGCGAGCGCGTGGGGGAATTGCCGGAGTCCCGGCGGCATGTCCAGCGAGGCCGTGGCGAGGAGCGCTCCTGCCCAGAGTGCCAGGATGATCGGCAGGAGCAGCACCAGCCCGGCGAGATAACGCAGCAGCACATAGCGCCAGCGCGGGATCGGCAGCAGCAGGGCATAAATATGATGGCCCCGGCGGTCGGAGGCCCAGATCGCCGCAGCCAGTACGACAGCGGCTATCGCGGCCAGCGCGGGATACAAGAGCCCCCAGAGCTGCAGCTCGATCAGAAATCGTGGGAGATGCTCGCCGGTGCCGCGCCACCCGGTGCGCACCGAGACGATCGGGAGCGCCAGCGCCGCCGCCGCCAGGGCCACGACGATGTGCCGGCAGGCCTTCCACTGCAGTCGGATCATTGCCTTGAGCATAGGACCTCTCTCCTCACGCGCTCTGCGCGCGGAACGCGCGCAGCAGCTCGACGAATCCGTCCTCGAGATCCAGATCGGTCACATCCCGGACGGTGATGCCGCTTTGCCCGAACCAGCTCGTCATTTGCGGCTGCCAGCCGCGCACCACCCAGGTCTCCACGTCGCCGGCCTCGTGCTCGCGCGAGAGCAGGGTGAATGGCGCGCCCGTCGCCTCCACGTCTGCTGAACGGGAGAGCCGGATCCGCTTGTTGCCGTTCCGGAATTCCTCCATCGGCAGCTCGACCACGAGGCGGCCGCGGTCCATGACGCCGACCCAGTCGCAGAAACGCTCCAGCTCATGCACCAGGTGACTCGACACGAAGACGGTGGCGCTCCGGCGGGAGACATAGTCCAGCAGCGCGGTGAGTACGTCCCGGCGCACCACCGGATCGAGACCTTCCATCGGCTCATCCAGGACGAGAAGCTCCGGCATCTGACAGAGCGCCAGCAGCAGCATCAGCTTGGCGGTCTCTCCCTTGGAAAGGCCAGAGATCCTTTGGCCGGGCAGCAGCCGGAACTCGCCCAGCAGCTCACGAGCCCACCTGTCGTCCCAGCCGGGGTAGAACGCGCCATGAAAGTCGAGCGCCTCGCCGACGGTGAGATACCGGTGCAGATGCGGGCGATCCGGAACGACGCCGGTTCGTGCCAGTGCGTCAGGAATCCCCTCCGGAAGGGCGCGATCGAGCAGGCGCACACTGCCGGCGTCGGGGCGGAGGAGGCCCAGCAGCAGCCGGATCGTTGTGGTCTTGCCGCACCCATTGGGACCGAGGAAGCCGTAGAGTGCGCCCGCCGGCACCTTGAGCGTGAGGTCCTGGATCGCGAATTCCCTGCTCGCGTTGTAGCGAAGTCCTGTCGTTTCGATCGCGGTACTCACGCGCCCCCCTCGAGTTCGTGTCGCAATGCGTCCTTGATCTCCTGCCGGGAGAGACCGAGCCGCGCCGCGTCTGCGAGCATCTGCCGAAGCAGCCGTCGCGCCTGGGTCGAACGCTCGCGGGCCCGAGCTTCGCCCTGCATGGCGCGGACATAGGTGCCGGCGCCCTGCCGGATCTCCACGAATCCGTCGGTCTCCAGCGAGCGATACGCCTGGACGACCGTCGCCGGATTGATCCGCAGCCGCCCGGCGAGCTGTCGCACCGATGGCAGCGCATCGGTCGGGCGCAGCTCCCCGGTCGCCACCGCGGCCTTCAGGCGGACGGCAATCTGTTCGTAGAGCGGAACGGCGCTCTTGGTGTCGAGATCGTCGAGCATGGGCTCCGGCAAAGTGTATTACTGTACCGATACAGTAGTGCTCCGCGGGCGGGCTGTCAATAGACTGGGACTGGGGACTGGGGGTTTGGGGATTTGAGGGTGACAATCGCGTGAGTCGCCCGGGCGATGAGTGGGGCTCGCCATAGGGGACGTCGGGCCGCGAGGGCTTCGTGTGAGGTTTGGAGTTGCGTTGGCCCGCAGGCCCCGGGGGCGAGTCCCACTCGAGCCCGGGGGTGAGAAAGCGCGGGTTGGCGCGCCCTAGAACCCTCCTCCTCCCCCTCCTCCCCCCCCACCGCCCGACGAGCCGCCGCTGAAGCCCGAGCCGCTCGAGGTGCGCGGCGAAGAGCTCATCACACTCCCCGCGCGGGACGACATGTCCGAGAGCCTGCTGGAGAAACTGCTCGCGTTGAAAGCATGCATGCTGGATCCGGCGTACCAGGAGGGCGGATCCATGTAGATGTTTTCGAACGCCTTGGCCCACTTCTTCTCGACTCCGAACGCCATCGCATAGGGCAGGTAGCGCTCGAACATCTCGGGCGTCTTCACCACGTGCTCAAACCGCTCCTTGTCCACCCGCTCCAGGAATTCGCCGAAGCCGAGCACCTTCTCCAGAGTTCGCGCGCCGAGGATGGTTCGCGCCGGCATGTGGTAGCCGATGCTCACCATGATGAGACCAATCGCGATGCCGGCCAGGATGAACGAGATGGGCGCAGCTCCGATTGCCGGCGCAATGGCGGCCCCACCCATCGCGGTGACCAGCCCCATCACAATCCCCAAGCCGACCCATCTGCGCCGCACATGATCGGGCCGCTTCGCATAGAAGCCCTGATCCACCAGCCGGTCCAAGATGCCCGACTTGATGCCGTCCAGGCTCTTGTAGAATTCGTTCTTCAGGTCGGAAAGCTCGACCTTGGTCGCGCCATCCGGAAAGACGCCCTTCAGGACCTCCGATTCGTGAGGAAACAGCGCGCGCGCCCCGTCCTTTGGCGTCGTGCGGTGGAAGACGAACTCCCTCTCCTTCACGAGGCCAAACAGCTTCGACTCCTCCCGCTCCTCAATCCTGAGGTGGCCCCCGACTGCGAGGTCCACGATGGTCGCGGTGATATCCCGCATGTCGGCCGATTCATCGGTGATTGTACCGGCCTCCGCGGGCGTCACTCCGGCAGGGGGCTCGTACTGCACCGCGACCGGGAGCGTTCGCGGATCCCTGCCTCGTCGGGACCAGAGGAGCAGCATGCCGATCAGGACGGGAATCGGAAGTGCCAAGGGCCAGTTGGCGGCGAGGAAACCCAGGACTCGATCGGCGTGGGTCGGCTCCGGCACCAGTCCCTTGTCCCACCCGACCACGGCGGTGAGCCCTTCCCGGAACTGCAGCTTGCGGGGCATGGTGAGCCGCACCGAATCACCCTCGAGCGCGACGACCGCCTCGCGAGAGGTCGAGCCGTAGACTCCGTTGAAGGCGGTCGCGCGGATTCCGGTGGCGCCCGCCGGCAGATGGATCACCGCGGTCACATCACCCAGCGCTACATCCCACTCGTCTCCCGTCACGTTCCAGTAGAGCTCGTCGTGGTCCTCGAAGAAACGAA
This sequence comes from uncultured Gemmatimonas sp., assembly GCA_964439025.1. Lineage (GTDB taxonomy): Bacteria > Gemmatimonadota > Gemmatimonadetes > Gemmatimonadales > GWC2-71-9 > JABFSM01. The sequence continues at coordinate 61,047 of CAYTMW010000004.1, read as the reverse complement.
GGGCGTTGTGGGCGCGGTACCGAAGCACCACCGTCCGCACGGCGTCGTTGGCGCCCGGAACCCACATCTGGTATTTGATGAAATGATCTTCCCTCCCGCTTTCGGTGCGGAGCGGCTGCCCTTCCGCGTCGGCGGCGGAGAGGAGGTCGAGCCTGACCGACCACTTGAACCCCTGGGGCGTACGGTACTCCACCGGGACTTTACGATAGATCCCGTTCCACGAGCCGGTGAACTTGGCCCGAATGGTTTCCTCGACGTCGAGACTCCCGTCGACGTTGACGATAATCCGCGCATCGAAGCGCTCGATTTCGAGGGTGCGCTGCGCCGCCGCAGGCGCCGCGAGAACCAGGAGCGTCACGATCGCGCGCACGATTCGGCCGGTCATACGTCTACCCGGGGTGCCGCCCCCTCCGCCGAATCGGCCAGACCGAAGAATTCCTGCGTCCGAAATCCGAAAGGTCGGGCGACGAGATTGGACGGGAACTGCTCGATTCGCGTGTTGAAGTCCCGGACCACCGCGTTGTAATAACGCCGTGCGTTCTGGATATGGTCTTCGATCTCGGTGAGCGAGCGCTGTAGCGCGAGGAAGCTCTCTCCCGCCTTCAAATCCGGATACGCCTCTGCCAGCGCGAGCAGCTGCTTTACCTGCCCGGCCAGTGTGCGCTCCGCGTCACCCGCGGCCGCCGGCCCCGTCGCGCTCACCGCGCGGTTCCGCGCTTCGACCACGGCGTCGAGCGTCCCCCTCTCGTACCCGGCATGTCCCTTGACCGTGGAGACCAGCGTCGGGATGAGATCGTGACGGCGCTTGAGCTGCACGTCGATGTCCGACCAGGCGTTTCGCGCGAGCATCCTGAGCCGCGTGAGGCCGTTGAAGGCGACGATGAGGTATGCGACGACGGCGAGGACGACGCCGAGCAGGATCAGGTCCATGTCCGCTCCAATTCCTCTGGGAGTGCGTGAGCCGCTAGCGGTTAGCCGTTAGCAGCGTCGTGAGATCCCGCGGCTTTTCCAACCAATAATCCGGCGCCGACCCTTCGAGATGCTCCCGCCCGAACGGGCCCCAGAGCACCGCGGCGGTCTTCACCCCGGCCGCACGCCCTGACTCCATGTCGTGAATGCTGTCTCCAACATATAGAGCACTTGCCGCCGCCTCTCCGAGCTGGCGCAAGGCGACCTCGATCGGCTCGGGGTGCGGTTTCGGGTTGACGACGTCGTCGGCGCCGATCACCAGCTCCATCGCGTCCTCCAGCCCGACCAGCCGGAGGCCGCGGAGCGCGCCCGGCGTGTTCTTGCTGGTGACCAGGCCGGTGCGATAGCCGGCGGCGCGAATGCTCCGCACCATTTCGACCACGCCGGGATAGGCCGTCACCCGCGAGTCATGATGGGCGAGGTTGTACTCACGATAGGTCCCGATCATCGCCTCCAGCTGCTCGGGATTCTCCGCCCAGAGCTTGAACTGGACCCGGAGCGGCGTTCCGAGCCCGGCAAGCCAGAAGTCATCGGTGCGGGGATCCTGGCCGTGCCGGGCGAGCGTGTGGTGATAGCTGTCGAGGATCAGGCGAACCGAGTCGATGAGGGTGCCGTCGAGGTCGAACAGGACTGTGGTCAGCTTGGGCATGGGGGGAAAGCTAGCCCTCCTGGAACCAGGGCTCCACCAGCAACACGCCGATCAGCGTCACGCTCGACGGCGCGGGCGTCACCGGCTCCGGCGGGAGCCGGCCGAGACGCTCGAGGAGCGCCGTGTCGGGTAGTCGCGCCCACTCCTCGAGTCGCCGCTCTTCCCCCGCGGTCAGTCCTCGGCGGAGAAAGCGAATCCCGCGCTCCAAACGGTCGAGGCGCGGGCCGTGCCGATTTCGTGCGGCGCACGCCGCGAGCGCGAGGAGCCGGCGCCGCAGAGTCCGGACAGCGTTGCTTCGCGGCGTCGCGCCCAATCCCGCGCCGTTCGCGGCGCGCAGTAGCGCGGCGACCCGTGCCGAGAATCCCCGGAGCGCGGTGCGAAGCAAAGCGGAGGAAACCGGTCGCGACACGGCATGCCGGCCGTGAGCCCCCTGCAGGAGATTCGCGATCGTAGCCGTCTCATCCGTCCATCCGGCATCCGTTCTCGCCAGGACGATCTCCCTCGCTGTCCCATCGGCAAATCCGATTCGAAGCCCGGCCACCGTTCCCGGCTCGCGACCCGAAACAATCGCGGTGCCCTCACCGCCCGCGTGCCCCTCCCACATCGCGGCGATGCGGGCGCGAAGTCGCCACGACGCCTCGGGCTGCTGGTCGAGCCCGATCAGAGAGGACAGCCCCGCCTTGGCCTCGAGGATCGACTCCTGCCTGAGCACGGCGGCAAGCTCGGGTGGAGGGTCGAACCGCACCACCTCGACGCTCGCATGCCTGCTGCCCAGGCGAAATGCGCGCCCGCTTCGCTGCTCCAGCCGCACCGCCGTCCAGGGTAGATCGTAGTGAACGACCCGTTCCACCAGCGGCAGGTCGAGGCCTTCGGCGGCGACGTCGGTGGCGAGAAGCACGGCGGGTCGGGCGATCCGCCCGTCGGTGGGAAGCGCCCGGCGGCGGAACCAGTCGAGCACGGCATCCCGTGGAACCATCCCTCGATCGAGACCAGCCCCCTCTCCGGTGCACCACGCAATGCCCGGCCGCGGGAGACGGTCTCGCAGATAGGCCACCGTCGCCATGGCCGTGGTGAAAATCAGCGTTGGCTTCCGATCGCCGACGACGTCCGCGAGCGCCGCCACCTTCGGATCCGGCTCGACGCATCCCCGCGCGGCAACCCGCTCGAGCGCTGCGACATCCTCGAGGTCGTCGACGACGAGCTCGACCCGTTGGGCTGTTTCGGCAACCAGCGGCCAGAGCACGAGCTGGTCGGCGTCGGCTCCGGCGAAGCGGCGAATTGTCTCCCGGGTCAGCTGCCGGCCTGAGACGGCAGCATCCCTCGCGTGCCGGAGCATTGCACCGTAGCGGCGCAGTGTGGTGGCTGCGGCCGCGGGACTCGATGCCAGCGCGCGCAGCAGGACGATGCGAAGCAGCTGCGCCGTCGATGCATCCGCGGAAAGAGCGAGCCGCCGGATTCCACGGAGAAGCTCGCGCAGCGGGCCGGATGCCTCGGGACGGAGCTCCAGCTCGCGGCGCGCCGGAAGCATGAGGGACCGGTCTTCTCCCGTGATCACGAGTGTGGCGAAGGCGCCGGGCACGCCTGCATTCATCGCCCCACGCAGCGACGGGACACCGCTCCAGGCCAGCGCATCGTTGCGGACCAGGAGCAGCAGCTGATTCACAAGGTCCTCGAGGCGGTTCACCACCGGTGTCGCACTCAGGAGGATTCCGCGGCGCTCCACGCACCAGGGTGCCAGCGTGGCGTAGCGGCGCGTGGACTCCGTCCGGAATCGGTGGCTCTCGTCGATGATCACCGCGCCTCCGGCCGACGGTGGAGCCCGTCCTCTGCTCAGCGTTTCGTGGGAGTGGGTTCGTATCGACATGCCGGTGCGCCCGGCGGCCTCGCACCATTGCCCCCGGAGTGCGGCAGGGGCGATGACGTGAACCGGGCGGCCCGGCTCAGTGGCGTCAGCGACTGCGAGCGCGATGAATGTCTTCCCGGTGCCGACGCCGTCGGCGAGCAGCGCACCCCCATGCCGCCGCACCGCCGCCATCGCGCGGCGAAAGGAGAGCCTCTGATCGTGCCGGAGCCAGGGAGGAGGAGTGTCCTCCGCCTCCTCCGGCAGCAGCGCTCGCGCCAAGGTTGCCGCAACACCGTCGGCGGGCGCGGGAGGACCCGGACGGAGCCAGGCCGCCAGCGGGTCGGCCACTCGTTCCAGCGATTCAGCAACCAGCGAAGGCGCCCGCGCCAGCCAGCTCGGCCAGCAGACGCTGTTCGCTTTCGTCGATTTCCAGCAAGCCGGCGCAGCAATCATCGAGATCCTTCTGCTCGAGAGAGCCGGCCGCCCCGAGGCAAGCCAGCGCCAGGAGGTCGGTGGACTCGAGCGCAGATGCGGGTAGCGGAAGAGCCGAGATGACCCGGGCGTTGAAGCGGGCAAAGCCTCCGCTGGCGGGCTCCGCGACCGCCGCGGCGAGTGCCCGGCACCAGGTCGAGTTAAGCCACGCCGTGAGCCGGAACGCGGTCTCCCCGTCGGGGACCGGCGTCAGATAGCAGCTGTTGAGCGGAATGACCTGCAGACCGCAGGTACCGCTCAACGAGACCGCTTCGAGCTGGCGCGCGACATCGGCCCAGATCACTCGATGTGGGGAGATGGCGGGCGCGGTGCGGAAGAGTCTCCACGGCTTTCCACCCGTATAGTCGGCGCGCCGGCGCAGATCTCCGAAATGCGGGGACAGGTGCCGAGCGGCTGCGGGCGGCAGGACCTCGAGAGGTCGTCCGGATGAATCGCATGGCCAGAGCAGCTGCTTGACCCGCCGCACCTGGAATGGGCGGACGTCCCGGCCCCGCGCCGCCCAGCGTACCACCTCGGGTTCGACATCGAAACCGGGATCGAGGAAGACGCGGTTGAGTCCTGTCTTGACCCCGAGGTGACAGGTGAATCGCTCACCGAATCGGGGATGGTCCTGGCCGAGCCGTGCCACCAGCTCGGCGGCCGAGCTCGTCGTGAGCACCCAGGGGCCCTCCCTCAAGTGACGCTGAGGGATCCCATGGTCTGCGTCCGACGAACCGAGCCTGAGCCGGACGATATGCTCCGCCGGGGGGGATGCGTTTGCCGCGACGAGCGCCATCGGGTACACGGTCGCGTCGAAGTCGGCCCGGGCATCGTTTCGGACGTCCGCGGCAAGGGCGATGGTGGTCCGTCGCGCCAGCTCGGCGCGCGCCGCGACAGCGTACCCGGTGGTCGCCAGTTTTGCGGGAACGAGGAACGCGATCACGCCGTTCGGCGCTGAGAGCTCGAGGGCCCGCTCCAGGAACGCCACGGCGAGATCGGGCTGATGCGCGTATCCCCGGGCGTTTGCCCGTGCTCCTTTCATCCAGCGAAACCGTTCCGCGAGGTAGCGCCGGGTCTCGGGCGCGATCGATTCGGCCCGGACCCACGGAGGATTACCCACGACCAGATCGAACCCGCCGCGCGAAAGCACATCGGCAAACTGGGTGGTGTAGCTGAACCAGGGGACTTCGTCGGCGCCCGCGAGCGCCCGCTGCCTCTCCCGTTCCCGGCGCCGCACCGCGCGTAGCTCGCCCAGCAGGGCGCGGTCGGCGCGCGTCAAGCCGCGCCGGTCGCCAAAGAGCGTTGGACTCCGGGCGGCGCCGAGCAGCTCCGCAATCCGTGCATCGAGCGTGTCGAGTGCCGAGGCGATCGCCTCCTGCGCCACGCCCCGTTCGGCGAGCCGGAGCGACCGGAGCGCCCCGCGCTTGGCCGCGCCGGTTGCAAGCACGACCGATTGCCGGAGACGAGTGAGCTCCGCCCCGCGGGATCGCGCCGCCGCCGGAAACGGAAGCCCCGCCGCAGGATCGACCAGACTGTCACCCTGACGTACGAGAGCGTCGAGGTTGGGAAGTGGCGCGATCGATTCGGGACGCTCCCCCGGATCGGCTGCGACCACCTCGAGCCAGAGCCGCAGCTCGGCGAGGCGCACCGCCGCGGCGTTCCGGTCCACCCCGAACAGGCCTCCGGAAAGCACCCGGCGGAGCGCCGCGGCTCGGCGAGACGTCCGCGCGTCCCCCGGTCCCGCGAGCAGGCGGAGCGCGCCCAGCAGGAAGGCGCCGCTTCCGACCGCGGGGTCGAGGAGGCGCACACTCCGTAGCGCGCGGCGCGCCGCAAGATCGGGCAGGTCGAGCCGCGCGGTCGCGTCGGACCAGGTGATCCCGAGGCGAAGGGACAGCCAGGTGGCGAAGCCGTCGCGAAGCACCGCGTCCACCAGCGCGGCCGGGGTGTAGTAGCTGCCGGTCGAATGACGCTCTTCCGGCGCCATGACGCCCTCGAAGACCCGCCCGAGCATGTCGGGTGCGATCGCTTCTCCAGTCGGCGCCGCCAGCGTGAAATGGAAGCGCTCGAAGAGGGTGTCGAAGGCATCGCGCACAACCGGGGTAGGGAACGTCACCCGCCATCGGCGCTCCAGCGGATGAGGTTCGAAGAGGCCGCCATTGAGGAAGGGAATCGCGCCGTACCGGCGGGCGAGCGCGCTGCGCTCATCGCTCGGACGGTTGAGGGTGCCGAAGAAGAGAGGGCGCAGCAGATCGCGATGCAGCGAGCGGCGGGAATGCAGGCAGCGGTCCACCTCCTCGCGCAAAAAGCGCGGCCGGCCGGCAAGCCATCCTTTGGCCTCGATGAAATAGAGGAAGAGAATGCGGGTGAGAAGGAGGAGTGAGAGCGCATGACGATCGACGCGCGGGACAACCGGAGGCAGTGCCGCCATCACACACTCGAGCACCCGGCGGAATCCGGAAAAGAACCGCAGATCCACGCCCTGCCCCTCGAGCGCTTCGGCGATTCGGAAGCTGGTGGCGAGAGCGCTTTCGCCCGGCGCTGCCGCCGCGCGCCGGAGCCGCGCCAGCGCAAGAGGATCCGGCGCATCGAGGAGGAGCTCGAGCGGCGGAGCCGACCCGGCGGCGACGATAAGGCGGCGCGAGGGTTCGTCGAATCCGAGCACCGCGGAAGGCACGCCTCGGCCGGCGAGGGTGCGCGCTGCGCGTGCGGCGATTCCATCGGAGGCGCTGAGGGCGTACCACTCGAATTCGCCGAGCCGGCCGACGATGACGGTCGTCCCGCGCCCTGCGAGACTTCCGGCCGGCAGCTCCCGCCACTGGGCCTCATAGCCCAGCGCCTCCGCCAGCCGGGGAAGATCCTCGATTCTGTGGATCGAACGGAGCAGCTCGGGAGTAACCATCGCGACACCATCTTCGCGACGGCGACTTCACATGTAGGGATCGATTTGCCGCGAGGGAGGTACCGGCGGACGCGTGCCTGCTTTTTAAGCCGCCGGCAAAATCGAGATGGTGCGGGTCAACTCTGCCCGAATGTCGGTCAACGCCTGCTTCAGCTCGGCAGGGTCTGGGGTGCGGCGGCCGGGGGCGCCATCGTCGGAGTCCGGCAGAATACTCGCAACCAGCGCGTCGGTGTAACCCACCACCGCCATGGCCACGCCGTGATCGACCAGCCGGTTGAGGCGGAGGAGCAGCGCCATTCCCTGCCGCGGGCGCAGCGCCGCAATCGAGGGCGCAAGAAAACGAATCAGCAATTCCCGCAGGTACTGCAGCTCCTCCACCACCTCGCCGGCGGCGAGACCGCGCACGGCCGCGTGACGGCCGTATTCCTCGGTCACCTTGAGCCAGATGCTCTTCGTTTCGCGACGCAGCGGCCCGACCATCGAGCCGAAGACGTCAATGAGGAGGGAGAGCTCCTGCCGGATGATCTCGCCGGGCACTGCGTTGCTGACGGTCATCCGGTCGCCCAGCCAGGAGATCCACTGCTCGACCAGCGCCTCGCGCTGGGCGGCAATGGAGCGACTTGCGGCGACCAATGTCGGATGCGAAGTGCGCAGGGCCAAGCCTCCGGCCGGGATGAAGGTGCCGTGAGCGGCACAATAGTAACAGCAGAAGCGATCAGGTCAATGACAAGTTACTATCCAGCCATGTTTCGCAAAATCGGATTGGGCGTCCTCATCCTACTGGGCGCCGCGCTCGCCTTCGTCGGAGTTGCCCGCATAAGGGGTGCCGCGATTCCCGGCCTCCCCCTTCCCTCGCTTTCCGAATCGCTCACCGAGGCGGCGGCCCGGGGGGACACCGCCGGCGCCGCATCGCTGATCAACCGGCGCTGCCGCTTGCTCTTAGGTCGCGTGCGCCGGGAATGTTTCGAGGAAGCGCTGCTCGACCTGACGCGACAGGGGTATATCCGCTTTGCCATGGGTGCCCTCGATCGGATCGGCCAGTCGGACAGCCACATCCGCAAATTCGGGCACGACTACAGCCACGTCATCGGAATCAATGCCTGGGCTCCGGGCAAGAATATCAGCTCCACGTACTTGCAGTGCACCGAACTGTTTCAGTCGGGGTGCTATCACGGCGTGATCCAGGCGGTGTTGGCCTACTCCGGCACGGATAGCGCGAGCGTCGCGGCGCTCTGCAGCGAGACTCCCGGCATCAATGAGAGCGCCTGGCTGCGATTCCAGTGCGTGCACGGAATCGGACACGGCCTGTTGCAGACGTACACCATGAACCTCCCCCGTGCGCTGCACGGGTGCGACATGCTGAGCAACTCGTGGGACAGCGAGTCGTGCTATGGCGGGGCGTTCATGGAGTTCATCGTCGGAGGCCGCGGCCAGTCCCATCACGTCGCGGTTAGACCCGACAGCGCAGGGGCGGGCGGCGAGATGGAGCATTCGAAGATGGATCATGGCGACGGGGGTCACGCCGCCATGGTCGCGGCGGATACCTTCCCGCCGTTCAAGGTGCGCGACCCCGCCGACCTGCTGTATCCCTGCTCGGTGCTGGGAGACCGGTACCAGCGCGCCTGCTACCAGATGCAGGCGGGGCTCATCGTCGAGCGCACCGGGCTCGACTTCGTCAAGGTGGCGCAGGTGTGCGAGGGAGCCGCGCAGCGCATGCGTCCGGTGTGCTACCAGGGCATCGGTACCTATGTGAGCGGCGTCACGGCGCGCGATCCGGCCGAAGCGATCCGGCTTTGCTCGCAAGGCAGCGTGCGCTATCGCTCCTGGTGCTTCGTTGGGGTCGTCAAGAATTTCGTGGATGTCACCGCGAAGGCGGAAGACGGAATCGAGTTCTGCAAACGGCTCGGGCCGGTGGACATCGCCACCAGCTGCTATGTCGCTGTCGGCGAGCAGGCCGGCGTGCTGCACCGGGCGATGGATCGGCGCGAGGCGCTCTGCGCCACGGCCGAATCGTCCTACGTTGCCGCCTGTCGCTACGGAGCCAGGCTCACGCCGGCCCGGCCCGCCGCGCTCCCGACCGGCTGAGTGGCAACCCCGTCCCTCACGAAGCACTCCCTTCCCGGCGCGCTCGGCGAGATCCTCATCGACGTCCGCACCGCCCCGCGCGGCGCGCCCGGACCTGCGGTCATCATCCTGCATGGCTTCAAGGGATTCAAAGACTTCGCGATGTTTCCGCCCTTCGCCGAGCGGCTCGCGCGGGCGGGCTTCACGGCGGTGTCGTTCAACACCAGCGGCAGCGGGGTCGACGACGGCGGCAACTTCACCCTCCCGGAGCGGTTCGGGCATAACACCGCGTCGGCCGAAGTGGCCGATCTGCTCGCGGTGATCGGGGCGCTCGACGCGGGGACGCTGCAGGTGGCGACGCCGAGTTCGATCGGCGTGGTCGGTCACAGCCGAGGAGGCGGAACGGCGATTCTCGGTGCGGCCCGACACACCCGTATCGCGGCACTGGTCACCTGGGCCGCGATCTGCACTTTCGAACGCTGGGATACCGCGGTGCGCGCCGCATGGCGCGAAGAGGGACAGGTTCCCGTCCTGAACACGAGGACCGGCCAGTCGCTCCCGCTCTACACCGATCTGCTCGACGACCTCGAGCGGAATGCCGCTGCATCACTCGATGTCGAAGGACGGGCGGCGGAGCTCCGGATTCCGTGGCTCATCGTGCATGGAACCGCCGACGAGTCGGTGCCATTCACCGAGGCGGAATCGCTCGCGCGTGCGCAGCCGGCTGCGCGTCTGCTTGCGATCGACGGCGCGGGGCACGGCTTCGGCGCGATCCATCCCTTCGCAGGGCCGACGCCGGCGCTGGAGCGAGTCTTCGACGAGAGCCTCGCCTGGTTCTCGCGGCATCTCCCTTGACCAGCGCGATCCCGGAGCTCGCGGCGCGGCTTGCCGCCAGACGTCCCGCGCTCATTGAAGACCCAGATCGTCCGCCCGCGGCGGTCGCCGTCGTCCTCGCTCCAGATCCCGACAGCATGCTTCTGATTCGCCGGACCGACCGCGAGGGAGACCGGTGGTCCGGGCACCTGGCGTTTCCGGGCGGGAGATGGAGTCCCGGCGATGCCGGGCTGGTCGACACCGCCAGGCGGGAGACATGGGAGGAGGTCGGGCTCGAGCTCTCGTCCGGCGCCCTCATCGGTAGCCTGGATGACCTCGCCCCGAGAACTTCCGTCCTCCCGCCGATTCTGGTCCGTCCGTTCGTCTTCACCCACCCGAGCCGCGCGCCGCTGGTGCTCAATCGCGAAGTCGCCGAGGCGTGGTGGCTGCCGCTCGAAGTGCTCCTCCTCCCCGGGATGTTCCGGCCAGTAGAGTTCCAGCGGTATGGAACTCTCGTACGGACAATGGGTTATCATCTCAAAGAGGGGATTCTTTGGGGGATGAGCGAGCGGATACTGACGCCGCTGTTAAGCATGCTGTCACCCGAAGCGCAGCGAAGTGGGAGGTCTCCGAGTCGAGGATCGGCCCCGTGACAACGACCGCCGTTTAGGCTAACTTGACTATGGATTTAGGATTGCCTAAATTCGTCTGATGCCTCACAAAATTGTCCGGCAATCGATCACTCGCTCGGTCGAGGACTACCTCAAGGCCATCTATCACCTCGAGGGTAAGGGGCATCCCGCCGCGACGAGTGACATTGCCGAGCATCTGGAGCTCTCGGCGCCGTCGGTCAGCGGGATGATCAAGCGCCTCTCCGATCAGGATCTCATCGAGCACGCTCCGTACAAAGGAGTCGTGCTGACATCTTCCGGTCGTCGGGTCGCCCTTCGGATGCTGCGTCGTCACCGAATCATCGAAGCCTATCTTGTCGGTTTTCTCGGCTACTCCTGGGACACCGTGCACGACGAGGCTGAGCGGCTCGAGCACGCGGTCTCCGATGTGCTGATCGAGCGCATGGCCACCGCGCTTGGCAATCCGCGCTTCGATCCGCACGGCGATCCGATCCCCGACCAGAACGGCGCGATGGACGAGCTCGTCTACACGCCGCTCGCGGAAATCCCCACGGGGGAGACAGCCGAGATCCGCCGGGTCGCCACGAGTCAGGCGGAACGGCTTCGCTATTTGAAGCACTCCGGATTGACGCCGGGCACCAGGGTCACCGTCACCCAGCACCAGCCGTTCCGTGGGCCCATCACGGTCAGTAGCGAGGGGCACGAGCAGGTCATCGGCCACGAGCTGGCGGAGCAGGTTCTTTGCGTCCGTCCAGATCCGAAATGAGCGCCGCACCGATCCCCGCCCCCGGCGTTCCCCCGGTGGAGGAGCTGCTGGAGGGATGGCGGCGTCCGCGCCACGCTCCATCGCTGCCCGAATCGTATCAATCGATCAAGATTCCGAAGGGCGTCGGATTTTTCCGGAAGGCGCTGGCCTTCGCGGGCCCGGGATACATGGTGGCGGTGGGGTACATGGATCCGGGCAACTGGGCCACCGACATCGCCGGCGGCTCGCGATTCGGGTACACGCTGCTGAGCGTGATTCTGATCTCCAACTTGATGGCCATCCTGCTGCAGTCCCTCGCCGTAAAGCTGGGCGTGGTGACGGGGCGGGACCTGGCCCAGGCGTGCAAGGATCACTACTCAAAACCGGTAAGCTTTGCCCTGTGGGTGCTTTGCGAGATCGCGATTGCGGCCTGCGACCTCGCCGAGGTGATCGGATCGGCTATCGCGCTCAATCTGCTCTTCGGCATTCCGCTCCTGTGGGGTGTCTGCCTGACCGCGGCGGACGTGCTCCTCATCCTGCTGCTGCAACACCGGGGCTTCCGTTATCTCGAGGCCTTCGTGATCGCGCTGGTGGCGACGGTGGGCGTTTGCTTCGGCATCGAGCTCTTCCTCGCGAAGCCGGATTTTGCCGCGATCGGGCTCGGGCTCATTCCCCGCGGTGAGATCATCTCCAATCCGGCGATGCTCTACATTGCCATCGGGATTCTCGGCGCCACCGTCATGCCGCACAACTTGTATCTGCACAGCTCGATCGTGCAGACACGCCACGTGCTCCCCGACGTGGATTCGAAGCGTGAGGCGATCCGGTTTGCCACGCTCGATTCCACCCTCGCGCTGCTCTTCGCGTTCTTCATCAACGGCGCGATCCTCATCCTCGCGGCGGCCACTTTCCACCCCTCGGGATACCGCGAAGTCGCCGACATCGGCGATGCCCACAAGCTGCTGGCGCCGCTGCTCGGAACCGGGCTCGCGAGCGTGCTCTTCGCGGTGGCGCTGCTTGCCTCGGGCCAGAACTCCACCATCACCGGCACGCTTGCCGGGCAAATCGTGATGGAGGGGTTTCTCAACATCCGGCTCCCCGCCTGGCTCCGGCGGCTCATCACCCGGCTCATCGCCATCATTCCGGCGGTGATCGTGACCGCACTCTACGGCGCGAAGGGGACCGGCGCGCTGCTCATCCTGAGTCAGGTGATCCTGAGTCTCCAGCTTTCTTTCGCGGTGGTACCGCTGGTGCTCTTCACGAGTGAGAAGTCCAAAATGGGACGATTCGCCAACGGCCGGGTGCTGACGGCGAGCGCGTGGACCGTCGCGGTAGTGATCATGGGCCTCAACAGCTGGCTGCTGTTCGGCATCTTCAGCGAATGGATGGCGTAGCATGGAGCTCGAGCTGATCGTTCTGCTCGTGATCGCGATCCTCGGCACGTCCGGATTCGCGGTCTTCGAGGTGGAAACACCATGGTGGCGGAAGGCCTTGAAGTGGGCCATCGTAGCCGGCGCCACCCTCGCCCTCTTCCGGGCGGTCGGCCACTGGGCCGTGTTGCTTCCGATCGGCGCCGCGGTCCTCGGAACCAGTTTTCACTTCTGGTGGTGCCGCAAGAACGGGATCGATCCGCTTCGCGCGACTCCGCGGAAGCGCTACTACGAGCTGCGTGGCTGGGTGTGGCCGGAATGACTGTCACCCTGAGAGCCTGCCCTGAGCGCAGCGAAGGGGAGCAGAGCGACCGGAGGGGCGGGACTCCCCCGCTTCGCTTCGCACAGCGTGACACGCTCGTCTGCACCCTCGCGATCATGGCACTGTCCGGGTGCAACGTCGTCCTCCCCGATGTGCCGAGCCAGGAGAGCGTGCTCGAGGGACCGGTGGAGGGGCTGACCGGCCAGCAGCTCGCCGCATTTTTCACGGGCGACGGGGAATTCAGCCGCCGCTTCGGTCCGGTGGACGGCCTCGGTCCGATCTTCGTTGCGACCTCCTGCGAGAGCTGCCACGTCGGCGACGGCAAGGGACACCCTCTCTTCAACCTGCGCCGGTTCGGGCGAATGGGGAGCGACGGGGTGTTCGACCCGATGCGTTTCGCGGGCGGGCCGCAGCTCCAGAACCGCGCGATCCTCAACTACATCTCCGAGGTCGTGCCCGCTGGCGTCACCGGTTCATCGCTCTTCACCGCGCCCAGCGTCACCGGTCTCGGCTTTCTCGAGGCAGTGGAGGATGCCACGCTTCTCGCGCTGGCGGACCCCGACGATGCCGACGGCGACGGGATCTCCGGACGGGTGCAGTTGATCGGCGCCTCGGAATTCATCGCCGAGCTGGTCCGGGTCGAGCTGATCTTCGACGAAGGAGAGCCGGGACGCCATACCGAGATCGGCGGCCGTTTCATCGGCCGTTTCGGCAAGAAGGCCTCGGCGATCAACCTGCTGCATCAGGCGGTCACCGCGTATCGGGAAGACATGGGACTCACCTCGGATCTGATTCTGGAGGATCCGGTGAATCCCCAGGTCGGCAACTTTGCGGGAGACAATGTTCCCGATCCGGAGATCCCGTCGAACACCGTGAGCAACGTGGTGTTCTATCTCAAGACCCTGCGCGCGCCGCCGCGCCGCAACGCCGAATCCGCGGACGTCAAGTCGGGCGAAGTGCTCTTCACCGCGACGCAATGCGCCCGGTGCCACGTGCCGTCGATGACCACCGGGACCTCGCGGATCGCTGCGCTCGACCGCAAGGTGTTCCATCCGTTTACCGATCTCCTGCTTCATGACATGGGGCCGGAGCTCGACGACAAATACACCGAAGGCATCGCGTTGACCTCCGAGTGGCGCACCGCGCCGCTCTGGGGCACCGGCCTCGCCGAGAGCGCTCAGGGGGGCCGAAGCTTCTTCCTGCATGATGGCCGGGCCGGCTCCCTCCGCGCGGCGATCGAATTCCACGGCGGCGAGGCGGCCGCGAGCCGGGAGGCGTTCCGCCGGCTCACCCCCGCTGAGCAGGAGCTGGTATTGGTTTTCCTGAGGTCGCTGTGAACCGGCGCACGTTTCTGGAGGCCGGCGCGCTGGCCGGCTGCGCAGGGCTGTCGCTCTCCGGCTGCATCGGATTTCACTACGTGAACACCTCCCTCTCCGGCAACCGACTGATGATCCGCAAATCGGATTTCGGCTCGGGACGGTTCGCGCTGGTGGATGCCCCCGGGCTCGCGCTTCCCCTCTACCTCTACCGGCTTGAGGACGGGGGATTCTCCGCCGTCTCCACCCGCTGCATGCACCAGGGCTGCCAGGTGGAGCCCGCCGCCGAGCACCTCGTCTGCCCCTGCCACGGAAGCGAATACAGCAACACCGGCGATGTCCTGAAGGGTCCCACCCAGCAGTCGCTCCGCAAGCTTCCCGTCATAGTGGAAGCGGAGCGCATCATCATCGAGCTGCCCCCAGATGGAGACAAGTGGTGAGGCGGGCGGGATTGCTGATGGTACTGCTGGCGGCCGCACCGGCCGCTGGCGCGCAGGACACCTCGATGGTGCAGGGCGGGATCTATCAGCGGCCCTTTCTCGTCTCCGCGGGCCGGACCGCGGTGGGCGGCTACGCCGAGGGCAATGCGAACTATTTTCGCACCGACGGCGTGAGCGAGGGCTTTTCGATGGAGCTCCGCCGCTTCAACATCTTCCTGTTCTCGTCGGTGGGCCGGCGGCTGCGATTCATCTCGGAGCTCGAGTTCGAGCACGGGACAGAAGAGATCGCGCTCGAAACCGCGCTGGTGGATTTCACCGTCAATCCGTCCTTCATTCTCCGCGCCGGCATCCTGCTGCCCCCGATCGGGGCCTTCAACGTCAACCACGACAGCCCCCGGTACGACTTCGTCGACCGTCCGCTGGTTTCGACGGCCATCATTCCGTCCACGCTCTCCGAGGTGGGATTCGGGGCCCACGGACGTCTCGCGCCCCCGGGATTCTCTCTCTCCTATGACGCGTACCTGGTCAACGGGCTGGGGGACGGAGTCATCCTCAATGGAACCGGGCGCACCGACATTCCGAGCGGAAAAACAGAAGATCGCTTTGCGGAGGACAACAACGGATCGCCCGCCTTTTCCGGCCGGGTTGCCGCGCAGCACCGGGGCTGGGGTGAGGTCGGACTGTCCTACTACGGCGGGATCTACAACACTTTCCGGATCGAGGGCGAGCCGGTGGACGAAAAACGGCGGGTCTCGATCGTTGCGGTGGACTTCAATACCGAGGTTCGCAGCCTGAGCCTGCGCGGGGAAGTCGCCTGGGCCGCGGTGGATGTTCCCGGTGATCTGGAGGAGCTGTTGGGTGACCGCCAGTGGGGCGTGCATCTCGACGCGGTGCTGCCAGTGTGGCATCCGCGGATTCAGGGTTTGCAGAACCCCGTGGTCAGCGTGGGCGTCCGGCTGGAGCGGGTGGACTTCAATCGCGGAACCTTCGGTTCGACCAGCCTCCCGATCTTCGATGAAACCGATGCCCTCACGGCCAGCGTCAGCTTCCGGCCTGCCGCAGGCACCGTCCTACGCGCCAACTACCGGCGGGAATCCTTTCGGGATCCGGCCGGCAATCCGCCTTCCCGGACCGGCGGCTTCCAAGTGGGATTCGCGACCTACTTCTGAGGTGGGGGCCCCACCGTTCCTTGACGCTGCCTGAGCCGGTGTTACGTTGGGAATGTTACTCGGCGCGAGTTATGACGCCGGCTGCGGATTCCTTGGCGAACGGGGCAGGTCCGGCCCCGTCAGTTGAAGGCGCACGGAGAGCGGTACACACCGCTCCCCTGCGCCTTTTGTGCTGGTCCATCGAGGGAGGTGCTGCTATGTCGATACGGAGAGGGTTCTTGTTGGCTGTGCTCGGCGTAGTGCCTGGATGCAAGTCGGACGCTCCACCGGAAAACCCGCCGTCGGCCGCGGTTGCGATCGACTCAGCTGCGGCTGAACGCTCGCCCCAGATGATTGCCGACGGTCAGCAGGTCTTCCGGCACGAGACGTTCGGTGACGAGCAGTTCTGGAGCGATACCGCCCGTATGCACGAAGTCATCCAGAAGTCGGTCAGCCCGACGCTGGCGCTGTCCGTGGGATTGAAGGTGGATGCGGCGGCGATTCCCGCGGATGTCGCCCAGGCCATCAAGGACGGCAAGGTGGACCTCAAGGATCCCGCCACCACAGTGACCCTGCTCAAGCTCGACGCGGTGGTGGGGCTCAAAGGCACCGTAGAGTCGGTGGGCGGCAGGGACTCGCTGGTGCGGGTCGGGATCACCTGCGCGCTCTGCCACTCGACGGTCGACAACTCGTTCGCGCCGGGGATCGGGCAGCGCCGGGACGGCTGGCCCAACCGTGACCTGAACGTCGGCGCCATCATCGCGCTGTCGCCGGCGATCACGGCGGCCCAGAAAGCGGTGTACGGCTCGTGGGGCGCTGGCAAGTACGATCCCCGCTACAACTTCGACGGGAAGAGCACTCCGCTGGTTCTTCCCCCGGCGTACGGTCTCGCCGAGGTAACGAACGAGACCTATACTGCGGAAGGGCCGATCTCCTACTGGAACGCCTACGTGGCGGTGACCCAGATGCACGGCCGGGGCAATTTCTCCGACCCTAGGCTCAATATCGACGTCAAGTACTCGCCCGACCTGGTTACTCCGAAGCTCGCCGCGCTGCGGAGCTATCAACACAGCATCGCCGCTCCGGCCGCGCCATCCGGGAGCTACGATGCGGCTGCCGCGGAGCGGGGGCGGATGGTCTTCGATCAGTCCTGCGCGAGTTGCCATGTGGGCAGAACGGGCACCGACAACAACTCCGGGGTGCTCCACGCCGCGGCGGAAACCGGAATGGATGGGCAGTACGCCCTGCGTACGGCGAACAAGATGTACCGCACGACACCGTTGCGCGGGTTATGGCAGCATCCGCCGTACTTTCACGACGGGAGCGCGAGGACCCTCGCCGCCGTCGTCCAGCACTACAACCGCGTCCGGAAGCTGGGTCTGACTACCGCGCAAAAGCGGGATCTGGTAGAGTTTCTGAAGACGCTGTGAGTAGAGGCGCATTTCCCTCGCAACGATAAGGATTGCAGCCATGGAGCTCGATACACTGCAGGCGCTTTACGTCGATGAACTGAAAGACCTCTGGAGCGCCGAGCAGCAGATCATCAAGGCGCTGCCAAAAGTGATCAAGGCCGCGAAGGCCCAGCCGCTCAAGCAGGCGTTTCGGAAGCACCTTCAGCAAACTCGGGAGCACGCGCGCCGTTTGCAGGGAATTTGCCGCGAGCTCGACGTCAGTCCCAAGGGAAAGAAGTGCGTGGGGATGGAAGGTTTGCTGAAGGAGGCCTCGGGGCTCATCAGAGAACGCCCCGATCGGGATGTGCTGGATGCGGGACTCATCACCGCCGCACAGCATGTGGAGCACTACGAGATGGCCGGTTACGGCACGGCGCGCACCTGGGCCCGGGTGCTGGGGTACCGGCGGCAGGCCAACGTCCTCCAGCGGACGCTCAACGAAGAAGGAACAACCGACAAGCACCTGACGAAGCTCGCCTTGAAGATCAACGTCGCGGCCCAGGGCTGATCCTCACGAAGATTGCGAAGGAGGCCGGCCCGCGCACCACGGGCCGGCCTCGTTCAACTCCAATTCCGAATTCAGCTGCCCGCGTCGTACACCCGGCGGATTTGAATGGTGCCCTGAAGCTGCCCGCTGGTCAACTTGGCTTCGACGATGAGCCGCTTCTTCGCGGCGTCCATCGTGAAGACTTCCCGGATGGAGCCGCTCCCGCCCAGCTTCCGCTCGACCGTCGGCTTGGCGTCCTTCCACTTGGCCGTCGTCACCATCGTCTCCGCGCCGGGCATCGGCTCTTCCACCTTGCGGCCGTCGAGATACAGGATCACCGGAAGGCTGGCCTCATCGCTGATCACGATCGCGGTATCGGTTTGCAGCACGATGATCTGCGGGGAAGGCCGCATCACCCGGCCGCTTCCTTCCCGCATGCCGCTGACGACGGTCGGTCGCTTCTCCAGCGCGTCCTGGAGCTTTTCGTTCGGGTTGTCACTCTCCGTCGTGTTCAACTTCCAGGTCCCCGCCAGGGAAACGGTCTGAGCGGTTGCGGGGGCGACGCCGCCCGCCGCCAGTACGAAAAGGCCGAGGCCCGCCAGCAGGTGGCGCATTGTGGTCACTTCGGAAATCATGGGGTGTTTCAATTTACTCGCCCGCAGGCGGGACGCGACGTTGCTGGCCGCCGGCACCGGGCGTTCGCGGATTCTTCACTCGCTCGGGCAGATAGTTCCACTGCTCGGCGGTGAGGATCGCCTTGGCCGCGTCGAGCGCCGCCCGCGTGTGCTTCTCGGCCTCCTCCATCCGGGGCCGGATCACCGCCATCATGCGCGCCCCGTCCACGTTCGCTCCCAGCTTCGCCATCTCGGTCTGCAGCGCCTTCGCCAGCGCGGCGTTCTGGGCCGCGACCGTGTCGGAGATCTCCGTGAGCTTCTTCTCCTGCGCCTCGGTGAGCCGGAGTCCGATCCGGAGATCGAGGATCTGCTTGATCGGATTCGGAATCAGGCCGCTGAACCGGTCGCTGAAATCGCCGCCCGCCGCCGCGCCCCGCGCGGCGCCGCGAAGCCCGCCTCCGTCGCCACCGCCGGCGCCACGTCCCCCGCCGAAGCCGAACGCGCCCGCGAGTCCGCTCTGGCCCAGCGTGTACCGAAGCTGGATCCCGACCTGGAATGGAACCCGGATGGCGTTGCTGCCGGCCGAGGTGGCGCCGAACCGCTCGTTCACCGTGTAGACATAGCGGCGGTTCGCGGCGTCAAAGCCGCGCACCGAAAGAAGCGTCGTTGACGGCCGCACGGCCTGCCCCCAGCCGTGCAGGTTGTCACTCCCGTGCAGCAGCTGGTCCACTCCACCGAGGAGGTTGGACGTCACCAGGGAGATCGCGAGCCGGCGGTTGAGTCCGCCCCAGGCCGGTCGGTAGTTGAGCTGGAGATCGAGCGAGGGCTGCCACCTTCCCCGGCAGCTGTTCCTCACCGCGATACCGCCCATTTGCCGCTCCAGGCATGCACGTGCACCGGACGACGCGCCATTGAGCAGGCGCTGCATCCCGTTGCCGATCGCGGTGTCGGGCGCGCTCGAGGGGTTGAAGATGAACGCGCGATCGTTGCGCGAGCCATCGCCGTTGATGTCGCCGCCCACCAGCGGCGTGTACGGTGTGCCCGCGGTGAGCCGCGCGATACCGGTGAGCTCGAGCGCTACGCTCGCGGGCCAGGTCACGACCGCGAGAAACGAGTGTCGCCTCTCGAAGTCGCTGGTCGCCCACTCGCGCGCGTTGGGATCGAGCCCCGCGGTCTGGCCGGCAAATCCCCGCTGCCCGCCGCCTTCCGACGACGAGGATTGATCGCGCGAGCGCGACCAGGTGTACGAACCTTGCACCGAGATTCCGCCGCGGGTGATCCCGTTCGCGGAGAGGGTGACGCCCGCGGATTTGGATCCGAGCTTGGAATCGAGCAGCAGGACCTGGCCGAAGCGCGTGTCGATCCGTGATCCCGCGAGCGGCACCACCCCGGATGCCGGGCTGATGACGGACGCGGGCGCGAAGACGGGGCGGCCACCCTCCGAGGCGAGCTGGAACCTGGCCGGACCGAGATTCTGATCGGTGTAGCCGGACTGGCTCACGCCTCGCGCGAGACTCAGGTCGGCGCCGAGGGTCCACGTCCCCGTTCGTCGCTGCACGCCGAACGATCCGCGCCAGGCGCGCGGCGCCCCGAAGCCCTGGTCGAATACGGTGACCTGCGGGCTCTGCGTGGGCAGCAGCGAGCCTCCGCCCCCGACGCAGCTGGTGGGAATCGTCGAGGGATCCTGCAGGTAGGCATCCCAGTCCGGCATGGGCGCCGCCGATCCGACGCAGAAGAGCTGCGTTTCCGCTGTGGAGAGTCCGGTGGCCGACTGTGCGGCGGCGGCGAGGCTGCTCGGAATCGGACTGCGGAACTCACCGAGCCCGCCCCTGAGCGTGAGTGCCGGTGGTCCCTGCTCGGAGGCGCCGAGCGTGAGCGTGAAGCCGGCGCGGGGACTGAAATGCGTTTCCTTCGGGAGGCGGTCGGTCCTGAATCCGAAAACCTCCTCGACCACCGGGTTGTATGCCGGCGCGTTATCGAATTGCGATCGCTCGACCCGCGCGCCGAGCGTGAGCTGCAGCGCCTGCGTCGGACGCCAGGTGTCGCCGAAGTACAACGCCGAGTTGATGCTCGTGCTGTTACGGTCGGAAGGCTGCAGCGTCCGGGTGAAGCTCACGGGAGTGCCGCTGTACAGATCGGCCAGCGAGTTGAAAGTGAAGGTGCCGGTCAGGTTCGAAGCCACCACCTGGCTCGACGAGGTTCGATTGAACAGCATCCCCGCCTTGATCCGGTGCGCCCCGTTGCCGGGAATCAGCGAGAGCTCTTCGCTGATCTCCAGTCCGCTGCTGGAGCGGCGCTGCGACTGGCCGGAGTTTCCGCCGAAGCTCAAGTTCGATACCGTCTGGGTCCCGTCGTTCAGCGCCGAAATGACCTGGACCCGCCCCTGCGGCAGATCCTCAAAGGCAAAGCCGCGCTGGGAGCTCCCCGAGAAATAGGCCCGGAATTCGTTGATGACCTTGGTTCCGAACCGTGAGCTCAAGGTCGCCATACCGCCGCCGCCCGACGACCGCGTCATCCCTCCGCTCGCCGGCACCGAGAGCTGGCCCACACCCGTGGGTTCGCTTCGATTCTGCCTCCAGTCGCCGCGGACGGTGAGCGTCTGGTTGCTGCTCAGCATGAAGTCGAGCCGCGCGATGCTGGAGAGATCGTTCGTCGAGCGGCTGGCCAGACTGTCGTCGGTGTAGAGCGGCAACCCGCGGTCGGTCAGAAAGCCGAGGAACCGGCTCGCCGAATCGGGCGCCAGCCCGAGACGGTTGAGTGAGGAGGGCGAGGCCGACAGCAGCGACTGAAGGCCGTCGTCCCGGAAGCGGCCCTGGCCGGAGATGAAGTAAAACATCTTGTTGCCCACCAGCGGTCCGCCGATGCCGGCCGAGAGCTGGTGCTGAGTGAACCCCTGGGCAAAGGCGGTGCTGTCGCCGGTGCTCACCGAGAGATCGCGGTCGCGAAGGCCATAGTTGCCGGTGCCCCGGACGGAGTTGGTGCCGCCCATTGTGGTGGTCGCGACCTGGCCGCCGCTGAACTGTCCCCTCGCCACGTCATAGCTGTTGGTGATCACGCGGGTGTTCCGCACCGCGTCCTGAGGCACGCCGGCACCGCCGAAGGTGAGTCCATCGAGCGTCGTGCTGTTGCTCGAGGGGCGCTGCCCCGCCACCGAGAAGCCCGCGGCGGTGCTGTCGGTGCCGGCCACCGAGACGACGCCGGGCGCCAGCGTCGCGAGAATCGTGAGATCGCTCGCGTCGATGGGAAGCCGCGCAGCCCGCTCCGCGTTGATGGCCCGCTCGATGGTGCCGGGGGTCGGCGGGCCACCGTCCCCGCCGATCGGCGGACCCTGGCGCCCCCGGACGACGATTTCGGCGAGCCGGGTTGCCGGTGTGCCGAGGCTGATGTTGGTGATCAGCCGGTCCTCGTCGGCCTGCCGGGTGATCGTGCGCATGACCGGCGTCTTCCCGATGGCGCGGACGATCAGCCGGTACTGCCCCCCGCCGTCAGGGAAGAGCAGGGTATAGCGGCCGCGCGGGTCGGTCTTGGTCGTCCGAACGATCTGGGTTTCGATGGACGTGGCTTCGACCACCGCGTCCGGCACCGGCTGCCCGGCGCTGTCGCGCACGATCCCGGTCAGCACGTCCGTCGTGGTGCCGACCTGGGCGCGAAGCAGCCGTGCCGGCGCGAGCGCGAGCAGCAGCACGAGCACAGCGGCGGCACACTTTCGGATGGGTCGCATCTATTTCCCCTTGGCGACCGGTTCGTACACCCGGTGCATCTCGATCCCCCTCGGCAAAGGCGATCCGGACACCTTCACGTGGAGCACCATCTCCTTGGTGGCGGGATCCAGCGAATACGTTTCCTTGACCGTTCCGATGGACGGGAGTTTCCGCTCGATGGTGAGACTGGCGTCCTTCCATTTCGCGGTAATCTCGGCGTCTTTGCCAATCAGTTGCGGCTCTCGGATCTTCCGGCCGTTGGTCGGGTAGGTTGCAAGCAGTCCGCTTGCGTCGCTGATGGCGATGGTGGAATCGGTCTGCCGGATGAGCACCTGGAGCACGGGACGCAGGAATCCGAGCAGAACCGTCGGATCGGGGGCGGGCTGCGGTTGCCCCCCGCCGGGCACACCGCGGGTCCGGCCGGCGCCCAGTGGGGTCAGCGCTCGCCGGCCTTCGGATCCTTCCCGGTCGTCCCCTCGGTTCTCGCCCATCTGCCGGCTCTTCTCAGGATTGAGCCGCCAGAGGCCGGACAGCACCGGCTGGGGCTGCTGGGCGACGGACCTCCCGGGGTGCCCGAGTCCGAGTGCCAGAAATGCGAGCAGCAGCGAGAGCCGACGGGAGTGCATTGATACGCTTCCTCAGTGTTGACCGATCACAGGTTGGACACCAGCACGGCCAATGTGTTAACGCGGAAGGGGGCTGGAATGTTGGGCGACGGTCACCCTTCGACACCAGCCCCTTCGCTTCGCTCAGGATGACCGGAAGCTGTTAGAAGTCCATGCTCGCCGACGCCACTATGCTCCTCCCCAGCCCCGGAAATCCGTAGACCGGCTCGTACCTGGTATCGAACAGATTCTCGACTCGCGCGTTGAGGTTGATTCCGCGCCCCACCTCAAACGAGCCGTACAGCCGGGCCAACGCGTAATTCCCCGGATCGATCCGGAGCGACGGAAAGCTGTTGAAATCGGTGTCCTGGCGCCCCGCCACCACTAGAACTCCGAAGCCGGCCAATGCTCGTGTCCCGAGATCCATCCCGGCGTCGACGCTCAGGGTATGTCTGGGACGCCTGATGAGCCGCTCGAGCGCCGGGTCGGTCTCGGAGAGACTTACCGCGCTCAGGATCGTCCACGCGAGCCGGGCATCGACCGGACCCGCGTCGAGCCGCGCACTTGCCTCGATGCCGCGCGTTCGCGCGCGATCGACGTTGATGTTGCGTCCCCTGGCGGGGAAGTCCGCACCCTCGAAGCCGATCAGGTCTTTCAGCGAATTGTGGAACCAGGTCACTCCAAGCGTCGCCCTCCCATCGGCAACCACTTGATCGATGCCGGCATCCCAGCCCCGCGAGCGCTCCGGGTGGATCCCGGGGTTGGGTTCCTGGAACACGCTCCCGAAACGGGCGGCGAGGCTCGGGGGCATGAAGCCGGTTCCATACGAGGCGCGGAGCTTGGTCCGGGAGGATTCGATGCGCCACGCACCGGTGACTCGCCAAGTCATGGCGTCGTCGAATGTGTTGTAGTTGTCGCTACGGACCCCAGCGGTGAGCACCAGCGTCTCCAAAGGAGCGATGGCCGCCTCGGCATAGACACCGAACAGCCGCTCGTCGAGCGACTCCCCGTCGCTTGTCGCGCTGCTCCACTCCCGGTTGATTCCCGCCACCAGCGTGGTGCGAGACCCGACGAGCACGGTGTTCTGCCAGTCGAGCACGCGGCGTGAATTGCCGAGTGTGAAACTGAACTCGTCGCCCCCGTTGAACCGGCCGGTCCCCTTGGTGAACTGCTCCTGGCCCCCTACCGTGAGCCGGCTTCGCCAGTGATCAATCGGCACCGCCTCGAGCCAGACGGTCGCGAGATTGTTCTCGAAGGTCGTGGTGCCCTCCGGCGTCGTATTGGCGGTTCGCAGATCGCCGGGACTCGTGTACGTCTGCTGGAGGCCGCGAAACGTCGCTCCCGTTTCGAGGCGGCTTCCCACCTGGTAGTCGACCCGGAGCAATTGGGTGCGTTGATCCCAGTCGTTGGGCCGGCGCTGGTTCTCGGTGCCATTGGCAGTGAGCGAAGCGGCAAGGCCGAGGGCCGCGGTCCGTCCGCTGGCCGAGAGGCGGCCCCGCCAGCTCTCGAACGAACCGCCCTCGACCTCAGCGACCCCTCGTGCGGGCCCCTCGCCTCTGGCCGCGTCGAGTGAAACCACGCCCCCGATCGCGGCTCCGCCATAGAGTGTGCTCTGCGGTCCTCGCACGATCTCCAACCGGCCGAGCCCGGACAGATCGGCGCCGCCAAGGAAACTGCCCGCGCTCGTGTTGGCGTCGTTGACACGGATGCCGTCGACCAGAAGCAGCGTCTGGGACGACGAAACCCCTCGCAGAAAGAGCGACGACACGGCGCCTGGCCCGCCGTTGCCGAGCACCACTCCTCCGGGGGCGAGCTGGAGCGCGTCCCGGAGCGAGAAGAGCTGCCGGCGCTTGAGCTCCCCGGGAAGCAACAGATCGGCGCTGCTGCCCACGGCATGACGCGGGGTGGGGGAGCGGGTCGCGGTGACCACGAGGTCCTCGAGACGAGTGGAATCGCGGGTCTGCGCCTGTGCGGCAGGTACGACGAAAAGTCCGAGCAGAATTGCTGTGCGGAGCAGCATGATGTCCTCCGGGGACCGGCGTGGTGTCCCGGCACGGCGACAGGCAGGATGCTGGATGCTTGTCTTACGGGGTCTTCGGTGGGGACACCTCGGGCCCCGCTCCCCCCCCTCGAGGGAATCGTGCGGGAGCAAACGAGGCCGGTCTCCTGGCTCGAGGCGCCGTCGCCGGCCTTCCCGGGATCCATCCCCAGTGGCAGGGTGAGCGACGGCAATGTGCCTCTTACAGTGGCGGGGCCGCGCCGGTGTTGCACCGGACTTCCGGGTGGCCGCGTTTGCCGTAAAGCAATTGTGATGCACAGTCTATGGGAGCACCGCACGCTTGGCAAGCGCCGCCCAGCTACATTCGCGGGGTATGCTCGGAATCCTCGCCGCCCTCCTGCTGCAGACCGCTCCCCCTCCGCTCGCGATCGAGCAACGGCTCGCCCGTGCGCTCGAGCTTTCGGTGGGAGACACGGTGCGGGTCCGCCAGGAGCCGGGTGCCCCCGGCCTGCTGATGGTGGTGGGAGCGATCTATCAGCCGCGCTCCGATCCGGCGACCGTGATGCGCAACGAATTCCATGCGCGGTTCCACCTCTCCGACCTCGCCGGGCTGCTCGGCGCCCCCGACCGGATCGATCGCGCCGGAGTGAGCCTTCGGCCCGGCGTGGATGCTGATTCCGCGGCGCGGCGGCTCGATCGCCTGGCGGTGGGGTTCCGGGTTCGGCCGTCCGCGGAGATTGCCTCCGAATCCTCCCGCACCTTCCTCGTGGTGAGCCGCTTCCATCGCGCCATCGGCGTGATTTCCATCGTCGCGAGCGCGATCTTCCTCCTCTGCATCATGCTGCTCAAGGTCGAGGAGCGCCGTCTCGACGCGGCGGTCATGCGGATGATCGGGGTCCGCCGCCGCACCGTCTTTGCGGCGCTGCTCCTCGAGGCCTGCCTCATCGCCCTGCTCGGCGCGGCGCTGGGCATCGGACTGGCGTCGGTGTCGACCGCCGTCATCAACGCGTATTACGGCCATCGCTTCGAAACCGATCTGCGATTTGCTCTGCTCACACCCGGTATCACCCTCTTCGGCGCGGCCCTTTCCCTCCTGCTGGGCATGCTGGCCGGCGGAATCGCCGCCGCGCGCCTGGTGCGGACCCGCCCCCTCGTCCTCTGGCGCCGCGGATGATCCTCGTCGCGGCAAAGAATCTTGCCCGCCACCGGGTGCGGAACACCCTCGCGGTCCTCGGCATCGCGGTCGCGGCGGCGCTGCTGCTCGACATGGTGATGCTCGCGGGCGGCATGGAGCGCTCGTTCGAGCGGATGCTGCTCTCGCGGGGCTACCAGATCCGTCTCGCCCCCAAGGGCACACTCCCCTTCGATACCGAAGCGACCTTCCCCGCCGCGGTGGCGCTCTCCGCCCGGCTTCGGGCCGACCCGAGAATCAGCGCCGCCGGTGCGGTGCTCGGAGGCGCGTTGTTCACGACAGCCGGCGATTCCCTTCTCCCGCTCGCCGGTATGGGAGTCGAGCCGGAAGGTCAGGGACTCTACGAGCTCGATCGGGGATCCGATCTCGCGCCCGGCGACACCACGGGAATCGTGATCAGTGCCACCGTCGCCACGGTGACCGGATGGCGACCCGGTGACACGGTGCGAATCACCGCCGGGACCGATCCGCAGGTGGCGCGAGCATCGAGCGAGCGGCGGCTGGTGGTGCGCGGAGTCGTGCACTGGCTCTACGAGGCACGGGGCCAGCGCACCGTCGGGATCGCGCTGCCGATGATGCGCGCGCTCAATCGCACGGACGGGGATCGTGCCTCGATGATCATGGTCAAGGTTGGTCGTGATGCGGACGTGGAGGCGGTGGCGTCGGAGATCCGGCGGCTCGCGCCAGGAGTCGAAGTGAACAGTGTCACGACGCTGGTGGCGCGGTTTCGCACCCGGCTTACCTACTTCCGGCAGCTCTCGCTGATCCTCGGCACCATCAGCCTCTTCGTCGGGATCCTCCTGGTGACCACCCTGCTCAGCATTACGGTCAATGAGCGGCTGGGCGAGATCGCGACGCTCCGGGCGATCGGGGTGAGCCGCGGGGGGATCGTGCGGCGGGTGCTGACCGAGGGGGCGGTGCTCACGCTCACCGGCAATGCGATCGGCCTCCTGCTCGGTCTGGTGACGGCGCGCTACCTCGACTCGATTCTCACCTCCTTTCCCGGTCTCCCGGCGGCGATCTCCTTCTTCGTTCCGGAAAGTGGCGCGATCACCCGCGCGGCGGCGGCGCTTCTCGTGGCGGGATCGATCGCCGGAGCATGGCCGGCGTGGCGGGCGGCGCGGGCGCCGATCGCTGCGACGCTGAGAGAGGAAGCAACGTGAGCGACCCTCCCGTCCTGCTCAACGCACGCGACCTGGTCAAGGCATTTCAGCTCGGCGGGCGATCGGTGCGCGCCCTGCGCGGCGTCTCCGTCCTTGTCCGGCAGGGAGAGTACGTCGGGATCACCGGTCCATCGGGAAGCGGGAAGTCCACGCTGCTGCATATCCTCGGCGGGCTCGACGCGCCCGACTCGGGCACGGTGTCGCTCGAAGGCGTGGCGCTCGACCGGCTTCCGGATTCCGCGCTCACCCGTCTCCGCCTGCTTCGGATGGGCTTCGTCTTTCAGCGGTTCCATCTCCTTCCCGTGCTCACGGCGCTCGAAAACGTCGAGCTCCCGATGGCCGAAGCCGGTGTCGGGCGGGTGGAGCGGCGGGTGCGCGCCCTCGAGCTCCTGGGATATGTGGGACTCGCGGAGCGCGCCGATCATCGAGCGACGCAGCTCTCCGGCGGAGAGATGCAGCGCGTGGCGATCGCCCGCGCGCTGGCCAACCGGCCGGCGCTGCTCTTTGCGGATGAGCCGACCGGTGAGCTCGATCTTTCGACGGGCCGACAGATCCTGGAGCTCTTCCGCCGGATGAACGAGGACGGGATGACGATCGTGGTGGTGACTCACGACGAGCAACTGGCTCAAGAGGCATCGCGCACGGTCCATTTGCTGGACGGACGATTGGCTGGCAGTGCGTCTGGCTCCCTGGCTCCCTGACTCCCTTGCTGCTCACCCTCGCAGTCCGCCACCTCTTCGTCCGCAAGGGCAGAGCTCTCCTGCTCCTCTTCGGGTATGCGATCGGCGCCGGCGTGATGCTGGTGCTGCTCTCGGTCGGAGAGGCGATGCTGATCCAGTCGCGCGATGTCGCGCTGGTTGGCGGCGGAGAAGTCACCGCGCTTCCGGAGGGGATCGATCTCGAAGGACTCCGGACCGGGTCGCAGAGCGGACTCTTCTACGGAATCGACCGGGCGCGCTTCGTCACCCGTCAGCTGCTGGGCGGTCCCCGGCACCGGGATGTGGTCGCCGCGGTGTCACCGGTGATCGAGCAGAAGCTGGTGTACATCTCGCATGCGGGGCGAACGCTCACGGTCCGGGCCGGCGGAGAGATTCCCAGCCGGGCGGCTGCCGTCGGCGCGAGTCTCCGGCTGCTGGAGGGACGTTGGGAAGACAGCCGTGACGATGTGGCGTATGTCAATCCGTCGCGGGAGGAGCTCTACGACGAGCTGGACCGCTTCCACCTTCCCCTGGTCAACGATTCGACCTGGGGAGAATGGCACTACTTCAATGTGGTGACGGGGCCTGAAGAGTGGTGGTACATCTCCTACGTCGTCGGGGGACTGGTGGGACGGGGTCGCTGGGGAGGGCAGCTCCTCGTCACCCACCACCGTCCCGACGGATCGCTTCGCCGCTACGTGACTGGCATCCCTTCGGGCGAGGTGCAGCTCGATACCGCGAGCGCGGATCTGATCCTGGGGCCGAGTAGCGTGCGCCAGCACGCAGGGGTCTATCAAATCAGGGGACGAGCTCCCGGGCTGGCGTTCGATCTCGAGATCACCCCCGCGGCGAACCAGTTCTTTCCCGCGGTGGAGCTCCAGGAGGAGAAGCTTCGTTCCGGATATGTCGTTCCCGCGCTCCGTGCCTCGGCGACCGGGACGTTCTGCCTCGACGACCTCTGCCGGCCGGTGCAGGGCGCCGCCGCGTATCACGATCACAACTGGGGAGTGTGGAAGGGCACCACCTGGGAGTGGGGAGTGGGCACCGGCGAAACGTTCACTCTCCTCTATGGCGGAGTGCTGACCGAGGGGAGGGATACCGCGTCGGGATCGTCACCCTTTTTTCTGGCGTTGTTCGATTCGCTGGGCGCGCTGCAGGTGTACCGATTCGAGCAAGTGAATCAGAGCGGCGCGCGACCGGCCCGCGGCACCCCGGGCATATTGTCACCCACCGCGCTCGATCTGGTTGCCCGGCGGGATCGTGACACTCTTCGCCTCAGCATTCGGGTGCTCGATGCACAAGGCAGCCGCTCCGATGCCGGAGGCTTCGGACGATGGTTCCTTCAGCTCCGGGGAGAATTCACACTTGGCGGCACGGCGGCGGGGGCGCGGATCAGCGACAAGGGCAGGGGGTTTTTTGAGACGTATGTGAGGCAGGGAGTCAGGTAGTCAGGGAGCCAGGGAGTCAGGGAAAACTGGCTCCCCCGCTCCCCGGCTCCCTGGCTCCCTAATTTCCCCCCCACCGCAGCCCGATCGAGATCGGGATGAAGCCGGTCGAGGAACCCTCGGTCTGGACGCTGACATACCGGGCTTCGAGGAACACGGCCATGCGGCTCCCGGCCTTGACCGTCAGACCGCCGCCGAGGTTAAAGGCGAACTTGGTGGCACCCTCGCCTTCGACGGAGCCGACCTCGCTCTTCACGTTGAAGAAGCCAAGGCCGCCCAGCAGGTACGGGCGCAGCTTGGCGTTCATGCTGCCGAGCGACAGGACGACGTCACCGTTGGCTCCGAGCAGCGCGGTCGAGCCGTCCACAGTCCCGTCGAAGGAGTGCCTCACGTACATGCCGTCGATTCGGCCGCCGAGCTTGCCGTTGGCACCCGTGATCCCGGCAATGACCTGACCCAGCCAGCCGGTTTTGTATGCATCAGCGAAATTACCGATGGGCACCGACAGTCCGCCCCCAAATCCGACATATCCTCGCGCCTGGGCCGCAGCCGGAGCCGCCAGTGCCGCAGTCAGCATTCCGGTGGCCACGAGAGTCACAACAGAGCGCTTCATTGAACACCCTCCTGATTGGAAAAAAGACGCCCGGAGTGGGAGTCTCCCGACTCAATTCTCTGTGCTCCTTAATTTAATCCGGGGAGTGGGATCGGTGGGAGTCCGGGAAGGCCTGCCGGATGAAAACCGGCCAATACGTCCTGGCTGAATGTATCCTTCGACATGACCACGCCCGCAGAGCCGACCGCGACTAGGACCCTGGCCAGGGAGCTGGTGGACACCTTCGCCAGCGCCTGGTCGAAGGGGCAGCTCGACCGGATCATTTCGGTCTTTAACACCGACGCGGTCTTCCAGGAGACTCCCTTCGCCGACCGGCTCGAGGGGACCGAGGCGATCCGCCGCTACTGGAGCGACGTCCCCTATCACCAGTCGGAGATCACCGTGACCACGGGAGAGATCTACCTGGCGGGTCCCTGGTTCTCGACCGAGTTCAAGGCGATCTTCCGGCGCCGCCGTACCGGTGAGTGGGTGGAGGCGAGGGGCGCCCTGTTCTGTGAAACGGGTGACGGCCGCATCGCGGAGATGCGGATGTACTGGCATCGAAAGCCGTAGTCCCAGGAACCGGAATTCGGGGCTGCATTCTGTCCCTGGGCGCGGACACCAAGCCGGCAAGAGGGTCAAATTCAAGTCGTTATCCACCAGACACTTACGTGGGGATCCAAAGTGGCATAAAACTGGATATTGTGTGTACAGTTCGTTCGGTGTCCATTTCCAATTGCAGTTGGTCCGTCCGCAGTTCCGGAGGCTCGTATGATGATTCTCCTTGCAGCTCTCTCCGCACTCAGCAGCTCGCCGAGTGAGGAAGCCCGCGAGGCCAGGCGCTTCGAGGGCAATCAACCGCCGGTTCACCTCTGGATGAACAACAACCGCAGCTACCGCGACGGCGATCGGGTCAGGCTCCAGGTGGACGCCGACGTCGACGGCTTCCTGCTGGTGCTGAATTTTGATCCCGACGGAAGACTCCGGGTGCTCTTCCCGCTCGACCCGCGAGATGATAGTCGGGTGCAGGCGGGACGGCGTTATGAGGTGCGGGGCGAGACTTCCGACGCCGCCTTCCGCGCCGGGGGGGACGGAACCGGCCTCATCTTCACGGCGGTTTCGGGAGAGCCGTGGCGCTTCGATGAGATCGTCCTCGCCGATCGCTGGGACTACACCCGGCTCGAGATCGATCGTCGGACGAGCGATGCGGAGCCCGAAATCACCGAGCTCGTCCAGCGGCTCGCCGGTCCGCGCGGCTTCGACTATGACGTGATGGGGTATCGGGTGTACGGGGAGTCAACTTACTCCACCTACAACACCAACGTGTACTCGTCCATCTACCCGCACGACACATATCTCAACTGCTACTCCTATCGTGGGGATTACAACAGTTGCCGTGGCTGGCCCTATGGCGGCTGGTCGTTCGGCCTCGGCTTCTATAATCCCTACTACTACGGTTCCTACCCGTACCGCTACCGATACGGCTACGGGTACGATTACGGCTACGGCTATGGGATTCCCTCCTACCCGTACCTCCCATCGCATCCGTCGGGCCGGGCGCCGGTGCTGGCGGGGCGGCCCCGCAGCTACACGATCGTACCGCGGGGGACGCTGGGGAATACAAACCGCCCGGGGACAGCCGTCACCGGCCCGGCCCGGGGGCCCTCTCGTGATGTGGAGGTTGCGCCGATCGACTGGCGGGCACGAGGTGCCCGGCCGGTGCGTGGCGGAGTCGGACGGGATGGTCCGAATGTGACGATTCCCGAAGCCGCACCCCCCGCCCGGCGCGCGCGGGGTGGCGAGTACACCAGGCCGCCTGAGAATTCGGGGCGGGGCGACGCGCGTCCTTCGCGTCCTTCGCGTGCTGAGCCGTCGAGCCGGGAAGTCCCGCGCGACCGGAGCGAACCCTCACGCCGCGGTCCGGACCGGTCCGCTCCCCCGCCGCGCGCCGAACCGACGCGCGACTCAGGACCGAGGCAGGCTCCGCCCCAGGCGTCGAGTAGTGGTAATCGGGGTGGGAGTAGCGGAGGGCATTCGAGACCGAGAAAGCCGTGAGGTAGGGGTCGGGGGTTGGGAGTTGGGGGTTGGGGTGCTTGTCCCCAAGCCCCAACTCCTAACCCCTAGCCCCATTCCTTCGCGCATAATCCAGCCCCCACTCCATGAGATCAGCCCCTCGCATCCCGACCCGCATGGCAGCTTCCACCGCCCCATCCTCTCCCATTCCCTTGTCGATGATGAAATAGGGAATGAGCGCGCCTCCCACCCGGTTGGCGCTGGCGCAGTGGAAGAGCATCGGGCGGCCCAGATCCGCGCTCCGGCGTACCGTCTCCAGGACGCGATCCATCACTCCGTCGTCCAGTGAGTCCTGGCGGACACTGACATTCACGTATTCCATTCCAAGCCCGCGCACGACCTGGGCCTCATCGAAGGGGCGGGGCTCCATCGGGTCGCGAATGTCGAGGACTACCTGGCCCCCTGCGGTGTGGAAGGCCTCGAGCGCCGCCGCGCTCGGCTGGCCCGCGGTGGCGAGTCCGGGGAGGGGGAGCGAGGCGTTGGGGACGCCGGCGAGGGCCTGCAGGAGGTTGGTCACGGGAGAAAAGTAATTGCTAACGGTTAGCCGTTAGCAGTTCGGCGTTAGCTATCTTTCAGCATGCTCCGCCTGGCAATCGCTCAATTGAAGCCTTTCAAGGGGGCCTATCAGCGTAATCTGGCCCGCCTGGGCGAGCTGCTCGGCAGCTTCGCGAAGGACCCTGAGCCCCCCGACCTGCTCATCCTCCCGGAGACCGCCCTCACCGGCTACTTCGTCGAGGGAGCGGTGCGGGAGCTGGCTCGGAGCGCCGAGGAGCTCTACGCCGACCTCTCCAGGTTGCACCAAGCGTCAGGAGCGCCACCGCTGGACATCGTCGTCGGCTTCTATGAAATGTGGCGGACCCGGCTGCACAACTCCGCGCTGGTCGCGACTCTTGGCGGCCCCGACGCGGGGATCCGCCACGTGCACCGGAAGGTCTTCCTTCCCACGTACGGCGTGTTCGACGAGGAGCGGTTCGTGGAGCCGGGGCGGTCGGTGCGCGCGTTCGATACCCACTGGGGCCGGGCCGCAGTAATCGTCTGCGAAGATGCCTGGCACTCGCTGGTGCCCACGATCGCCGCGCTCGACGGCGCACAGCTCCTGCTGATCGTGAGCGCGAGTCCGGCGCGCGGGCTCGCGCCCGATGAAGGGGGAGAGGAACGCCCGGCGAGCCTGCTCCGCTGGGAGCGCACCATCCAGGCAATCGCGGGCGAACACGGGATCTATGCCGCGCTGGCGCAGCTCGTCGGCTTCGAGGGCGGGAAGGCATTCCCCGGCGGATCGCTCGTGGTTGGGCCTCGCGGCGATGTGCTGGCGCGCGCCAAGGTGTTCGAGGAAGATGTCCTCAGGGTGACGGTCGAGCTCGACGAGATTCCCAGAGTGCGCGCCGAGATGCCGCTGCTTTCCGATCTCGAGGTGCGACTTCCGCATCTGCTGGACGAGCTCGCAGGGAATCGATCGGTCGAGTCCAGGGACAAGAGTGCTCGCTCGCGGGAACCGGGCGTCCAGCCGTCCAGCCGTCCAGCCGTCAGGTCTCCACAGCCATCGCGACTCGGCTCTCGCAGCGATCCGCTTGTCATCGATCCCGGGCTCACCCGTCGCTGGCTGGTCGAATTCCTGAAGGATGAAGTCGTGCGCCGACGCGGGTTCACCCGGGCGGTCGTGGGACTCTCCGGCGGCGTGGACAGCGCGGTCGTCGCGCATCTCGCGGTGGAGGCGCTGGGCGCCGAGAACGTCACCGCGCTCCGGATGCCCTATCGCTCTTCGAGTCCCCAGTCGTACGAGCACGCGGGGCTGGTCATCGATGCGCTCGGGCTGCCAGCCGAGAGTATCGACATCACCGCCGCGGTGGACGGGCTCGCTTCGCATCTCGGCGATCGCCCCGATCCCGCTCGCCTCGGCAACATCTGCGCGCGACTCAGGATGACGGCGCTCTTCGATCGCTCCGCCGCGCTCAGGGCGCTTCCGCTCGGCACCGGCAACAAGACCGAGCGACTGTTCGGCTATTTCACCTGGCATGCCGACGATACGCCCCCGGTTAATCCGATCGGCGACATGTTCAAGACCCAGGTGTGGGCGCTCGCCCGGCACCTCGGCGTGCCCGAGGCGATCGTCACGAAGGCGCCGACCGCCGATCTGGTCGAAGGCCAGACCGACGAAGCCGACTTCGGCATCAGCTACGCCAAGGCCGACGCGATTCTGCACTGGCTGCTCATGGGATATGCCGCCGACGCGATCGCGGCGGCGGGATATACCGCGGAGGAAGTGGAGCTGGTCCGCCGACGCCTCGATTCGACTCACTGGAAGCGGAAGCTGCCCACGGTGGCGATGGTGAGCCAGACGGCGATAGGCGAGTACTATCTTCGTCCTGTGGATTATTGAGGCAGCGCTAACCGCTAACCGCTGGAGCGCTTCTGGCCGTTAGCTGTTAGCGGTTAGCCGGTAGCAATCAGGAAGGATCTCGAGTGATTCCAGAAAGCCGCCCGATGTCGTTCTCCCGCGGGGAAATCACGACCTTCGTCATGCCCCACATGCAGAACGTGCTCGGCGACCTGTTCGGCGGCCATCTCATGGCCCTGGTGGACCAGGCGGCCGCGGTGGCGGCAATCCGGCATGCGGGCGGCCCCGCGGTGACCAAATCCATCGACCGGCTCGACTTTCACCAGCCCATTCCGGTGGGCGCGCTCGTCACCTGCTACTCCACGGTGGATTTCGTCGGGAACAGCTCGATGGACATCACCGTGAACGTCTATTCCGAGCAGGTGAGCACCGGCGCACGGCAGCACACCCACACCGCGCACGTGGTCTTCGTTGCCATCGACATGGCGCGGAAGCCGAAACGAGTGCCGCGTCTCGTGCCCGAGACCGCGGAGGAGCAGGCCCGCTACGAGGAAGCGCGGGCGCGGCACGAATCGCGGAAGCGCGGGTGAGTCAGCGCGTCGTCGTCGTCCTCTCGGGGGGCGGCGCCAAGGCGGCGGCGCACCTGGGCGCGATGCGGGCGCTGCTGGCGGCCGGGATCGTGCCGAGTCATTACGTCGGCACATCGATGGGCGCCGTCATCGGGAGCGGCTTGGCGGCGGGGCTTACCCCCGATCAGGGGGCGGAGCGGCTGCTCGCCGTTCGACAGCGGGACATCTTCGCCATCGATCGTACCGCGCCCATCCGGGGGTTGTGGTCCCGCGCGCTGCTCCGCCCGGAGCCGTTTCGCCAGACGCTGGCAAAGCTGCTTCCCGTCGCCCGGTTCGACGAGATGGTCATTCCGCTGTCGGTGACCGCCACCGATCTCGACAGCGGCGAGGAGCTGGTCTTTGGCGCGGGCGGCGAGCAGGTCCCGCTGCTCGACGCACTCTGTGCCAGCTGCGCGCTACCGCTCTTCTTTCCTCCCTTCGTGATCAACGGACGGCGCTGCGCCGACGGTGGTCTCCGCGCCGTCGTACCGCTGGCCGTGGCCGCGAGAATTCCGGCCGATCTCGTGGTCGCGGTGGACGTCGGCCCCGGCTTCGACATGCTGCCGAAGGAAGCCGCCGGTCCGGAGCCGCCGGCGCTGATCCGGTTGCAGGGGGACGCCCAGCGGGTCCTCATGGCGAGCAACACTGCGCTTGCCCGCGAGCTCTGGGAGCGCACACCGGGTCGCCCGCCGCTGCTCTGGATTCGGCCACGAGTGCGGCTGGGCGAAACCTTCGCCGCCGCCCAGCTCAAGTGGTACCTGGAGGAGGGTGAACGCGCCGCAACGTCCGCTCTCGCCGAGCGCAAGACTTGACCTTCCGGCCTCCCTGTCGAATGTTAGGTGTACACCCTTACAACGATGGCGGAGGATGACGTGGAAGAAGCGCGCATCTTCACCCTCGAGGAAGCGGAGCGCACCCTCCCGCTTCTGCGGCGCATCCTGACCGATCTCCGCGCAGAGTACCGAATCTGGCAGGACGCCGGGGCGGACTATGAGCTGCTCACCGCCGGGGCCCGCGCCGACCGGGGAGAGAGCGAGGAACTGCTGGCGGCGCGCCGGGCCATGACCGATTCGGCCGACCGGATCAGTGGATATCTTGACGAGATCGCGGCGATCGGCTGCCTGTTCAAGGGATTCGACGCAGGACTCGTGGACTTCTACACCCTGCGGGAGGACCGCCTGGTCTTTCTCTGTTGGCGGGTCGATGAGGACCATATCACCCACTGGCACGATGTGGAGTCGGGTTACGCCGGCCGCCAGCCGGTGGACTCCACCTTCCTCACGACCATGCTTCCGTGAGACACCTGCTCCTCTTTCTGCACATCTTTGGATTCATTCTCTGGATGGGCGGCAGCTTCGCCGTGATGGGTACCGGCATGCTCATGCAGCAGCTGGATCGGAACGAACTGGGCGTGGCGATGGCGGTGCAGGGAAAGCTGCTACGGGGGATGATTCTCCCCGGCGTGGTCATGGTGGTGCTCTCCGGCCTCATCATGACACTCCGCCTCTACGGCTCGGCGACCTCCGCCAGCGGATTTTCGATGTCGCTCATGGTGATGCAGGGCGCCGGACTGCTCGCGGCGGGGATCACGCTTGTCGTCACCGTTCCCACCGTCACCCGGCTCTCCCGGCTCGATGCCGTCGGCCCGCACGCGCCCCTCTTCGACGCGCTCCGGCGCCGGGCGAGGTTGGCCGGGATGGTGGCAGGGGCGCTGGGGATCGTCGCGTTGGTAAGTGGGGTGATGCTGCGGTGACTGCGTAAGCGGTGAGCGGTGAGCAGTGAGCGGGACCAGCCTCTTGAGTGCGGTTCCCGCTTCCCGCTTCCCGCTTCCCGCTTCCCGCTCATCGCTTACGCTTCTGGCCCGTGATGCACGCGAGGATCACGGGACAAATCTCGCACCGCGCTACTCTGGCAGTACAAACCGTCGCCCCCAGCTCCATGATCGCCTGATTGAATGCCCACGCCCGCGCACCCGGCGCGCGATTGAGGCGTGCGGCGGTATCCCGGAGCTTGCGTTCTCCCATCGCATTCCTCGGCGCACGGGGGTGGAAGGCCCGCCGAAGCACCCGCGCGACATTGGTATCCACCGCGGGTACTGCGCGCTCGAAAGCGAAGCTCGCGACCGCGCCCGCGGTGTAACGGCCGATACCCGGAAGGCGACGAAGCGCGTCCACGTCGTCCGGAATCTTTCCGCCGTGATCTTTCACCACGTCACGCGCGAGCTGGTGCAGATTGGCGGCCCTGCGATAGTACCCCAGCCCGTCCCACTCCTCTCGCACCCGCGCCGGCCTGGCTCGCGCCAGCGCTTCGACAGTGGGAAACCTTTCCAGAAACCGGTGGTAATACTCCTCGACCCGCACCACCTGGGTCTGCTGCAGCATGACCTCGGAGACGAGCACCCGGTACGGGTCGCGGGTGCCCCTCCAGGGGAGGTCTCGCCCATGGCGGCGGAACCACGCGAGCAGCTTCCGCCGAAAGACCGAGGCGCGTTCGATCGGGGTGGACTTAGGGGGCATGGGAGTCCAAGATAAGGAGCCCTTATGACGTCTACTATCCTGCAGCTTCCGCGGTTCACCGGCCGGCTGATCCTGGGGTTCCTGGCGCAGTTCGGCCGGATGAGCCTCCTGGTGGCGGAGCTTTTCCGGGGTCTCGCCGAAGTACGGATCTGGGTGCCGCGCACCGTGACGGAGGCGGCGACGGTGGGCGTCGGCTCGCTCCCCATCGTCTTCGTGATCGCCGCCTTTGCCGGGGCGGTGACCGCCTACCAGGCGGGCTATCAATGGCAGAACAACCTTCCGGTCTACATCCTCGGCGGCCTGATCGCGGAGACCATCGTGCTGGAGCTGGGACCGGTGCTCATCGGTCTGGTGCTGGCCGGGCGGATCGGTGCGCGTTATGCCGCCGAGCTCGGCACCATGCGGGTGACCGAGCAGATCGATGCGCTCGAGTCGCTAGGTCGCTCGCCGGCCTCCCACCTCATCATTCCGCGGGTGCTCGCAGCGACGCTGATGCTGCCGGTGCTGGTGATCATCGCCGACGTGGTGGCGGTGGGCGCCGGATGGATCAGCGTCAAGCAGGTGCTCCCGGTGACCGATGCGGATTTTGCCTATGGCGCCAAATACTTCTGGCGGCCGTTCGACGCGTATTACTCGCTCATCAAGGCCACCAGCTTCGGCTTCGCGATCGGCCTGATCTCCTGTTACATGGGCTTCAACACCAAGCAGGGGGCCGAAGGGGTGGGCAAGTCCACCACGGCGGCGATCGTCACCAGCTCGGTGGTGATCCTGCTGCTCAATGTGCTCCTCGCCAAGATTCTCCTCAACGCATGATCGAGCTGCGCGGAGTCCGGAAACGCTTCGGCGAGCAGGTGGTCCTCGACGGGGTCGACTTCGAGGTGCGCGAAGGGGAAACCCTGGCGCTCCTGGGACCGTCGGGCACCGGGAAGAGCGTGCTGCTCAAGCACATCAACGGCCTCATCCGGCCCGATGCGGGCAGGGTGATTGTGGATGGGCTCGAGATCGCCACGCTGCACCGGAAAGAGTTGTCCGAGCTGCGCACCCGGATCGGCTATGTGTTCCAGAACGGCGCCCTGTTCGACTCCATGAACGTCTTCGAAAACGTGCGGCTCGGGCTGTCGGATGAGACCAAGTTCAACGACCGGGAGTACGCCGAGGCCCGCGTCGCGGAATGCCTCAAACTGGTGAACCTGGCCCTCGAAACGATGGACAAGTTTCCGGCACAGCTCTCCGGCGGCATGCGCAAGCGGGTGGGCATCGCCCGGGCCATCGCCGGCGCACCCAAGTACCTGCTCTACGACGAGCCGACCTCGGGACTCGATCCGGTGAACGCCGACATCGTGGACGAGCTGGTGACGCGGCTCGATGAGGAGCTCGGCGTCACCAGCGTCATGGTGACCCACGATGTGCGGGGCGCCTTCAACGTCGCCGACCGGATCGCGCTGCTCTCGGATGGGAAAATCGTGCTGCAGGGAACTCCCGAGGAGTTCCGGCAATCGGATAATCCGAAAGTAAAAGCGTTTCTCGAGCGCGATTTCGAGAATCCCTCCTACGCGGCCTGAGCCGAGCCCATGGATCTTCATTACAAGCAAGAAGTCACGGTGGGTGCGCTGGTACTGGTCGGCGCCCTGCTCTTCATCGGCGGGTCGATGTGGCTGGGTGGCAAGCGGTTCTCCACCCGCCCGACGGTCGCGATCCAGCTTTCCGACGCGGGCACACTCAAGCGCGGCTCACCGGTCAAAGTCTCCGGGGTGCAGCTCGGATCGGTCGACGAAATCGAGTACCAGAGCTACGGCAAGGTTCTGGTGCGGCTCCACCTCGAGGAGGCGGTCCAACCCAGGCGGGACGCGGCGGCCGAGCTCGCGACAGTGGGACTGGTGGCCGACGCGATCATCAACTTCAATCCTGGGTCTTCGCCGGAGCCCCTTCCGCAAGGGGCGGTAATCATCGGCACCGTGCAGCGCGGGTTCATGGACATCGGCACCGACCTTGGCGCTCAGGCCAAGGGTGTGCTGTCCAGCGTCGAGGCGATCAGGTTCAAGGAAGTGTCGGAGGACCTGCGGCGGTCGCTCCAGGCGTTCGAGCGGCTGGCGAGCGTCTACAGCAACACGACGTCCGGACCGATCGCCCAGCTCACGACGACCATGCAGGGATTGAGAGCGGTGAGCGCACGGATCGATTCGGTGC
The DNA here is from genome assembly GCA_964439025.1 of uncultured Gemmatimonas sp. Taxonomy (GTDB): domain Bacteria; phylum Gemmatimonadota; class Gemmatimonadetes; order Gemmatimonadales; family GWC2-71-9; genus JABFSM01. Next base: position 21,700 of record CAYTMW010000004.1, on the reverse strand, counting down.
TGGTCGTAGCGCAACTCGACCGGACCGCGCGCACCGCCGATTCGCTGATGGCGAATCTCGGGAAACTCTCCGCCTCGGCACAATCGACGGCGAGCCAGCTTGATTCGGTCCTGGCCCGGGTGAATCGCGGCGAGGGGACGCTCGGAAAGTTCATGTCGGACACGCTGTTCTACCAGAACACCCAGCGGCTGGTGAAGTCGCTGCAGGAATTCGTGGACGACCTGAAGAAGAATCCCGGCAAGATCGGGATTACGGTAAAGGTTTTTTAGCGTTCCTCGGATCGTCCGCCGAGTTGACGTAGTTGATGACGAACGGGCCGTTGCCGTGCACCTGGACCACGGTTCGGCCCCGCGCCACCGCATAGTGGTGCACGTTCGCCGCCGCGGTGATGAAACCTCCCGCCCGCAGTGTCGTGGCGCCCTTCATGGCCACCGCATCGCCCATTCCCAGAAGCAGCACTCCCGACATCACCGTGACATGCTCGTCGGTGGGATGCGTGTGCGGCGCGATGACATAACCCGGCGGCATTTGGAGGCGGACGGTATACACCCCTGGCTGTCCGGGGTCACCCTGCAGCACCGCGAACCGGGCTCCTGCGGGAAAGAAGGGGGGCGCGGGACCCCATTTGACCGCCGGAGCGGGGGTTTGGGCGTGGGCCAGCGAGGCGGCGAACAGGCCGGCCGCGATCATCGTGGGAATACGCATGCATTCCTCCCTTGAGCGGGTGCAGGAGGTTAGGATATGCACCGATCCGCCCCCGGGCAAGGGGACAGGGAAAGCGTCACGGCGTCCGCCACGTCGCCCCCCACGGCGCCAGCAACGCCTCCGCCTCCCGCGGCCCCCAGCTTCCCGCAGGATACGGCAGGACCTCCGCGGGGTCGCGCTCCCACGCCGCGATGACCGGATCGACAATCTTCCACGCCGCTTCCGTCGCGTCCGCCCGGATGAACAGCGTCGGATCACCCGTCATACAGTCGAGCAGGAGCGTCTCGTACGCGTCGTGGTCGGAGCGCCCGAACGCTTCCGCGTAGCTGAAGTCCATCCGCACCTCGGTCATTCGCATCCCGGTACCGGGGACCTTGATTCCGAAAGAGAGCGAGAGTGCCTCGTCCGGCTGCACTTGAATGACCAGCACGTTTGGCGCGGAGGCCAGGCCCCCCGCCGCCGGAAACATGAGGTGAGGGGGCGCCCGGAAGTGAATGGCGATCTCGGTATCCCGCCGGGCCAGACGCTTCCCCGAGCGCAGGAAGAACGGGACCCCCTCCCAGCGCCAGTTGTCCACCATCATCCGCATCGCGGCGTAGGTCGGCGTCGTGGATCCGGGTGCGACCCCCGCCTCGGCCCGGTAGGCCGCCACGGTTTGTCGGTCGACCGAGCCGGCGCCGTACTGGCCCCGCACCGCATACGCCGCGATCTCCTCCTCCGGGATCGGCCGAACGGCACGCAGCACCTTGACCTTCTCGTCGCGAACTGCATCCGCTTTCGAAGTGACCGGCGGCTCCATGGCGGTCAGCGCCAGGAGCTGGAGGAGATGGTTCTGGAACATGTCGCGCACCACCCCGGCCTCCTCGTAGTATCCGGCGCGGTGCTCCACCCCCAGGGTCTCCGCGGCGGTGATCTGGACGTGGTGAATGTGATCGCGGTTCCAGACCGGTTCGAAGATCGAGTTGGCAAACCGGAAGACCATTAGGTTCTGCACCGTTTCCTTGCCGAGATAGTGGTCGATCCGGTACACCTGATGCTCGGCGAGGGCGTCCCCAATGACGCGGTTGAGCGCCCGGGCCGTCTCGAGACTCCTGCCAAAGGGCTTCTCGACGATGACCCGCGCCCACCGCGGGTCCTTCGGGTCGTCCTGCCACGGCGCGGCCCCGCTCCGGGACAGCCGCTCGATTGCCGTTGCATACAGGCTCGGCGGCACGGCGAGGTAGTACAGCCGGCCACGATCGCCCGTGTCTCCTGCCTCGATCACCTCGAGCTGTTCCTTGATGTCCTGGTACGTGCTGGGCATCGCCAGATCGCCCGCGATCCAGGACAGCATCGGGGCGAACCGCTCCCAGAGCCCGGCATCCGGCGAGAGCGACTTTCGCATGTCGTCCCGGAAGGCGTCATCGGACATCGGCGTCCGTCCTACGCCGGCGATTCTGGTTGCCGGATGGAGCAGCCCGTCTTCCAGGAGATGCAGCAGGGAAGGGATCAGCTTGCGGCGGGTCAGGTCACCGCCGGCGCCGAGGATCACCACGGTGCAGGGGCTGGGTGGACGGGGAGCGGCTGCCGCCGGCATCTCGCCGGTATGGAGACGGACCGCGGGACCGCTCACGCCGACTGCACCTTGTGGCCGCCGAACTCCCGGCGGAGCGCCGCGATCACCTTCGCGCCGAACGATTCGTCCTGCCGCGAGCTGAACCTGGCCATGAGGGAAAGAGCGATGACCGGCGTCGGGACGGCGAGGTCGATCCCTTCCTGCACCGTCCAGCGGCCTTCGCCGGAATCTTCGACGTAGCCCTTGAGGCCGGCGAGCGACGGATCGCCGGCGAAGGCGCGCTCGGCGAGCTCGTTCATCCACGATCGGACCACGCTGCCGCGGTTCCACACCGCCGCGATCTGATGGAGGTCGAGGGAGAATCGCGTCGAGGCGTGCAGAAGCTCGTATCCCTCCGCGTACGCCTGCAGCATCCCGTACTCGATGCCGTTGTGGATCATCTTCACGTAGTGGCCCGCGCCGGTGGGCCCGACGTGCGCATAGCCGTCCTTCGGCGCCAGGGTGCGGAAGATCGGCTCGCAGCGCGCGAAGGCCTCGGCAGAGCTGCCGATCATGAGGCAGTAGCCGTTCTCGAGGCCCCAGATTCCTCCACTGGTTCCGGAATCGACGAGCTCGAGACCGGCGGCCTGGAGCGATTCGCCCCGGCGGACCGTGTCGTGGTAATTGGAGTTGCCGCCGTCGATCAGGATGTCACCTCGGGAGAGGAGCGGCTGGAGAGCGGCGATGGTGCTGTCCACCGGTGCACCGGCTGGAACCATGATCCAGATGACGCGGGGGGACGAGAGCTTTGCCACCATGTCCTCGAGGCCGGTGGATGCGGTCGCGCCGAGCTTTGCGGACGCCGAGATGGCTTCGGGGCTCCGATCGTACACCACGACCTGGTGGCCGTCTCGGAGAAGGCGCTCGGTCATGTTGCCGCCCATGCGACCGAGTCCGATCATGGCGAGCTGCATCGTTCATCTCCGTTCTCTGATGTCACCCGGAGCGCGCGGCGAGACACACCCGGCCACAGTCGCAGCACCGAGCAGCCCGGCATCGGGGCTCATGATCACGTGCACCGGCACCCGAGCCAGGAACGGCTCGAGCTCTCCCTTGTTGCGAAACGCCGTCATGAAAGTACCGTCCCGGAGCTTCGCGATCAGCTTCGGGGCGATGCCGCCCGCGACGTAGACGCCTCCGGTCGCGAGAACGGTGAGCGCGAGGTTTCCCGCTTGCGCGCCGTACACCGCCGCGAACAGGTCGAGCGCTTCCACGGCGACGGGGTCGGCACCGGCGAGCCCGCGCGCCGAGATGGCCGCGGGCTCCTCCGCCGAGGACGTTCCGGAGAGGCATTCGGACACGGCAACGAGGCCGGAGCCGGAGAGCACCCGCTCCCACGAGACCGGACCGACCCGTCTTTCCAGAAACGAGTAGACGCGCCATTCGCGCTCCGTCCTTGACGCGAAGGTCGCGTGGCCCCCCTCGCTGCTGCGCACCCGGTAATGGTCCCCGTCATGGAAGAGGAAACCTTCGCCGAGTCCGGTGCCGGCGCCGATCAGGGCGATCGGACCTGTCGCGTCCCTCACGCCGGTCTGCAGCGCCTCCAGATCTTCGGGTTCCAGCAGCGGGACCGCCTCGCCGATCGCGGCAAAGTCATTGATGAGGGTCGTCTCAGGGATGCCGATCTCGCTGGCGAGCGCCCGCGAATCGATGACCCAGGGAAGGTTTGTAGTCTCGACCGCAGCGTTCGCAATCGGGCCCGCGATTGCGAAGCAGGCCCGTGCGGGCGCGGGCTTCCCCTCGAGGAATTCGCGCACCAGAGCTCCGAGCGAGGGAAGCCGCCGGCTGGGTGCGCTCACGCGGTCGATGATGCGTGGCCTGGCACCGCCGAGCTCGACGAGTGCGAGTCGGGAGTTGGTGCCGCCGATGTCGGCGGCAAGGACGATCATGGGATTGCTTGGGGCCCTTCGGGCCTTCGCAATGCCTGCGCGGCAGGCTCGTCGATGATCCAGGTGCCATGCCGCGCGAGCCGGGCCGGCACGCTGGCCACGTCGTCCGGACCCTCGAGTGCGCGGGCCACTGCCGCTGCCTTATCGGCCCCGGTGGCAATCACCAGGATGCGCGCGGCGCGCACGATCACGGGCGGCGTGATGGTGAGGCGCTGGATCAGCGGATCGCCCCCCACCACCGCCAGAACGAGACGCTCCGCCTCGGCGAGCGCCGGGGCGTGAGGGAAGAGGGACGCGGTGTGCCCATCGGCGCCGATGCCGAGCAGGAGCACGTCCAGCGATTCGGGAAGCAGCGCCTCGTACTCGCGGGCGGCGGTGTTGAGGTCAGCCCGCTCCGCCCGCATCCGGTGAATCCGGGGCGGCGGAATGGGGACGTGGCTAAGCAAGGTTTCCGTCGCCATTCGGTAGTTGCTGTCGGGCGAATCGGGGGGCACGGCGCGCTCGTCGCCGAAAAAGATGTCGACCTCGGGCCACGGTACAGCGGGAAGTGCCCCGAGGCGCAGGTACGCCATCCTCGGCGACGCTCCCCCGGCGAGCGCGAGTGAGCACGCGCCATTCTGCCGGACGGCCTTCTGGATGGCATCTGCGATCCAGTCCGCGGCCCGAGTCGCCACCGCGTCCGCGTCCTCGACGATGTGGTGCACCGGGGAATCATACACGGGTCATCCGCCACGGAGCCGCGTGATCTCCTCGAGGACTTCGATGTCGGCGGCGTCTTGCAGTCGCCCGGTGCGTTTCGTGGCGATCAGGTCCTCGATGCTAATCACGGGTACCGTCACCCCGTCGAGATTCACGCTCATCGCGCCGGTGACCGCCATCTCGTAGGTGACCGACCAGGCGATCGTGAAGACATCCACCGCGGGGCTGTCGCCGATCACGGTGACGGGCCGGTCGAGCAGCACCTTGGGCGTCCACTCCCGTGCGAAACCGAAACCGACGGCCACGAGCGCCTCGAGAACGTGGAGGGCGTTCGCTTCGGCTCGGGGGATGAGGATGTCGATATCCGTTGTGGTCCGAACGTGACCATGAAGGATGCAAGCGACACCGCCGATGATCAGGTAGCTGGCCCCGGCGCCGTTCAGCGCCCGGCAGATTGCGGCGACTTCGCCGGGCGACCTCATCCACCCGCGGCGCGAACCTTCTTCCATTGGTGGAAATCCTTCAGCGATTCGAATCCGATGACCTGCCACCGCCGGGTCCGGGGATGAACCGCCCGAGCGATGTCGAAAAGGGAATCGGCCTCCCTGAGCCGCTCTTCCGGCGTCTTGGCGAGATCCACCTTGAGCCGTCTGATCCGCACCGCGTGGAGCTCCGATTCATCGTAGGGCGAGGTGACTTGCTGGCCCACCCGAGGGCTCGCGGACCCTGCGGCCTCGTCCGCGAAGCGCCGGATTGCCTCCGCCACGACCCAGCTTCTGGAGCGGTCCAGGCGGGCCGCGGCCTTGTCGGCCGCTTCAAGAACGGGACGGGGGAGGGTGATGGTCACCCGAGCCAGAGGGGGGCGTCTTGGCATATCAAGTATGATATAGTATGAGGAACACTGCGTCAACGGTGAACGGTCCACGGTCAACGGAGGCTGCGGTGACCCTCACCTCTTACCTTTATCGCCCATGCTCACCCTCACCTTTCTCGGCACCGGCGCGGCGTGTCCCACCGTGGACCGCAACGTGTCTTCGCTCGCGCTGCACCGTGAGGGGGAGATGTTGTTGTTCGATTGCGGCGAAGGCACCCAGCGCCAGATGATGCGGTACGGGGTGGGATTCTCCTTTAAGGACATTTTCTTCACGCACTATCACGCCGACCACTTTCTCGGCGTCATCGGCCTCTGCCGCACCATGGGACTCATGGACCGGAAGGAAGGGGTGACGCTCTACGGACCGAAAGGGGCGCAGCGGATCCTGTCGGGCGCACTCGCGATCGGCATCGAGCGCACCAAATTTCCAGTCGAGATCATCGAGGTCAAGCCGGGTGACCGGCTGGGCCGGGGGGAGTACGAGCTGGCGGTGTTCGAGACGGAGCACCGCGCCGACACGGTGGGCTATGCGCTGGTCGAGCATGACCGACTGGGGCGCTTCGATCCCGATCGCGCCCGCGAGCTCGGTATTCCCGAAGGACCGTTCTGGGGCCAGATCCACAAGGGCAAGGCCGTAACCCTTCCCGATGGGCGCATCGTGAGCCCCGCCGATCTGGTCGGCCCTGCGCGCTCCGGGCGCACCGTCGTGCTCTCGGGTGACACGCGTCCGCACCCCGCGGTCCTCTCGGCCGCGAAGGGCGCCGATCTCCTGGTGCATGAAGCCACCTTCGGCGAGGACGAGAAGGGACGCGCCATCGAGACCGGGCATTCGACGGCGCGGGAGGCGGCGATCATGGCGCGGGACGCGGGCGCGCTCCGGCTCGTGCTCACCCACGTGAGCGCGCGCTACAGCCGGGAAGCGCCGGAGCTGCTGGCCGAGGCGCAGGAGGTTTTTCCGGAGACGGTAATCGCGCGGGATGGCCTGGCCGTCGAGGTACCCTTCCGCGGATGACTGCCCTGGCATTCCCATCGGCTCCGCCGTACTTTGCCATTCCTTAATCGTTTCACCATTTGCCGGTTCGAGGCTCAATGCGCTTCCATCCCCGACACCTGATCCGATACGGCCTGGCCGTTCTCACGGCGGCTGTTGTAGTGGGTTGCAAGTCTGACGGCACCGGCACCGACGACGGCGAGATCGCCATCGTGCTCAATCCGACCAGCGCCTCGGTTGTCCAGGGGGGAATTACCACCGTAACCGGCACGCTCACCCGCTCAGGGGGATTCACCGGCACGGTGCAGTTCGGAGTGACCGGAAATCCGCCTGGGGTGACTGCCGCATCGACTCAAGTGACCACCGGGCTGGTCACCACGGCGACTCTCACCGTGACCGTCGGCGCTGCCGTCACCCCCGGCACCTACCCGCTGGTGGTGACCGGCACCGGTTCCGGCGTCACCGCGGCGACCGCCACCTTTACGCTGACGGTCACCGCGGCGCCTGAGCCGGCCTACACGCTGGCCCTCTTGCCGGCGGCGTTGAGCATCGTGCAGGGCGCTGCGACGCCCACCACGACGGTCACCCTGGTCCGCACCAACTTCACCGGCAACGTGACGCTCTCGGTGGAGGGCATGCCGGCCGGAGTGACCGCGGCGTTCGCGCCGAACCCCGCCACCGCGAATACTTCAGTGCTGACGCTCACTGTCGGCGCCGCCGTCGCCCCCGCGGTGTACAACCTCACGGTGCGCGGAGTGGCGACCGGACTCACCGATCGCACGACGCCACTCACGCTCACGGTGACGGCTGCTCCCACGCCGAGTTATACGCTGTCGCTGACTGCGGCGGCGCTCACGATTCAGGTGGGGGGGAACGGGCAGAGCACGGTCACCCTGGTGCGCACCAACTTCACCAACAACGTGATACTCACGCTCGAGGGCGCCCCGGCCGGGGTGACGGGGGCGTTCAACCCGACCTCGACGAGCACGAACACCTCGGTGCTCACGGTGACGGTGGGCGCCGCCGTGGCCCCGGGCGTCTACAACCTGGTGGTGCGCGGGGTGGACGCCGAGTTCGTCCTCGCCGACCGCACTGCGCCGCTCACTCTCACCGTGACCGCTGCCGCTCCCACGCCGAGCTATACGCTGTCGCTCACCGCCGCGGTGCTATCCATTGTGCAGGGGGCCAGCACCCCGACCACGACGGTCAACGTCAACCGCACCAACTTCGCCGGTGATGTGACCCTCTCCGTCACCAACCTGCCGGCGGGCGTCACGGCGGCATTCGTGCCCAACCCTGCCACCGGCAACAGCTCGGTGCTCACCCTGACAGTCGGCGCCGCGGTTGCGCCCGGGGTCTACAACCTGAGCGTCAACGGCACCGCCACCGCGGGGAATCAGAACACGCCGCTCACTCTCACCGTGACGGCGGCCGGGAGCTTTACCCTCGGCATTACACCGGCGGGCGGGGTGACGATGGTGCAGGGGACCGCGAACAACAGCAAGACCGTCACGATTACCCGGACGAATTACACCCCGGCCATCACCCTCACCGCGGAGGGTCTGCCGGCAGCCGGTCTCACGGCGGCTTTCGCGCCGAACCCGACGGCCACCAACAGCTCGGTGCTGACCTTGACGGCGACGGCCGGACTCGCGCCGGGCGTCTATAACATCACCATCCGCGGCACCGGACCGGCCGCGCTGCGGTTGCCCGGAGACCTGGCCTCGGTCGAGGCGACCACCACGCTCGCCGTCACGGTCACCGCGGCGGCGGTCGTTAACTTCACCCTGACCACGACGCCGGCCACCAGCGCCAACGTCATCCAGGGCAGCAGCACCAACGTTACCGTCAACCTCGTCCGCACCGGCGGGTTCGCCGGGAGCGTGAATCTCACGGTGACCGGGCTGGTGACCGGGCTCACCGCCGGGTTCACTCCCACCCCGGCACCGGGCGCCACCTCGACGCTCAACATCGCCGCGGCGGGCAGCCTGGCGGTCGGCACCTATCCGATCGTGATCCGGGGGAACTTCACCGGTCTCGCCGAGCAGACCGTCAACCTCAACGTGATCGTCACCGCGTCCGGCGGCGGGAGCGGGAACGTGACGGTGACCTTTGCCAACTGCCCCGCCGACCAAAAGGCGGTGTGGTTCGCCTTCATGGACGGCACCGCCGGCACCTGGACCGCGGTGACCGGCGTGGCCGATGTGTACCGGTTCAACATCACCCAGAGCAAGGGCAGCTTTGCCTACGTCACCCTGGGCACCGGCGGCACGTCGGGGATCTTCGTGCAGCACATGACCCAAGCCGAGCTGACCGCGGCCGCGCTCGACTTCTGCGGCGTCGCGACGCCGCTCCCCACGCGAGTGGCCAACGGCACGGTGTCCAACCTTCCCGCCGGCGCCCTGGCGCTACTCTCGTGGGCCGGGTCATTCACCACCCCGTTCGCGAACGGTCCCTTCCAGTTCACCAACGCCGCGGCCGGCAGCTTCGACCTGGTCGGCTGGGCGGGCCAGTTCACCGGTCCGGGTGCCGGCGACCGGGTCGTCGTGCTGCGCGGTGAGAATCCCGCTCCAGGGGGGAATTTCTCCGTCCCGGTCAACTTCACCGATGCCACGCGGTCCGCCGCGCCCGCCACTGGCGCCGCGACGCTGCAAGGCCTGGTGGGCGGCGAGACCCAGGTGAACCACAGCATGAGCTTCTCCACAGGGGGCTCCGCCTGCGTTTCCGCGACGCTCTACGGCCTCGGCACGACCGCCGCGAGCTTCACCATGTTTGGCGTCCCCCCGTCGCTTCGGTTGGGGACCGACATGCACAGGATCTCAATCTTCACGAGCGGGCCGACGTCGTCCCGGTTCATGATAGAGAACTTCCTGGACATCGCGACGCGGGCGGCCACGCCGTTCGTGCTGCCGGCGCAGCTTCCCGTGCCGGTCGTGACCGACGCGGGCGGGTCGTACAAGCGGCTCAGCATCGCCGTCACCGGCGTGGCGACCGAGTTCAACCTCTCCCACTCGATTTCGTACACGGACCAGACCGCGACCGGGAAGTTCGGTTTCGTCAGCGCGACCCAGGGATGGGTGGGCGGCCCGAACTTCACCCTCGTCCTGCCAAACTTTGCCGGGGTGGGCGTCTTCAACAACGCCTGGGCGCCGGCAACCGGGGATGTGCTCGACTGGACCTTCAGCAGCGTGGGCGGCAACTTCACCGCCTTCACCGGGTGCACCGCGGGTCAGCGGTTCGTGACCTCGTCGAGGAACGGAACGCTCTAGAGCAATAAGTGGTGAGCAGTGAGCAGTGAGCAGTGAGCAGTCTGCGGTTAGCGGAGGGCCGGCGGAGACGCCGGCCCTTCGTTCGCGGTTAGGCGAGCGCAGGGACTGGAGGTAGCTTTCCAAGCGTCCTAGCCTCTTAGCCTCTTAGCGTCTTAGCCTCTTTGCCTCCCGAGGCCCCCGTGCCCCGTCGCAGAATCGTCGTCCTGCTGGGCTTAGCGCTCGTCGCCGCGGTGTTCATGCTGTTCCCCGCGCTCTCCCGGTTCCTCACCGAGTGGTGGTGGTTCAAGGAGATCGGCTACCAGGTTGTATTCACCCGGCAGCTGGTCAGCCGAGCCGTCCTGTTCCTGGGGGCCGGCGCCCTCACCTCCGTGGTGCTCTACATCAACCTGCGCACTGCGCAGCGGGGCCTGGTACCGCACCCGATCCTGCTCAAGGTGGGCGAGTTGGTGCCCGACGTGAACGTCCCGGCGGTGCTCCGGAAGCTCTCTCTCCCGGTGGCGCTCTTGCTCGGTCTGCTGGGTGGGCTGGCCGCCAGCTCGGCGTGGGAGACGGTGCTCCAGGCCACCAACGCCACCCCGTTCGGGACTACCGATCCGGTCTTCGGGCGGGATATCGGGTGGTACGTGTTCACCCTCCCGGCCATCTCCGCGGCACTTGGGTTTCTGTCGGGAATCGCCACCCTCTCGCTGCTGCTGCTGGTGCCGATCTACTTCCTCCGCGGCGACATCATCTCCCGGCCGCCCACCATCCGCTTCGAGCCTTCGGCGGGCTTGCACCTGGCGATCATCGTCGCGGTGATGCTGGGGCTCACCGCGCTCCGGCTCTGGATGGTGGACATCCCGGGGCTCCTGTACTCCACCACCGGCCCGCTGGTCGGGGCGAGCTACACCGACATGCACGCCAGGCTCCCGGCGCTCCGGGTGACGGCGGTGCTGGCGCTGCTCGCTGGCGGGCTGGTGATCTTCGGGGGCATTCGGGGGCAATTGGCGCGCTACGGGACCTGGGCGGTGGGCGGCTACTTCGCCGCGGCGCTGCTGGGGCGGGTGCTCTTCCCCGCGGCGATCCAGAAACTCGTGGTGGCGCCCACCGAGCTTACCCGGGAAACGCCGTATCTCACCTATCACATCGCGGCCACGCGGCAGGCCTGGGGGCTCGACAGCGTCGACACCCGCGAGCTGGACGGCGAGGCCAATCTGACAGTGGCCGACATCCGCGCCAACGCGCCCACCATCGAGAACGTGCGGCTCTGGGACCGGGAGCCGCTGTTGCAGACCTTCGGGCAGCTCCAGGAAATCCGCACCTATTACGACTTCGTCTCGGTGGACGACGACCGCTACATGATCGACGGGAAGTACCGCCAGGTGCTCCTCTCGCCGCGCGAGCTCAACGTCGCCTCGCTGCCCACGCGCACGTTCATCAATGAGCACCTGACATTCACGCACGGCATGGGCCTCACCCTGAGCCCGGTCAACCAGGTGACGATCGAGGGGCTCCCGGTGCTCTTCATCCGGGACCTGCCGCCGGCATCGGAGGTGTCGCTCAAGGTCACCCGGCCGCAGATCTATTTCGGGGAGCTGGCCAACGAGTACGTCTTCGTGGGGACCAGGCAGCGGGAGTTCGACCATCCCGCGGGCGAGGCCAATGTCTACGCCGCCTACGAGGGCAGCGGCGGCGTATTGGTGGGCAATCTGCTGCGCCGGCTGGTGCTCGCGGCGCGCTTCGGCTCCAGCAAGATCCTGCTCTCGGGGGACATCACCAGCGAGAGCCGAGTGCTGTACTACCGGAACATCACGGCGCGGGCGGCCAGGGCGCTGCCGTTCCTGAGGTTTGACCGGGACCCCTACATGGTGGTGGCGGACGACGGCACGCTGCAGTGGATCCTGGACGCGTACACCACGACGACCCGGTATCCGTACTCGTCGCGGCTCTCCGACGGCACCAGCTACATGCGGAATTCGGTGAAGGTGGTGCTGGATGCCTACGACGGCAAAGTGACCGCCTTCGTGAGCGAGCCGAACGATCCGCTGATCCGAACCTGGGGAAAGATCTTTCCGGGAATCCTGGTGCCGCTGGACAGCATGCCGGCCGGCCTGCGCGTGCACGTCCGTTATCCCGACGATCTCTATCGCACCCAGGCAACGCTCTACACCACCTATCACATGGAGGCGCCGGAGGACTTCTATCACCGGGAGGATCAGTGGCAGATCCCGGCGGTGGCCAAGGCCGATGGGTCGGTGCCGTTCATGCGGCACATCGTGATGCGGCTGCCCGACGAGCCGAAGGCGGAATTCATCTACATGGTGCCGTTCACGCCCCGCGGAAAGGACAACCTGGCGGCGTGGATGGTGGCCCGGAACGATGGCGACGTGTACGGGAAGCTCCGGGTGTACCGGTTGAGCCGGCAGAGCCTCGTCTTCGGCCCCAACCAGATCACCAACCGGATCAACCAGGACACCGAGGTGTCTCGGCAGGTGTCGCTGTGGGACCAGGCGGGGTCGCGTGTCATCCGCGGCGACCTGCTGGTGATCCCGATCGAGCAGAGCTTGTTGTACGTGCAGCCGCTGTATCTGCAGGCGGAGGGGGGACGGATCCCCGAACTCAAGCGGGTGGTTGTGGCGTATCAGAACCAGGTGGCGATGCGGGAGACTCTGGACGCGGCGCTGGCGCAACTGTTCGGGGGTTCGAGCGGGGTACGGGAGACGGTGGCCTCGGGGCCGGCGCCGGCGGCTGGTGCCGGGGCGACGGACGCCCCGAGCGCGGCGCTGCGCGGCTTGCTGGCCGAGGCGCGGCAGCGGTATCAGGCGGCGCTCGAGGCGCAGCGGGCCGGCGACTGGGCGCGATACGGGGAGGAGATCCGGAGGCTCGGCGAGCTGCTCGAGCGACTGGCGCGGCAGCCGTAGCCCCGGCCGCGCGCCTCGATGGTGAACACCGCGGAGAAACCTAGCCAGCGGCGAGACTAGGGTGCCACGGGCAGGCGCACCACGAACTCGCTTCCCTGGCCGGCGCCCGCGCTGGACACCTCAAGCTCCCCCTCGTGCATCTCCACCAGCCGCCGCGCGAGTGCCAGCCCGATGCCGAGCCCGGTCTGGGTGCGGGTGAGCGGGGAGCTCACCTGCACGAACAGGTCGAACAGCTTCTCCCGGTCCTCCGGGGCGATCCCGACCCCGTCGTCTCCCACCGTCACCGCGACCCGATCCCCCTCGCGTTGGATATTGAGCCAGATCTTCCCCCCATTCCGGGTGTACTTGGCGGCATTGTTCAGCAGGTTCGAGAACACCTGGGCCAGCCGCGTGAGGTCGGCGTCGAGCCAGATCGGCTCCTCGGGAATCGACGCGGTGAACTCGCGGCCGTTCCCGGACAGGAGCGGCCCCGACGTCTCGATCGCGCTCTGGAGTATCCGCTTCAATTCCACCCGCTCGCGGCGCAGCTCCAGCTTGTTGCGGGTGATCCGATTTACGTCCATCAGGTCGTCGATCAGCCGCACCATGTGGCGCACCTGTCGCTCCATCACATCGCGCGCGTTGCGCGCCGGCCCGTCGGACCCGCCGGTCAACCGCAGGATCTCGAGCGAGCTGGTGATCGGCGCCAGCGGGCTCCGGAGCTCGTGCGCCAGCGTCGCCAGGAACTCGTCCTTCCGGCTGTCGGCCCCCTTGAGCGCCGCCTCGGCCTCCTGGAGTTTCCGGTAGGCCAGCGCGTTCTGGATCGCGATCGCCGCGGTCTGCGACATCGCCACCATCTGCTCCTGGCTGGAGGGCATGATCGGCGAGCCGTCCCGCTTGTTGTGGATCTCGAAGAAGCCGAGCACCTCTCCCGCCGAGTCGAGGATCGGCACGCAGAGCGCCGAGCGGATGCCGAGCTCATTGCAGTGTTCCGGGATCACCTGCGGATCGTGGGCGGCATCGTTGGTGAGATAGGGCACCTTGTGCTCGAGCACCCAGCCCGGCAGCCCGACCATCGGCGGCCAGCAGTACTCGAGCGGCACCGCCTCGCCTTTCTGCCGGTAGCATCGGCAGATCAGCCCATCCCGGGTCCGGAGCCCCGCCACGCCGCTCTCGGCGTCGACCAGCCGGATCGCCTCTTCCACCAGCACGTCGAGCATTCCTTCGACGTCGAGGGTGGAGTTGAGCCGCTCGCTCACCTGGAGCAGCGCCCGCAGCGCCTCGTTGACCCGGCGGCGGTCGGTGACGTCCATCGCGGAGCCGACCATGCGGACCGGGCGCCCCTGCCCGTCGCTGAACACCTTGGCCTTGCCGCCGATCCAGAGGTAGCCGCCGTCGGGCCTCACGGCGCGGAACTCGATGTCGTAGTCGGAGCGGGTCTCCACGGCGTGGGCAATCGCCTGGCTGACGCGCTCCTTGTCGTGGGGGTGGATGATCTGCTGGAAGCCCTCGAGGGTGCCCTGGAAGCTCCCCTTGGGGAGCCCGTGGATCTCCTCGAGGTTGTCGGACCACCAGACTGTGTTGGTGACCATGTCCCACTCCCAGACGCCGAGCCGTCCGGCCTCGAGCGCCAAGGCCAGGCGCTCGGCATTGGTCCGGCGGAGCGCCTCGGCCTGGACCCGCGACTCCGCCTGGGCGGCGAGCTCCCTCGCGGTGCGCTCGGTGCGCTGCTCGGTGCGCTGCCTGGCGCGTCGGAGGACGTGGATCAGGAGGATGATCACCCCGCTCATGGCGGCGTAGAACAGGGCGGCGGCCAGGAAGCCCTGCTCGCCGACCTTGAAGAAGTTCCGCGGCGGGAGAATGAAGACGTCGGCGGCGAGGATGCCGAGCAGGACGCTCAAGAACCCGGTGCCGCGGCCACCGTACCAGGCGCTGAAGGCGACGGCGGCGAAGAGGGTGATGAAGGGGAGGCCGTCGGCCAGGAACGGGTCGAGCGCGATGCGCAGGACGGTCGCGACGGCGACGCTCAGGATCGCGACGACGTAGCGGAGCCAGATGGGGCGGCGGACGGGGCTCATGAGGGCATCTTATCGTCGCGGGGCGGGGGAGTACAGGCTCGGGTGGATTCGCTCGGGCTTGATCCCCGCTTGATCGCACCGCGCCAGCTTGTTTCGGTCCGCGGCGCCCGGCCGGGACCGATCTCAAGAGGGAGAATCAGATGCTCGCCAGGTACTGGATAGCCCCTGTCGGATTGTTCGTGTTGCAGGTGGCGCCGGTCGGGGTGAAGCTGGATTCCACCGGCCGCTACCGTCTCGCCTTCGGCGCCGCGCTGGGAAGCTACGAAGAGACCTCCACCGACTGCGAGGGCAACATCCTGGAACGCCAGAAGTTCAAGTTCCACACGGTGGGCGGGGAGGCCGAGGCGTACGTCGCGCCCAAGGTGCGGGCGCCGGGCTCGCAACCGCGCCCCTCGCGGAGGACCCGGCGCCGGGGATGAGCAGCAGAAGGCTGGTGCCGATGCTCCACCTTCGCCTGGGCCGGTTGCGGGGGGCCCACGGCTTCCTCGAGTCGGGTGGAACCGCGTCGCCAGGTGGTCCGCCGGACTTCGTCCGGATGGGGCTCGGCTACGGGTGGGGACAGCGCCGCCAAGCGGGCGTGCGTGCGACACTGGGTGTGGCGGCCTTTCCGAGCCAGGGCGAGCCGAGCTTCGCTCTGATGCTCCGGCTGCCGGTGGCAAAGTCACTCGACCTGGGGGTTGCCGGCGCCTACCGCCTGCCCAACGGTGGAAACATCGGGGTATTCGGGCGGGCGAACTGGGGACAGCTGCCTAGGGAGGAGTAGGGGGCGGCTTGAATGGCGCGGAGAGGAGGCGTGATGCAGCAGCCACCTTCAGCTTCGCGGACTTCCCCGAGCGGAACGGGTCCGGTCTGGATCTGGTGCTCCAGGTGCCGGTGGGACGGTCGTTCGATCTGGGACTGGCGGGCGATTGTTGGAGACGGGCGACTAATGCAGGGGTTGTGCGACGGGACATTCGGTCTGGGGAGCGGGATGTTCCGCGGATTGGTCAGTCGTCTAAGTCACATGTTATCAGATGCTTAGTAAGGATGCCGATAGTTGGTTTTGCGGCGGGATTCGCGGCTTTCGGTTCATTGGAGTTGCGGGCGCGAGATATGCAGGTTAGTTTAGTTGCATACCAAGAGCGGTGACAGTTGAGTTGGGCGAGGCATAGGTCTACGACCCCCCGCCCGGTCAGCTGCTCACCGCTCGATGCGTTTCCGGGATCTCCGTCGCCGCTCTGGTCCATACACCAGGCGGCGATTAGCTTAGTCGCCGGATTCGGGGCTGTAGCTCAGCTGGGAGAGCGCTGCGTTCGCAATGCAGAGGTCAGGGGTTCGATCCCCCTCAGCTCCATCGGGAGCCGGCAGAAGCCGGCCCCTTCTTTATTGCGGGGCTGACGTTCGCTCGGTGGCGGGGCAGGGGGGGGTTGGCTAGATTGGTCGCTCCCTGCCCCTTGGTGTAACTGGCAACACGCCTGACTCTGGATCAGGAGAGTCCTGGTTCGAGCCCAGGAGGGGCAATTTGCGGGGCCCGCGAAACGCGGGCCTCGCCTGTTTTCGTCGAGGGCTCGCCGTCGGACTCGCTGAGCTGCTTGATAGATGGAGATCGTCTAGGTCCTCCGGTCGAACCCAGGAGGGGCAATCAGCGGGGCCAACCTCGGGTACACCCGCACGTAACACTCCTCGGCGGTTTTCGCCGAATCCGCCTCCAATTTGGTCGAAGCTAATTGCGTTTTGAGCCTCGAGGCTTCACCCTCCCGCTGAACGCGCACTTGGGGCATCGACAAGACTTCTGGCCGGAACAAAGAAGATCGTGTTCGTAGTCACCTCGGCGGCAGATTCCTAACCCGCGCGTGCAGTCTGTTTTGATTCGCGTTTGCGGCGAGCGGTCAGTGTGCTGCTTCCATGGTCCGAATCTCGGTCCAGCGAAATTCGTACGTCGTCCTTTGCGATGGAAGCAGAGGCGCGTCTCTTTGTCATCGTGAGCGTGTCGGCCGGACACTACGTCGCGACCCGGTGTTACGGTTGAACGACTTGCGCGTGGCACTCGCCTTGCCCCTGACTCGACTTTGCGTTTCCCACAATCATGGGCCGGCCAATTCGCCGGCCGGCACACTGCCGCCAGATGGCGGCGGTGCATTTCGCGAACACCAGGAGCCTGCTATGCCAGACCGTCGTCTTCTTCTCGCCGCCTCGATGCTCGTCGCCTCCGGCTTGAGCCAAGGCTGCTCGGACAACCCCTCAGAGCCGGTCTTGGAGACCGACTTTACGGCTACCTTGAGCGGCGCCAACGAACGCCCGAACCCAACCACCAGCACCGCCACCGGCAGCGCGACCGTCACCATTGTCGGCGAAAACAGCCTGACCTTCACCGTCGTCGTCACCGGCATGACCAACGTGACTGGGGGCCATATCCACATCGGGAAGGCAGCCGTGGCAGGCGCGATCCTCGTAGGCTTGGTGACTGTCGTTCCGCCCCCGGGCGCCTTCAGCGGGACCCTCGCCATCGGAACCATCACCGCCACGGAAATGGCCACCGCCCCGATCACGCTGCCCACCCTGATCGCCATGATCCGCGGCGGCGACACCTATGTCAACGTCCACACCACGGCCAACCCGGGAGGCGATATTCGCGGGCAGTTGGTGCCGAACTGACCCCTTGGACAGTGGCCCAGGACAGCATGCTGACCAAAACGCTTCACTGGCTATTTTGGTGCGTCATCTTGCTTCCTGGTCCAGTCGGAGCCCAGTCCCTGCTTGACCGGCCACCCAACCTCTCCGGGGGTTGGGTGGTCAGCACCGGCACGCTGCAGTTCAACTTCGTGCATCGCTTCCAGCGGACCGACGCACCAGAACGGAAGCTCAGCAACACGCCGACCTTCATGGCAGCGATCGGCCTCCCCATGAGAGCGATGGCGGGCTTTACCTACGCCACCAACTCGGCGCTCTCGCCCCGCTATCCCAACGAGTGGGAGTTCCTGGCGCGGATGGCGGTGCTCTCGGAGCTGGAAGGAGCGCCGCTCGACGTCAGCGCGCAGCTGGGGTACAACCTGAGCGCCGAAGGGTTCGACGGCGAGCTCTCCGTGGCCAAACTTCTGGGTCCGGTTCGGCTATTGGCGGCGGGTCGAAGCCTCACCGATCCGTTTGCCTCGGGTCGGGAGCTGGCCGCTGCGGGCGGCGTCGCCATCCGGCTATCGCGGTTTCTCGCCGTGGGCGGCGACGTGGCCACGGTGCTCGGCCGGCCGGCCGGTCGCGAGGAAAAGGCGGCGTGGAGTGCTGGGGTGCACGTCGCCATCCCTAACACGCCTCACACCCTGTCGCTCCACGCCACCAACGCCAACACCGCGACGCTCCAGGGCATGTCGCGGGGAGGCGGGACAACCCGATACGGGTTCGAATTTACCATCCCGATCACCCTGGCCCGGTACTTCGGATCGCCGCGCGCCGAACCCCAACCCGCCCCACCACCGCCCGCGGTGGAGACTCCAGCGCCAACCCGACCCGACTCAACGCCGCCCATGGCACCGGCCGCGCCGCCCGCCGCCCCTCGGGCGGAACCCGCCGACTCGGCCAGGCCGCCAACTCCCGCGCCGCGGCAACCGTCGGGTGTCCCAGCTCCGTCGCCGCCGACAACTGCCTCGCGCCCAGCCCCGCGAACCGTGCGGGCCGCCATGAAAAACCTCGCCTATCTCCCCCGGAGGCTCGAGATCGTCGCCGGGACCACGGTAGCGTGGAAGAACGACGACCCGCTGGACCACTCGGTCACCGCCGATGACAAGAGCTTCGACTCCGGCCTCATCAAGAGCGGAGCAACCTGGCGCCGGACGTTCACTCAGCCGGGCACCTACCACGTTACCTGCACCCCGCACCCGTTCATGAGAATCACTGTTGTCGTGAAGCCGGAGCCGTGACGATGCACCTGACGCGCAAGCGGCTTGCCCTGATCGCGATCCCCCTGATCGCCGGTTTCGCCGCGTGTTTCTCCTCGAAAAACCCGGTCGACAATACCAACCTCGCCGGCGAGTGTCGTTTCTCCCCGTCGAGCGCGGTCCCCGGAACCACCGTCGTCGCGATCAAGAATCTGGCGTTCGCGCCGGCCGAGATCCGAATCCGGGCCGGCGGCACCGTGACGTGGGTCAACTGTGAGGCGGTCGGCGCCGAGTCTCACACGTCCACCGCCAACCAGGGACAGTGGAGTTCGCGGAGCCTCATCTCCGGCGACGTGTTCTCTCACACGTTCGCCCAGCCGGGCCGCTACAGCTACCACTGCGTCCCGCATCCCTCCATGACCGCGACGGTGGTGGTGGAGTAGATGAAGCGCGGCACCGGCAACTACCGGCGCCGCGCTTCATCTTTCAGGAGCCTACTTGCCCTGCAACATCACCTCAACGGCCCGGCAGCTCCGAGCAGGCCGTCATCCCCGCCGGCTTCTCACCCGAGGTGATGACCACCCGCCGGTCCCACCACTTGCCCTTGTCGCGCGTCTGCCGGTTGATCTCCTGCCACGCCTCCGGCACTTGGTCGTCCGGGACCGGATACGCCTCACCGAAGCCCTCTACCATGCTGATCCGGTCGTCTCCGATGCCGAATCTCCGGAGTGCGTCCTGCACCGTGCGGGCGCGCCTCCAGGACAGATTGCAGTTGTAGGCATCGGTGCCGACGAAGTCCGCGTGGCCCCCGAGCCGGAGCTTGATCTCGGGATACTTCTTGAGCGAGTCCGCCGCCGCCCGGAGTGTGTCCAGCCCGAAGGCGGTCAGCCTCGATGAGTTGAATGCGAAGTTTGAGCCGAAGAGGACCACCTCGAGTCGCACCTCGACGGCGGAGGTGTCACTCATCCCCTCGCACTGTACGGTGACGGTGTAGTTGCCGGGCCGCGCCCAGCTGAACTGGCTCCCCGACTGCGTGGGGTTGCCGGTGGCGGTGTAGGTGCAGTTGCTGAGCGTGCGGGTCGTGCCGTCGCTATTGACTCCCCTGACCTGGAACGACACCGATTCGCTCATCTTCACACTGGCGCGCTCCGGGGTGAGCTCGATCCGCGTGAGGGTCACCGGCGGCGGCGGCGGCGGCGGTGGTGGCGGCGGCTGCCTGATGATCACCGTGGCGGAGCTGCTCAGTTCGCTCTTGGGCTCGGTCGCCGTGACCTGGTACGAACCCGGGCTCGACCCCGCGGTGTACTCTCCCGACTCGGTGATGGTACCGCCGGTCGCCGAGTAGGTGACGCCGGTGGACTTCCCGCATCGTGTCGCCGTGGCCGTGAAATTCGTCCGCTGGCCCCGATCGAGGGTCGCGGTAGTGGGCGAGATCGTGACCCCATCCGACGATTTGTTGCAGTTCCCGAGCAGGAGGCTGAGCCCGGCGTTGGCGCCGAAGTTATGGTACGTCCCGTGCACCGGGTCATCGTTCGTCATCTTGTCGAGGGTGCCTTCCAGCCGCAGCGGCCCGAAACGGAATCCGGCCACCCCGCCGAAGCCGTTATCGTGGAAGTCGGCGTCATTGCCGTAGTTGTTTCGCACAAACCTGGCACCGAGGAGGAAGGCACTCTTCCCACCGAGAGGAATGTTGTAGGTCAGACCGGCATGGATAGGAATGTGTCTCACTTTTGTGCCGGCGACCGCTCCATCGACCTTGGTTAAGCTGGCGTCGAACTCGATTTCGAGGTTCCTCACCAGGAAGATCCCGAACCGGAGCCCTCCGCCGAATCCGTTGTCGGCCGGCAGGTTGTTGATGGTGTCGGTGGCGAGCGTCTTGCCGAACTTGGTATACCGTCCAAAGGCGCCCAGCTCGACCGTTCCCCCCGACTGTGCCGCGACCGGAGCCACGGCAAGCGAGCCGGCGAACGCGAGCAGAATCTTCCCAGCGCTTCGCATAAAGCCTTCTTTCCCTGAAGATGGTCGCTCGGCCGATTGCGGCCGTTCAATTCACCAATGGTCCCGGGGGCGCCTGAGGCGCGCTTAAGGGACCCGATGCCTGGTTCAGCGGCCCCCGCAGGCTGGCTGCTTTTGGGGCCTAGAAGGGGGGACGTCCAGGCGGGGAGATTGATGACATCCAGGACAGGATAGGGCTGGATTCGGAGGGGCCGTGACCCCCCGCCCGGGGGTTCTGTACTTACCTGGGTAAACTGGTACGTTTGCTCGTGATGAAAATCATCCCGGCTCTCGTCGCACTCCTCGCCCTGCTCCCGGGCGCTGGTGTCGCTCCGGCAGTTGCCCAGGCGGTACCGGATGACGGCCGCTGGACGATGCCCGGCAAGAACTACGCGTCCACCCGATACAGTGGCCTGGACCAGCTCACCCCCGCGACTGTGCAGCGGCTCAAGCCGGTCTGGAATTTCTCGACCGGCGTGCTCCGCGGGCACGAGGGACAGCCGCTGGTGGTCAACAACACGATGTACGTGGTCACTCCTTTCCCCAACGTCCTCTACGCCTTCGACCTGACCCAGCCGGACTATCCCTTGAAATGGAAATACCGGCCCAACGTCGATCCCAATGCGCTCGGGATGGCCTGTTGTGACGCGATCAATCGCGGCGCATTCTATGCCGACGGCAAAATCGTGTACAACCTGCTCGACGGGCACACCGTCGCGGTCGATGCCGCGAGCGGCCGGGAAATCTGGAACGTGAAGATCGCCGATCTCTCCGACGGGGAAACCACCCCGATGGCGCCGATCGTGGTGCGCGACCGGGTCATTGTCGGTCCCTCGGGCGGCGAGTTCGGCATCTACGGCTGGGCCAAAGGGCTGGACC
>CAYTMW010000003.1:0-188044 GCA_964439025.1 uncultured Gemmatimonas sp. | reverse complement strand
CTATCGCGGCGATGGGGTGTTCATGGTTTCTGGGCGCAACCTCAGTTATCGGCGAGGCTTCAAGTCAGTGAATTTGTAGATTCGCTGTCGACAGAAGGGCGGCGTTCTTCTTGGCCGCCACCCGGGTGAGGCCGAGCACCCCGTGCTCCGAAGCAGCATACGCGCGAGGCTGCGAGCGTGACGCCCGACGCAATACACCAGCGCTCCACGCACGGCGAACGCCCGCGCCGCCTCCCGCCCGATTCCCGAGCCCGCACCGCTGACCAGCACTCAGCCCAGCTTGATCAGATTGAGGGTCGGTAGCGGACCGCCGGGGAACTGCTGGAGCCTCCCGCCATCAGCGAGCCCGCCCAGGTCGATCGTGGCGAATCCCGCGCTCGCAAGCAGGCCACCAACCTCCACTTTGGCTCCCGGGTCATCTCCGGAGATGAACAGCACCCTGCGGCCACCGCGCTCCTGGGGATCCGCCGCCAGCACGGCGCGCAACAGGGTGTTTCCGGCTTTGACCACCCGGGCCCCGGGAGCGAGCGATGCCACGATCTCGCTCGAGGCTCGCCCGCCCAGCTCCGCGACGCGCATGCCGGGATCGATGATCGGATTGGTCGCATCGATGAGAATGCGGCCCTTCCAGGGAGGAAGCCCGCCCAGCACCGATTGCAGCTGAGGCCATTGCACCGCAAGCACCACCAGGTCTGCCTGGGCCGCTTCCTCTCTCGTGCCGGCCGTCGCACGCGGGCCGAGCCGGCTCACCGCATCGCGGAGGGATGCAGGGCCGCGGCTGTTGCTCAACACGACCTCGTAGCCGGCTTTCACAAAGTGTCCGGCGAGGGCCTGGCCGATTCCTCCCGCGCCCAGCACCCCGATCCTCATACGCCGACTCCGGCTTTTGCGCCGCCGGTGGGTGACGCCTGCGAGGCGGCAAGAAGCTGCCACTCCCACAACAGGCTGGTACCAACCACCCCCATGTGGTCGCGGATGCCCTCGGCCAATGCGGGCACCGTCTCGGTCCGGGCCCAGTCCCGCTGTAGCTCCGACCCGAACACCGTCCAGGTGATCGGCACGGCGCCGGCCTGAATCATCCGCTGGATCGCCATCTCGTGCGCTTCGAGGGTGACGCCCCCCGAGGCGTCGGTCACGATGTAGACCTCATACCCGTCGCCCAGTGCGTGGATCGCCGGCATGGCGAGGCAGATCTCGGTCCAGAGCGCGGCCATGACGATCTTTTTCCTCCCGGTATTCCGGACCCACTGGACGCAGCGTTCGTCTTCCCAGGTGTTGATCCAGGTGCGGTCAATCGGTTTCTGCTCCGGAAAGACGTCCTGGAGCTGCTTGAGGAGAAAGCCCCCCTTGTCCTCGACCACCGTCGTCAGGAGGGTCGGGACCTTGAAGACCTTCGCCGCCTTGGCCAGGCCGACCACGTTGTTGATGACGGTCTGAGTGTCGTGGCTCCGCAGGCCGGCGAACTGGAAGGGCTGGTGGTCGATCAGCATCAGCACGCAGTTGTCGGGAGTGAGCAGCGCCGCCCGGCCGTTTTTCGAGGGAAGAGAGGTGTTCGCCGAGTCTTTTACCATGGGTCGCTCCGTTGATGGGAGGGTGGAAGCTAGGCTGGTGGCGATGATCGGCAAATGGACCGACATGACCATCGTGGCCGAAGCAGGGCCGGAGCTGACGGCGCGGGAAATGGCGGTGCTTCGCGCGCTGGCGACCGGGTGGTTTACGTTCCGTTTCGGGCCGGTCGAGTGGATCTGGCGCCGGCTCACCTACGCAAGACCACTCTGAGTATTTTGGGGGACACCTTTCACCGGGATCCCCATGAGCACGACTTCGACCGCAGCCCTCCTCGCCCAGCCCCTCTCCATCTCACTCACGGTCAAGGATCTCGACACGAGCCTGGCGTGGTATACGGGCATGCTGGGCTTCACCATAGAACGGACGTATGAGCGCGATGGGAAAGTGGGGGGATATGGCCTGAAGGCCGGTGACGCGCGGATCGGCATCGGCAGGGACGACGGCGCCAAGGGATGGGACCGGGTCAAGGGCCAGGGGTGCTCAGTCCAGCTCACCACGGTGCAGCGGGTGGATGACTTTGCCGATCGGATCAAGGCCGCGGGCGGTACCCTCCTGTCGGAGCCGGCGGACATGCCGTGGGGAATGCGGATGTTTCAGGTGCTCGATCCGGACGGCTTCAAGCTGGGAGTCTCCTCGCCACTCTCGGCCAGGTAGCGGCATGACGTACTTCGCTATTGTCCTCGCGCTGCTGGCGCCGCCGCAGGCGACGCGCCCCGCGCAGATCATTCTCTTCCGCCACGCCGAGAAGCCGGCCGGCAACGCGAATCCGCACCTGTCCCCCGAGGGCGTGCGGCGGGCCCGCAAGCTGGTCGGGTTCCTCGCCACCAATCCCGTGGTCAACAAGTACGGCAGACCGGCCGCGATCTTCGCGACCAAGACCACCAAGGATGACGACGGCCAGCGGACCCAGGAAACTGTCGCACCGGCGGCGGCGGCACTCAAGCTCGTGGTCCAGACGCCCTTCCTGGGGAAGGACTACAAGCAGCTCGCGAAGCTGATCCTGGGGAATCCGGCCTATGCCGGAAAGACGGTGGTGATCTGCTGGAATCACGAGGTGATGCCCGAGTTCGCCGCCGAGCTCGGCGTGTCGCCGCAGCCGCCCGCCTGGAAAGCGAAGGAGTACGATCAGGTCTACGCCATCTCTTTCCGCGGCAGGGCGGCAATGCTCACGGTGATGGCGGAAAATCTGAAGCCTTGAGCGGAGGAGACCTGGAATCGTATGCTGATCCGGCCTGACCACATCCGCTTCGCTGTTCGGAGCCTCCGCCGGACCCCCGGATTCTCCATCCTCGCGGTGCTCATTCTGGCGCTCGGCATCGGCCTTTCCACCGCGGTCTTCACCGTCGCCCACACGCTGCTGCTCCGGAGTCTCCCCGTCGCCGACCAGGACGGTCTGGTGGTGCTCTGGTCCCGGTCGGCCGGCCAGGAGTTCAAGTGGCCGGTCTCCCTCGCCGACGTCCAGAAATTCGCGCCCCAGACCCGCTCGCTCCAGAATGTCGCCTTCTTTGCCTACGAGGGTGCCTGGCCGACTCCGGTGCGCGACGGCGACCGCATGACTCCCATGGCCTTGGCCCTCGTCTCCGGAGAGTTCTTCGACCTGCTGGGCGTCCGGCCGGCACTCGGCCGCGCATTCCACGCCGAGGACGACGTCATCGGCGCCGCCCCGATCGCCGTGCTCAGCCACCAGGCCTGGCAGCGGTACTTCGGAGGCACCCCGGATATCCTGGGCCGAAAGCTCCTGCTCCACCTGACGGGCGTGACCTATGCCGTCGTCGGTGTCATGCCCCAGGGACTCGATTTTCCGAGAGGCACGGACTTCTGGTCTCCGCTGGTTCCCGGCACCGCGCGCCGGGGCGACTCGGCCTCCGCGTACGTGAACCTGATCGGGCGGCTGCGGCCCGGTCTCTCCACCGCCAACGCGCAGGACGATCTCACCGCCTTCTTTCATCGCCCCGGGGGCACCACATGGGAGCAGAGTCTGCGGGGCGAGGGCAGCAGCTTCCCGCGGCTGGTCGTCGGCGATATCAAGCCGGCCCTGCTGGCCTTCACCGTCGCCGCGGCGCTCCTCCTGCTCATAACTTGCATCAACGTCGCCAACCTGCTCTTCGTGCGCGGGCTTGCCCGCCTCCGTGAGGTGGCGGTGCGTTCGGCCCTCGGCGCGAGCCGGGGCCAGGTGCTCCTCCAGCTCCTCGCCGAGAATGCGATCCTGGCCCTCGTCGGCGGGGCAGTCGGCGTCCTCCTGGCCGCGGGCGCCATTTGGGCCCTCGTCGATCTCGCGCCGGCCGGCTTGCCCAGGCTAAGCGAGATCGGGATCAACGCGGCCGCCCTCGGAGGCGCCGTCGCCATCACCACGATCACCATGCTCCTCTCCGGCCTGGCGCCCGCGCTCCTCACCTCCCGGGTCAGCCTCCAGCATGTGCTCCGCTCGGACACGCGGCACAGCGCGAGCCGCGGCTCCCGCCGGGCGACGGAAGGGCTGGTCGCCGGGCAGATCGCGCTCGCGGTCGTGGTCCTCGGCGCGGCGGGTCTCACCGCCCGAAGCCTCCTCGAGCTCCAGAATGCGAAGCTGGCGTTCGACTCACAGCACCTCCTGGTCAGTCAGCTCACCATCCGGGTCGACCGGTTCGACACCCAGCCGAAGCAGCTCGCGCTGCTGGACCGCATCGTACAGGAGGTCAAGGCCATCCCGGGAGTCCTCGCCGTATCCCCCGTGAACGCGGTACCGTTCTCGGGCTCGGGTGGATGGGATGGCCAGCTCGCGTCCGAAGGCCAGACCGATGCGGACGCCCTGCGCAATCCGATGCTGAACCTGGAGGTGGTGACGCCGGACTACTTCCCCACCTTCGGCCTTCCGTTGCTGCGCGGGCGAACCTTCACTGAGGCGGATCGTGGAGGCACGCCGAACGTGGTCGTGCTCAGCGAATCGGCGGCCCGGCACTACTGGCCCGGAGTCGACCCCGTGGGCAAACGCCTGACGATGGGCGCGGGCGCGGTAAGGGATACGGTCACCGTCGTCGGGATAGTTCCCGATACCCGCTACCGCGATCTGCGCGACGCACGCGCCAGCATCTACTATCCGCTGCGCCAGTCGAGTTTCCCCTATGCGCCGACTAATCTGGCGATACGCGCGAGCGGCCGGCCGGCAGATGTCGCCGCGGTGGTCCGGCGTGTCGTCGGGGCGATCGACCCCGCGGTCGCGGTCGTGCGCAGTGAGCCATTCGACAGCTACCTCGATGGCCCGCTGGCCCAGCCGCGCCTCAACGCGCTCCTGCTCGGCGTCTTCGCCGGTGCGGCCGCGATCCTCGCGGCGGTGGGCCTCTTCGGCATCATGGCGACGATGGTGCGGCAGCGCACCCGTGAGCTTGGGCTCAGGATGGCGCTCGGCGCCACCAGCGAGAATCTGCGCTGGATGGTTCTGCGCCGCGGGCTCGGCATCGCCGCGGCGGGACTCGGCGTCGGGGTCGCGGTTGGAGTGATGGCCAATCGCCTGCTGTCCGCGATGCTCTACCGGGTCAGCCCCACCGATGGCGCAACGCTCCTGGTGGTCAGCGGCTTGATGCTCGGCGTCGCTGCCGTCGCGATACTTGTCCCCGCCCGCGCCAGTACGCGCATCGACCCGATAGTGGCTCTGAGATCGGACGGTTAGGCACACCCCCGTGGCCCAAACCGCCACCATCTACAATTTCGAGATCGAGCTGTCCAATGTGGACCGCGGGGTCTACGAGTCCCTGTCGCTCCGGGTTGCCTGCCAGCCGTCGGAGACCCCGGAGTATCTCCTGACCCGGGTGCTGGCCTACTGCCTGGAGTTCACCGAGGGGATTTCCTTTGGAAAGGGGCTGGCGGAGCCGAACGAGCCGGCGCTTCAGGTGCGCGATCTGACCGGGGCCCTCAAGGTGTGGGTCGATGTCGGCGCTCCGGACGCCGTGAGACTGCACAAGGCCAGCCAGGCATGTTCCCGCGTGGTGGTCTACACCCACAAGGATCCGCGCCAGGTGCTGCCCCAGCTCATGGGTGAACGGATCCATCGCGCCCGTGCGCTCGAGTTCTACAGTCTGGACCGCGGCATGCTCGCCGCTCTGGTGGCGCGACTCGACCGCCGGCTGTCGTTCGCGCTGTCGGTGAGCGACGACCATCTGTATCTCACGGTGGGAGAGGACACCTTTTCGGGTGCGCTGGAGCGGCATGTGGTCGGCGGTCCTTCGCCCTCTAATCTTGACAATTAGTACAAAACGTACATATTGTACGTACCCGTCTTTTTGGCGGGCCGGCAACAAGCCTTCCCCGACCTGCGGAGACCGTCAAAGTGGATACCAATCGTCTACCTGCCAGCAAGGCGAGGGAGAGGTTCGCCGAAATCCTGAACGAGGTTTCCGTTCGCGGTGATCGGATCGTTCTCGAGCGCCACGGCAAGACGGTGGCTGCGGTGATTTCAGTCGCCGATCTTGAACTTCTCGAGGCCCTGGAGGACAAGTACGATGTTGAGTCCGCGCGTGAAGCGCTCGCAGAATCCGGGCGCAGGATTCCCTGGAAGGATTTGAAGCAGAAGCTGGGCCTCTGACATGGGCGTCGGCGCCCTGCCTCGTCCGGAGAGAGGATGGGCATGACTTACACCGTCGAGGTCACAGCGAGGGCCGAACGTGAGCTATCAGCCCTGCCAGCAGACGACCAACGCCGCATCGCAAAGAAAATCGACAGGCTTGCCACAACGCCACGACCGGTCGACTGCAAGAAACTGGCTGGTCCTGATGCCTTTTATCGCATCCGGATCGGCGATTTTCGCGTGGTCTACAGCATCGAGGATCGCAAGCTCCGCGTCCTGATAATCCGCGTGGGCAATCGCCGCGATATCTATCGGTGAGGTGATTGCAGGAACGGCCTTGGCCTGGTGGCATCGCGATGTGACGTCTTGACGTCAAGACGCTATAACGCTACTTTTCCCCCATGCCTCCCCTCAAGCGTGCCACGGTCTATTTCGACCCCACGCTCCACCGGGCGCTCCGGATCAAGGCCGCCTCGACGGAGCGGAGCCTCTCCGATCTGGTCAATGCCGCCATCCGCGCGAGCTTGGCGGAGGATGCCGAGGACCTGGCGGCCTTCGCCGCGCGGGCCAAGGAACCGTCGCTAGCCTTCGAGGATGCCCTCAAGGACCTGAAGCGGCGTGGCAAGCTATAACCTCGAGATCAAGCGGTCCGCCGCCAAGGAGCTCGCCGAACTCCCCCCGAAGGATCGGGGGCGCGTCATCGCGCGCATCCGGTCGCTTGCCGAGGATCCCCGGCCGGTTGGCGCCGAGAAGCTGTCGGGCCAGGAACGGTATCGCGTCCGCCAAGGGGATAACCGGATTCTCTACGAGATCGAGGATCAGGTGCTTCGGATCATCGTGGTGAAGATCGGACACCGGCGCGATGTCTATCGAGCCTGATGCCACCTGATCCCGAGTCAGGTGCGCCTACCCAGCGATGGTCCATGGTTCACGGCACCGGCCCCCCACCCAGGTACTTCGCATACCACGCCACGTACCGGTCCAGCCGGTCCTTCTGGAAGCTCGGCCGGCGGATCCCGTGGGTTTCGCCGGGATAGACGATCAGCTCGGTGTCCACCCGGTTCGACTTGAGCGCCTGGTACATCTGCTCCCCGCCCAGCACCGGCACGTTCCAGTCCACCGCGCCGCCGAGGAAAAGGGTCGGCGTACGGATCTTGTCGGCATTCAGGAACGCCTTGGACGCCTTGAGCCACGGCTCCGGGTTCTTCCAGGGCTGGCCCAGCTCCAAGTCGTACTGCACCACATACTGATCGTGGCCGTACATGCCGAGGACATTGGAGACGCCGGCGCCGCTGGTGGCGGCCTTGAAGCGCGTGTCCGCCAGGATCATGCAGTCGGTGAGAATCCCGCCGTAGCTCCACCCGCCCACGCCGAGCCGGTTCTCGTCGGCCACGCCTGACTTGATCAGATGGTCCACCATGCCGCGAATGTCGCGCACTTCCTTGTTGCACCAGTCCGCAAAGATCGCCACGGTGTACGCCTGGCCCCGTCCCGAGCTGCCGCGGTAATTCGGGGCGAGGACCGCGTAGCCCTGGGCGGCAAGAACCTCTTTCTCGAAATCGAAACCAAAGGCGTCCTGCCCCGCGGGACCACCATGAATCCGGACGACGAGCGGAAGCTTCTGCCCTGAGGTGGCCGAGGCAGGCTTGCGCAGGATCCCGTGCACCTCGGTGCCGTCGTCACTGGTCGAAGTGACGGCTTCAGTGCTGGAAAGCGAAATGCCGTCGAGCCAGTCGTTGACGCGGGTGAGCCGGCGAATGCCGGACTTCTCGAGGGCATAGAGCTCGCCGGGATGGGTCGGGTCGGTGGCGATCACCGCGAAGCCGCCGTCCTTCCCCTCGGAGTACCCACTCAGCACCGGCAGGGTGGCGGCGATCTTTTCGACGTTTCCGGTTGCGGCGTTGATGCGGACCAGATACTGCCGCTGATCGTCGGCAACGATACCAATCAAGGACTTGGCGTCGAGCGACCAGCGGGAGCCGGCGATGGCGCGGTCGAAGCTAGCGGTGAGCAGGCGGGGCGCGCCGACCGCCACCGGAGCGAGTGCCACGGTGCCGAATCCGCCGCCATAGCCGAAGTATTTGGGCTCCTGCTGCTGCCGGTACGCCACCTGCGCGCCGTCGGGGCTCCAGGAAAGGGGCCCGCCGTCGCTCCCCTGAAACGTGGTGAGCCGGCGGGGCGTCGCGTCCTTCACCACCTCGACCACATAGACGTCGTCGTTGTCGTAGCGGTCGGCGTCGGGCTCGCGCGCGCTGATGAAGGCAATCCACTTCCCATCGGGTGACCAGGCGGCGGCCCCGTCGTCCATGTCACCCCTGGTGATCTGCTCGGCCTTGCGGGTGGACAGGTCGAAGACCCAGAGGTGCGCGTGCAGTTTGCCAAGGAAGCCCTGGCCGTCCTGCTTGAACTGATACTTGTCCACCACGATGGGTTTCGGCTTGGCGCTGCTCGAATCGGCGACGGAGTCGGGGTCGTTGACGATGAGGGCGAGCCGCTTGCCGTCGGGCGCCCAGGTTGCACTGCTCACGCCGCCCTTCAGGTCGGTGACCTTTTCCGCCTCGCCGCCGATGCCGATGTTGAGCAGCCAGACCTGGCCTCCCTTGGCCCCCTGGCGACTGGAGACGAAGGAAAGTGTTTTCCCGTCGGGGCTCCAGCGCGGCTGGGTCTCGGATTCCTCGCTGAAGGTGAGGCGGACGGTGGCGGTGCCGTCCCAGCGGGTCATCCAGATGTCGGTGTCGCTCTTATCCTTGGCGGAATCGGCCCGGGTGACGGTGTACGCCACCCAGGCGCCGTCGGGGGAGCGCTGCGGGTCGCCGATGGAGCGAAGCCGGTAGAGGTCGCCGGTCTGGAGCGAGCGCCGGGCCGGCGTCTGGGCGGCGAGAACGGACGCTGTGCCGAGCAACGCGAGCAGGATCGCCAGTTGGGGGCGGTGAAGCATGGTGCCTCCTTACGTTTTGATGGGTGCCGGATCCACCATCCCGACCTCCGCAAACCCCTTCAGGCGGATCCGGCACGAGTCGCATTCCCCGCACGCTCTTCCTTCCGCATCCGGCGCGTAGCAGCTCCGGGTGAGCCCGTAGTCCACGCCCAGCGAGAGTCCCCGGCGGATGATCGCTGCCTTGCTCAGGGCGATGAGCGGCGCGTGCACCGTGAATTTCACGCCGCCCTCCACGCCGGCCCTGGTGGCCAGGTTGGCCAGCGCCTCGAAGGCTCGGATGAACTCGGGCCGGCAATCGGGATAGCCGCTGTAGTCCACGGCGTTGACGCCGATGAAGATGTCCGCCGCGCCCAGCACCTCGCACCAGGCCAGTGCAAACGAGAGGAAGATGGTGTTGCGGGCCGGCACATAGGTGATGGGGATGCCCGGGGCCATCTCCGTGGCCGAGCGGCCGGTGGGAACCGGGATGTCCGCGGTCAGCGCCGAGCCGCCGAACGCCCGGAGGTCGATATCCACGATGCGATGCTCCGCCACGCCGATGGCTACCGCCACCCTCGACGCTGCGTCCAGCTCCACCGCGTGCCGCTGGCCGTAGCGGAAGCTCAGGGCGTACGACTCGAATCCCTCGGCCTTGGCAATGGCGAGCGTCGTGGCGGAGTCGAGACCGCCGCTCAAGAGCACGACGGCGGGCTTTGGTCGCGTCATGACATGTCGCCCACAGATTTCACAGATTCCTCAGATTGATCACGCCATCCAGTCCAACGAGACAACAAAAAAAGAACAAAAAACGGAATCGGCATGAAAGGCAGAATCTGCGTACATCTGTGGAATCTGTGGGCCACCCGGACAAGTGCACCAATCTCTACGCATGAGCGCCCCGCAGATGGTGCGACAAGGCAGGTCTGAGCTCCGGGAACTGAAACTGGTAACCGCTCTTCTCGAGCGCTACCGGCACCACGCGGGTGCTCGCCAGGATCGCCTCATCCGCCATCTCACCGAATGCGAGCCGGAGCGCGAACGCCGGCACCGGGATCACCGCCGGCCGGTGGAGCGCCCGGCCCAGCACCCTGGTGAAGTCCCGGTTCCTCACCGCGCCGGGGGCCACCGCGTTGACCGGCCCGCTCACGTCTCCCTGCAGCGCGTGAAGGTACACGCCGATCAGATCCGCCGCGGAGATCCAGCTCATCCACTGCCGCCCGCTTCCGAGCCGGCCACCCAGGCCGAGCCGGAAGGGAAGCAGCATCCGCTGAAGGAGGCCGCCGGCCTTGGTCAGGACCAGCCCGGTGCGCACCCGCACCACTCGCACGCCCGCGTCCGCGGCCGGCCCGGTGGCCGCCTCCCACGCCACGCATACCTCGGGAAGGAATCCCGCCCCCGGCGGACTGGCCTCGGTCAGCTCCTCGTCGCCCCGCTCCCCGTAGTACCCGATGGCGGACGCGCTGACCAGCGTGCGAGGGCCATCCGGCGCCCGCGCCACCGCTTCGGCGAGCAGTCGGGTACCCAGCTTCCGGCTCTCGAGCAGGGCACGCTTGCGGGCCTCGGTCCAGCGCCCGTCCGCGATGTTCTCGCCGGCCAGGTGGACCACCGCGGTCACTCCGCGGAGCGCGGCCGGATCGAGCCCTGCGCCCGCCGGGTCCCAGCGGATCTCTCCTGGCGCGGGCGCCCTGCGGACGATCCGGACCACCTGGTGCCCGGCGCCGGTGAGCGCGGGCGCCAGCATCGACCCGATCATTCCCGAGGCCCCGGTGATCGCGACGTGCAGGAAAGCCTCCGTGCGTGAGAGCGGTTGCCGGTGAATCTACGGGTCCGCCGCTTCTGTCGCGCCCCGGCGGACGTTAGACTTGTGTGTCACCCCCTGCGAGGAGCCCCGACGATCGCCAACTCATCCTGGTCCATCAAGGACGCCGAGAAGCTCTACAACATGCGCGGATGGGGGCTCGGATACTTCCGGACCAACGCCGACGGCAACGTCACCGTGCATCCCGACCAGGCCGGCGACCGCGCGATCGACCTCTACCGTCTCGCGCTCGATCTCAATGCCCAGGGGATCGGACTGCCGCTGCTGATTCGCTTCTCCGACATCCTCAAGGCCCGCATCGAATCGCTGGCGACCGAATTCCACCGTGCGATGGAGGAGACGCGCTACGAGGGGGCCTACACTTCCGTCTACCCGATCAAAGTCAACCAGCAGCGGCACGTGGTCGAGGAAATCGTCGCCTTCGGCAGTCCGTACGGCGTGGGGCTGGAGTGCGGCAGCAAACCGGAGCTCCAGGCGGTGCTCGGCCTTGCTGAGGGCACCGACCACCTGATCGTGTGCAATGGCTACAAGGATGAAGAGTTCATGCGCCTCGCCCTCATGGGGCAGCGCATCGGTCACGAGGTCTACATCGTGCTGGAGCAGGTGGGTGAGCTGGAGACGGTGCTTCGGGTCGCCGAGGAGATGGGCGTGGTGCCGAACCTCGGCGTGCGCATCAAGCTCGCGACCGAGGGAGCGGGGCGCTGGGCCAAGAGCGGCGGGGAAAAATCCAAATTCGGGCTCGGTGCGGTCGAGCTCATGAAGCTGCTCGACCGGCTCGAGACGGTGGGAAAGAAGGACCTGCTCAAGCTCATCCATTTCCATCTTGGCAGCCAGATCACCGACATCCGCTTCGTGAAGGCGGGGCTCGAGGAAATCGGCCGCTACTATGTCGAGATCCGGGAGATGGGCTTCAACCTCACCCACGTCGACGTGGGCGGGGGACTCGGCGTCGACTACGAGGGGTCCCGAACCACCCGGCCCGCGAGCATGAATTACACGACGCGGGAGTACGCCAACGACGTCGTGTACCTGCTCGGCACCGTCTGCCGGCAGTTCAAGCACCCGATGCCGCACATCATCTCCGAATCGGGGCGGGCGCTCACGGCCCACCACGCCCTGCTCCTCATCAACGTCACCGACGTGGAGGCGCTCACCGAGCCGGTCATTCCCTCGCTTCGTGAGGATCCGCCGCCGGTGCTGATCGAGCTCAAGGAAAACCTGGAATCACTCTCGCTGGACCGGGTGGACGAAGTGTTCCACGATGCGGTCTTCGCAAAGGAGCGGCTCCAGGAGCTCTTCGCCAGCGACGCGATCACGCTGCGCGACATGGCCGATATCGACCAGTTCTATCTCGCCACGATGAACGCCATTGCCGCGCTCATCGCGCACGACCGGGGCGGCTATCCCGAAATCGTGAATCATCTCGAGGCGACGCTGGTCGACCGGTATTTCTGCAACTTCTCGGTGTTCCAGTCGCTGCCCGACAACTGGGCGATCGACCAGATCTTCCCGATCATGCCGGTGCACCGGCTCGACGAGGAGCCGATCCGGCGCGGGACGCTGCAGGACATCACCTGCGACTCGGACGGCGTGATCGACCGCTTTGCGGGGGGACGGAAGGGCAAGCCCTGCCTGGAGCTGCATCCCTTCCGCGAGGGGGAGCCCTACATCCTCGGCATCTTCCTGACCGGCGCGTACCAGGAGATCCTGGGCGACCTGCATAACCTCTTCGGCGACACCAACGCCGTGCACATCAAGGTGACCGAAAAGGGGTACGAGATCACCGACATGGTGCACGGCGACACCGTGACCGAAGTGCTGAACTACGTCCAGTTCAAGGCGTCCGATCTGCTGCAGACCTTCCGGCGCAAGGTGGCCAACGTCCTCGATCTTCCGAGGCAGGAGGCCAATGCCTTCATCGCGGATTACGTGGCGGGGCTGGAGGGGTACACGTATCTGGAGGAGGAAGTGCCGGTGGAGGTCGCGGTCACCGGGGGCAGCGGAGAGCGGGCGGCTGTCAACGGGGAGGGGTAGCCTACCCGGGCCGCTTTTCGATTGCTACGAAGGGTCGCTCAGGCGCGCCCGTATAGATCTGCCTCGGCCGGGCGATCTTCTGCTCCTTGTCCATCAGCATCTCCTCCCATTGGGCAAGCCAACCGGGGAGCCGGCCCACCGCGAACAGCACCGTGAAGTAGTCGGTCGGATACCCCATCGCCTGATAGATCAGCCCCGAGTAGAAATCCACGTTGGGGTACAGCTTCCGCTTGATGAAGTACTCGTCCTTGAGCGCGATCTGCTCGAGCTCCAGCGCGATTTCGAGCTTCGGGTTGAGCCCGGTTTGCTGAAAGACCGAATCCGCAACCTGCTTGATCAGCTTCGCGCGCGGATCGTAGGACTTGTAGACCCGGTGGCCGAAGCCCATCAGCCGTCCCTCGCCCTGCTTCACCTTTTCGATGAAGGCCGGGATGTTCTTTTTGTCGCCGATCTCGGCGAGCATTTCGAGCACCGCCTCGTTGGCGCCGCCGTGCAGCGGGCCGTAGAGGGCGGCGATCCCCGCCGACACCGCCGAGAAAGGATCGACGTGCGATGAGCCGACGGCGCGGACGGCGCTGGTGGAGCAATTCTGCTCGTGGTCGGCGTGAAGGATCAGCAGGATCTCGAGCGCCCGCTGCAGCACGGGTTTCGGCTCGTGCTTCCCGCCGATCGAGAACATCATGTTGACGTAGTTGCCGATGTAGTCAAGGTCGTTGCGGGGAAACTCGTAGGGAAGCCCGCGCGCGTGGCGGAAGGCGAAGGCCGCGATCGTCGGCATCTTGGCCATCAGCCGGACCCGCTGAATGTACCGGTTGGCCGGATCCTCGATGTCCTTGGCGTCGGGATAGAAGGTGGAGAGGGCGCCGATCGCGCCCAGCAGCATACCCATAGGGTGGGCGTCGTAGCGGAACCCCTCGAGGAACTTGATGATGTTGGTGTGGGCGTAGGTATGGTAGGTGATGTCGTTCGTCCACTTCTTGAGTTGGGCCGCGTTGGGCAGCTCCCCTTCGGCGAGCAGATAGGCCACTTCGAGAAAGCTCGCCTTGTCGGCGATCTGCTCGATCGGATAGCCGCGGTACCGGAGGATGCCCTTGTCGCCGTCGATGTAGGTGATCGCGCTGCGACAGGCCGCCGTATTCATGAAGGCGGGATCGTAGGTCATCAGGCCGAAGTCGTCGCTGCCGGCCTTGATCTGGCGAAGGTCGAGGGCCTTGATGGTTCCGTCCTCGATCGGAAGCTCGTACGACTTGCCGGTGCGGTTGTCGGTGATGGAGAGCGTGTTCACGGCCACGGGGAGTGCCCTTCCGTCTGAAGCTCGATATCTCTGCGGTTTGCGCGCTACAATTGTAATATCCTCCCATGCATATCGCTCCCCTTATCCAGACCCGCCGGGCCGGCGGACTCCTGTACGCCCTTCTTGCGACCATCGGTGGGGCCTGCAAGAGCACGACCGAGCCGCCCGGGCTGGTCGCGACGCAGCTCGGGTTCGCCGTCGTGCCCCCGGTGACGGCGGTCAACGGCGTCCCCCTGGCGCCGGCGCCGGTGCTCCAGCTCGAGGATGCTCAGGGGGATCCGGTCGCCCAGCAAGGCCGGCTGGTCGTGGCCGCGGTGACTCCTTCCGGCGCCGCCCTCTCCGGCACGACCGAGGTCCGCACCGATGCGGAGGGGAAGGCGACGTTCACCGGGCTGACGATTTCCGGCGCCGTCGGCGAGCGGGTTCTCCGGTTCGAGTCGTCAGGGCTCCGCACGGTCACCGCGACGCCGCTCCAGCTGGCGCCCGGGGCGGCTACAAACTTCACCGTCGCCGGCGGCAACCTCCAGACGGCGCAGTCGGGCACTGCCGTCGCCGCTCTCCCAACGGTGCAGATCACCGATGCGACGGGGAATCCGGTTCCCGGCGCGCCGGTGGTGTTTGCGGTCACCAGCGGCGGCGGGACGGTCGAGGGGGGATCCGCGGTGACCGGGGCGGACGGTCGTGCCGCTCCGACACGGTGGACCCTCGGCAACAACGTCGGTCTCAACACCCTGACGGCGACCAGCACCACCGTGCCGGGCGTGTCGGTGGTGTTCACGGCGACAGGGGTGCTCGGGCCGCCCGCGATCCTGACCCTCATCGCGGGTGATGGGCAGACCGCGACGGTGGGGGCGACGACGTCCGTCGCGCCGTCGGTCAAGCTGACCGATGTGCTCGGGCATCCGCTGCCGAACGTCTCTGTCTCGTTTAGCGTGACAGGTGGAGCGGGTGCGGTCACGCCGGCCACTCCGCTGACCGATGCCTCGGGCATTGCCACGCTGGGGAGCTGGACCCTGGGTCTCCCCCCCGGGTTGAATACCCTGACAGCAGCGCGGGCCGGGGTTCCTTCCATCACCTTCACCGCGACCGGGCTGGATTTCGTCCTCATCGCGGTCGACGCGGGCGGGGATCACAGCTGCGGGATCGCCGCCGGCGGGACGGGGTATTGCTGGGGCGCCAACGGATCCGGCCAGATCGGCGATGGCGCAGCCGCCGATGTGAACGTTCCCACTCTGGTGGGTGGCGGCCTGGCCTTCAGCTCGATCACCACGGGGCTGCTGCACAGCTGCGGCCTCGTCGCCGGCGTGGCGTACTGCTGGGGCAGCAATTCGACGGGCCAGCTGGGCGACGGGACGGCCATCTCCCGCTCGCTGCCGGTTCCGGTCGTGGGCGGGTTCAGCTTCACCGCCCTCGACGCGGGAGACCAGTTCACCTGCGGACTGCAGACCAACGGCGTCGCGCTGTGCTGGGGCCTGAATAACTCGGGGCAGCTGGGTGACGGAACCCAGGTCAGTCGCACGTTCCCCGGTCTCGTCGCGGGCGCGCACGTGTTCACGGCGCTGAATGCCGGTTCGGTGCACGCCTGCGGAATCGAGGGGGCCAACCTCTTCTGCTGGGGATCGAACGGGCAGGGGAGACTGGGCGACGGCACCACCATCAACCGGCCGGTCCCGACGCTGGTGCTCGGAGGGTTCTCCTTTGCGGCGGTGACAACCGGCGATTCCTATACCTGCGCGATCACCGCGGCGGGCGCCGGGTCTTGCTGGGGTAATGGGTCCTTCGGATTCCTGGGCACCGGCAACACGAACAATCGGTCGAGCCCGTCACCGATCAGTGGCTCGCTGGTCCTCGCGGCAATCAGCTCCTCGGGCGGCCACACCTGCGCGCGGACGGTTGCGGGGCAGGCCCACTGCTGGGGGTTCAATGGCAGCGGCCAGCTGGGCGACGGCACCTTCATCTCCCGCCTCGTCCCGACAGCGGTGCTGGGCGGGGTGAGCTTCACGGCGCTGCAGGCGGGAACCGAACATACCTGCGGGCTCGGTCCGTCGGGGAGCAGCTATTGCTGGGGAATGAACCTGCGGGGTGCCGTGGGTGACGGGACAAACTTCGCGCGCGCGAAGCCCGTGGGGGTGGTCAGGCCGTAGCCTTTCGGTCACCCTGAGCGCGCGAGCATCACCCTGAGCGAAGCGAAGGGGCGGATCTCCGTGTCTCTCCGCGGGCTCGGGAGTGGGCTGGCCTCCGGGGGCGCTCGAGTTCGCGGTACTCACTAGCACCCCCGTCGTCAGCCCTCTCCCTGCGCCCGCTGCAAGTCACGGGTGGTCTTCCTCAGGGTGACGACGCAGGCAGCGTCACCGTGCAGGTGGTTTCGAACCCGCCCCGCACGTTGTACACCGTCCGGACCGAGAGCGAGCGCGGCTCCAGCACGCGGAACAGGTCCTCGGCGATCCGTCCCGTAGCGTGCTCCTGGAAAATGCCGACGTTGCGATAGCTGGTCACGTAATACTTGAGGCTCTTGAGCTCCACGCACTTCCGGCTGGGGCGGTAGGTAATCGTCAGCCGGGCAAAGTCCGGCAGCCCGCTATACGGACAAACCGCGCTGAACTCGCTTGTCTCGGTGACGACCTCCTGCTCCGGGCCGTCGTAGCCGAAGGTCTCGAGCACCGCCACGTCGATGTGCTCGGGGCCGACGAAGGGAATGGTCCTGCCTTCCGCGATCGGCATGGTTCGCGCCTGGAAATGACCCGCTGAATCTACCCGGGTCAGTGTTCACTGTTCACGCTTCATCGTTCACCGTACCTCACCATTCCCGCTTCCAGCCACGTCTGCTCGCCCTTAAGCACGCTCTGCGCCAGTCGGTAGGTTTGATCGTCCGAGTTCGAGAACACGCTGCCGAAGAGCTGCTGTACCTTGCGCCGGCTGTGCCGGCTGAAGACATCGGCCATCTGGACCGGTCCGCGATTGGCCGGATCCTTCTTCGCCAGCATGACCGCCCTGCTGCACGCCGCGCTGATGGCGAGGAGCTCCGCGCCGACTTCCACCAGCCGGAACAGCACCGCCTGCTTCTTCTCCAGCCGGGGGCCGAACCGGATCATGGCGTGAAAGAGGCTCCGCGCCAGCTTCCGGGAGGCCCGATTGACGAACCGCATGTGGGTGGCGAGCGCGCCGAAATCAGCATACCGCGGCCACACCCCCCAGCCGAGCCACTGCTTGGGATACCAGACGGCATAGAAAAGTCCGGCCCGCACCAGCGCCTTGAGCTTGGTACCGGTGGACGACTTTGGATTGATCAGATCGCCGGCAACCTTGAGGTGCGTGTCCACCGCCTCGCGCGCAATGAACAACCGCATGATCTCGCTGGAGCCCTCGAAAATCAGGTTGATCCGCCAGTCGCGCATCATCCGCTCCACCGGATCGGGCTTGTCCCCGCGGGAGCGAAGGCTGTCGGCCGTCTCATACCCGCGGCCGCCCTTGATTTGCAGGCAGTCGTCCACGATGCGCCAGCCCACTTCGGTGTTCCACATCTTGGCGATGGCGGCTTCGAGCCGGATATCGGCATGGGGCCGGTCGGCCAGGAGCGATGCAAGGTCCGCGACGGCCTCCATGGCGAAAATGTCGGCCGCCATCTTGCCGAGCTTCTGCGCAATCGCGTCGTGCTTGCCGATCGGCTGGCCCCACTGGACCCGAGACGCCGCCCATTCCCGCGAGATCTCCAGCGCCCGCTTGGCCCCTGCCACGCAGCCCGCCGGAATGGTGAGCCGGCCGGTATTCAAGGTGATCAGGGCCAGCTTGAGGCCCTTGCCTTCGCCCCAGAGAAGATTCTCCGCCGGGACCTTCACGTCGTGGAACCGCAGGATGCCGTTTTCGATCGCCTTGAGCCCCATGAAGTGCAGCCGCTGCACCACCTCGACCCCGGGCCACTCCGTCTCGACGATGAAGGCGGAGATTCCTTTGGCGCCGGTTCGCGCCATGACGACCATGACTTCGGCGACGGTGCCGTTGGTGCACCAGAGCTTCTCGCCGTTCAGGATCCAGTGGGTTCCGTCCTCGCTGAGCTTGGCGGTGGTGGCGAGCCCGGCGGGATCGCTGCCGACGTGATTCTCGGTGAGCGCAAATGCGGAAATCGCGCCCTTCGCCACGCGCGGGAGATACTTCTTCTTCTGGGCCTCGGTGCCGAAGAGCTTGAGCGGCACCGGAACGCCGATCGACTGGCTCGCCGAGAGGAGCGCGGTCAGGCTCCCGTCAACGCTGGTGACGAGCGCGATCGCCTTGGTGTACATGAGCTGCGAGAGTCCGAGGCCGCCGTACTCCTCGGCGATCTTGATCCCGAAGGCGCCGATCTCGCGGAGCCCCGCGATGACGTGCGGAGGAATCTTGCTTTCGCGGTCGATCCGGTCGCTGTCCACGTTGTCCCGGAGGAACGCTTCCAGTTTGTCCAGGAACGGCTGCGCCTTGGCGACATCCGCGGGCGTCGGCTCGGGGAAGGGGTGCACGAGGCCGAGGCGCAGTCGTCCCTCGAACAATTCCTTGACAAAGCTCGATGCCCATTCCTGCTCGCGCGCCGCCTCGGCGACCTCCCGAGCCTCCTGCTCGGTGGCCAGAACCGGGGGCCTGCCGCCCGAAGGCAGCTTCTCGGCGGGGGGTGTCATCACGTTCGTCATGATCAGGACCAGGTGGAAGTGTTCGCGGCGCGCTCACGCAAGGCGCCGAGGAGGAGTGTCGTAATGTGACGGCGGCGCTGCTCCGCGAAATCCGGCGCGGCGGGATCGAGGCCGACCGCCTTGAGGAACGTGCCGCCATGCACGATGGGAAACCACGTCAGCGCCACGAGACTGAGCAGGAGATGGGCGGCTTCGCTGGTGTCGGAGATGTCGAGCCCGAGCTCCTGGCGGAACGCCGAGAGCGCTTCCTGCCAGACCGCGAGCCGAAGTGGCATGCCTTGGAGTACCGTGCGGTCGGAGAGCGCCTCCCGCTCGATCAACCGGACGAAGTTGGGCCGCGCCGCGACGAAGTCGGCGTAATCAGTCACCGCGCCGGCGAGAATCACATCGGGGGTCTGTCCGCTCGCCAGCGCCCGGGCTTTTCCTTCGCGCACCGCCCGGCGCACATCGGCAAAGCAGCGCTCCAGCACCGCGCGGTGCAGCTCGGCCTTTGATCCGAAGAAGTAGCCCGGCGTTGCGCGGGAGACGCCGGCCCGCTTGCCGACATCGGAGAGAGAAGTCTCCTCATACCCCTTATCGGCAAAGAGGTGCTCCGCCGCGTCGAGGATAAGCTCTCTCGACCGCTCGGCATCCCGTACCCGCTCGCGCGCTTTTGGTTGGGTCGTTCTGGGCATCAGCTGTTCTCCCCACTCCCGGGGGGGGGGTCAGAATGACTTGCTTGCCGGCTAGCAAGTTAACTCTCGGGCTCGATTGCCCGCAAGTCCGGAAACCGGGAGCCTGTAGCCCGCACCTGAATGCAGCTCGCGAAAGAAAAACCGGCCCCTTGCGGGGCCGGCCGTCATTCCGATCGGGAGGAGGCCTCGACTAGTAGTTCGTGAAAAGCAGGTGGTTGTTGGCCGTTTTCGAGCTCTTGACGACGCTCTTGGTGGTGTTGGCATACAACGCGTCGCGAACCTGAGCCGCCGTTGCACCGGTATTGCTTTGCAGATAGAGGGCGGCGACCCCCGCCGTATGCGGAGTGGCCATGGACGTGCCGCTGATCGTATTGGTGCCACCGTTCAGCCAGTCGGACGTGATGCCAAGGCCGGGAGCAAACCAGTCCACGCAGTTGCCGTAATTGGACCAGGAGGTCTTCGTATCGGTCTTGTCGGTGGCGCCGATCGTCATCGCTTCGGGCACCCGGGCCGGCGAGTATTTGCAGGCGTCCTGCGCCCTCCCGCCCTGATTACCATTGCCGGCCGCGACCGCCATGGCGACGCCCGAGGCGATGGTACGCTTGACCGCGTCGTCGACCGAGGTGTTCGCACCGCCGCCGAGCGACATGTTTCCAACCGCGGGGCGCCTAAGATCGGCGGTTACCCAGTCGAGGCCCGCGATCACTCCGCTCCACGTCCCCGAACCGCTGCAGTCGAGCACGCGCACGGCCTTGAGCGTCACACCCTTGGCGACGCCATACGTCGCCCCGCCAACGGTTCCCGAAACGTGGGTCCCGTGCCCATTACAGTCGATGCCGTTCCGGCCGTCCCCGATCGCATCGAATCCGACCGTGGCCCTGCCCCCCAGGTCCGGGTGGGTGATCAGGATGCCGGTGTCGATGATATAAGCCGTCACGCCGGAACCGGTGTTGCTGTAGCTATACGTCGTGCTCAAAGGGAGAGCCCGCTGGTCGATGCGATCCAGTCCCCAGGTCGCGCCTGACTGCGTGGTGACCGCGCGAGCCACCCCGTCAAGCTCGACGCGGGTGACGCGAGCATCCCTGAGGAGCCCGTCGCGCGCCGCATCCGACATCGCGCCCGCAAAGCCGTTCAGGGCGTGGGTGTATACGAACTGCGGACTGACACCATGAGCGCCGGCCACCGCCGCCGGGCTGACTCCGTCGCGGACGGTAATGATGAAACGACCCGGAATGACTTCCGCGTTCGAGGAGGCCTGCACGCTGAGGTCCGGAGCCGGACCGGGCTGGGTGAAATCCGAGCGGTCCGAACAGGCATTGACGACCGTCACTACGGCTACCAGAAGAGCGAATTGCCGCTTCATGGATATTCTCCCTCGGGGGTATACCAGCGAGCACTGCCCGGACGACCGATTACCGGTCCCCCTCTGATGGGATCGACGAATCGAGATTGCTTGGTGACCTTGATAATACACTCTTCTATCGACCCCTTGCGCGCAAGATGCCTGCCGCCATTCGCGATCCCCGCCACCTGGGCTACTTCGTCGCACCCGCGGGAGGCAACCAGCGATGAATCGCCTGCGCGACCGCCCGGGTGAGCCCGGAATCCGCCAGGAACGTCCAATCCACCTTCTGGTAGGTCACCGTCTGGTCCTCGGCGACATTGAAAAAGAGCAACGAGGCCACCGCCGGATACGTCGTCCGAAGCTCCGTGAGCGCCGCCGTGTACCAGGCCATTCGGTCACCCCCGACGGCGAGGGAACCGAACTCGGCAATCATGATCGGCTTTCCGAAGCCGGAGAGTTGGGGGTACTTGGTCCCGAAGATTTCAGCGAAGGTCCACCATTTGGACCACTGGGAGATGGGCCCGAAGTTGAGCACCCCCGTCGCCACCCAGTCCACGTAGGCGTCGCCGGGGTAGTACAGCTCCCAGTACTCATACGCCACGTGCGGCGACCACACCCACATCACGTTGTCCGCGGATGCCTGCCGAAACCGCTCGACGACGTGCCGCCAGGCGGCGATGTACTCCTCTTTTGTGTTGTTCTGTGGGCCCCACGGATAACGGTAGGCGTCATTCATCTCGTGGCCGAAACGCAGCAGGAGCGGGCGACGATAGCGGGCCGCCGCCGCCGCCCAGCCGTCCACGTAGAAGTCGTACTCACCCCGGGCGACCGAGGCCATCCCGTGGCTCTCCCGGACGTCGCGGAGCGCGATGTGGGGATGTCGGCTGCTTTCGAAATCGGTGAGCCACGGCTCCCAGGTGATGACGGGGATCGAGCCCATGTCGGCGATAGCGTTCGCCAGGACCAGCGGAAATTGCTGATCGGGTTTGTCCCCCCACGCCGTGTAGATCTGAATCAGGGGCAGCGTCGCGCCCAGGTGCTGCTCCAGCCGTTCGATCCCCTCGAATGTCGCAGGAATGCCACTATCGTAGGCACCGAGCAACAGAACCTCGGGGTGCCGGAGTCGCGAAGGCTCCCTCCGGTACGGCTCCAGCCAGTCGAGACCCCGGCTCCGTTCCCGCCTCCCCGCGCTTCCACGGAGTTTGTGCTCCAGCGAGCCGACCGCGCTTCCCATGCGTTCGAGCATCGAGGCGAGTGGCCCCTCCGACCGGGCGTTGAACGAAGTGAGCAGCCAGACCCCGCCCGCAAAGCTCGCCAGGGCGGCGGCCACCACCGCCAGCCGATGCCGCCGCCTCACGAGACGGATCCTCCCAACGAATCCGGATCGACCACGTCCCAGGGGGACCCGCCTGCCGGAATACGGGCCTGCCACGCCGCGTAAATGGCACCACTGGAGAGAAGGACGGGCAGCGTCGCGAAGAAGACCATTCCCCAGACGGCCTCGCTGCTCAGGGCAAGCGACCCTTCGGCGGTGCGCCAGATCCGGCGGTAGACGATCCATCCCAGC
Source organism: uncultured Gemmatimonas sp. (assembly GCA_964439025.1). Lineage (GTDB taxonomy): Bacteria > Gemmatimonadota > Gemmatimonadetes > Gemmatimonadales > GWC2-71-9 > JABFSM01. The sequence continues at coordinate 165,627 of CAYTMW010000003.1, read as the reverse complement.
GTCACGGCATACACCCCGATCTGCAGCAGCTGAGGCCAGCCCAGCCGGAGGAATCGTCCGCGAACCGCTTCCTTCGCGGTCGGGATGTAGGGGATCTCCGCCCGGACGATCGCGAGGACGGTTCCCGCGAGGTATACCGGCCAGCACGCCATTTTGAGCATCAGGCCTCTCCAGTGCGTGCCGCGCTCCGTTGCGGGGTCGGCCAGCCACCGCTGGACGTATAGATAGATCGCCGTGCCGATAACGCCGACCGGTGCCGCGTACACCACGAATTCTCCGAATCGCAGGGCCGCGGGCTGGATCCCGGCCCAGAGGTAGAGATAGGGGAACAGGAGAAAGATCGGCATGGTGACCCCGAAGCCGTAATAGGTCCCGATGGCGAGGTAGGCCAGCCGCTGGCGCCAGCGAAGCTTTCCGATGAGCCGCGGTAGTTCGGCGAACACGACCTCGTAGACTCCCCGCGACCATTTGAGCTGCTGCTTGTAGAATGAGCCAAGATCTTCGGGCACCAATCCTCGGCTGAGCACTTCCGGGAGATACACCGAGCGCCAGCCGGCGGCATGCAGGCGGATCGCCGTGACGAGATCTTCGGCGAGGCCAACGCCATGTCCGCCGATGCTGATCAGCGCCGAGCGTCGGAAGGTACAGTTGGCGCCGATGGCCACTGCGGCACCGTGTCCCTGAAGCCCCATCTGCCCGGGACCATAAAAGGCATAGGTCTGTTCGGCCGCACCCCGGGCGGTAAAGCTTCGTCGCTGGTTGTAATAGGCCTGGGCGACCTGTACGAAGCCGACCGTGGAATCGGCGAAATGCCCCAGCACCCGCTCGAGTATTTCGGGAAACGGGAGATGGTCGGGATCGAGTACCAGGATGTAATCCTCGGTGGTGAGCGCCAGCGCACGATTGATTTTTCCCGCCTTGGCACCAGGAATCCCCACCAACTCGACCCAGGTGGCTCCGTGGCGGACCGCCACCTCTCGGAAGCGGGGATCGCGGGTGTCGTCGAGCAGATAGGTCCGGTGCGGATAGCGAATTCGTGCGCACGCCGCGAGGGTCTTCTCGAACATCGCGAGGGGCTCACCGGGGGAGCTGGTCGTGAAAATCGCGACGGTTAGGCCCGGAGGTGCCGCCCGGTCCAGCGGGCGGGAAATTGCCGCGTAGTTGATCCATCCGAGCACGATACGGCTCATGCCGTACCAGAATGCCAGTGAAAGCGCCACGAACAGGATGGGTTGGCCTATGTGCTCTGGCCGGAACCACCAATCGGCCAATCGAATCAGGCTGATCGCGCCCAGACCACCGAGCGCGCTCAGCATGAGGCGATCGCGGAGTCTCACCTCGCGAGCCCGGCGATGCCGCCAGAGCTCGGCGTTTCCTGACATCAGAACCGATCCACCCGCCGGGCCGCGGCGGAGGAGAATCGGTAGGTCATCCCGATCGAGCCGCTTGAGGCGGCGTAGAAGGCGGTGCGATTACGCTCGGCATGCGCACGAACCGACCATCCCCGCGCAAGATCCTGTGCGATCACGAGCCGGGCGCTCCAGGGGGTGAACGTCCGCCGGGAGGTGACGGCCTGGATGGCTGGGGGCGCGCCGGAATCCACGAAGGTGATTGCGTTCTCATGCGCACTGATTGCCCACGCGCCGTTTCCGGAGATCGTGGTACCGCGTCCCGGGTGCAGCGTCATACTTCCGATCAGGGAGTGGGCGACGACATTGTCCGGGGTGTAGTAGGGCACGTACCGACCCGCCAGGTCGAATCCCGGGCTTCCCGGCTGGCCGAGTTGCGAAGGGTTTGCAAGGACGAAACGACTCTCGCGGGCGTCCTGGGCGCTGAACGCATATCCCACAGAAAGGGTGGTCCTCCGGCGCCTCATGACGGGACCCAGCAGCCATGCATATCCCGATGTCAGGGTGTTCCCGTCGGGATACCGCAGCCGCCCCAGCGCCGCTTCCCCCAGCCAACCTGCGGGATCGTCGAGGCCCACGAGGGCTGTGAACTCTCGCATCATGACCGGAATGGTGAGACTGGCGGTGGTGTATAAATAGGGCTTCCGCTCCGCCTGCCCGGCGATGGTGAGGCGTCCCGGCAGCCGAAACCGGCCCTGAAACCTGGCGGTCCAGTCGGCGCTCGACGCCCCGAACGAGCGGTGGATGACTCCACCCGAGAGTTCGGTCTCCAGCCGAAGCGCCGGGGTGTACCCTCGCAAGGAGACTTGTCCCGTCCGCACAGCCCGCGACAGGGAATCGCCCGAACGGTACGAGTCACTCCGTCCGGCTACCTCGAGTGACCAGAGCGGTGTGAGAAACACTCCGACATCGAGGGAGGGCGCCACCCGGTCGAGCGGCTGATCGTCATGGGCCGCCTCGACGCCGACCCGTACCCACGGGGCGGTGATCGTGGCGATCTCACGCCACTGTCGCCGAGCCTCGGAGGACCCGGAGTCGGCCTCGAGAGCCGCCCTAAAACGGCTCGCCGCCGTGGTGAGGCGACCGTCCCAGTAGTCGAGAGTGCCGATCAGCGTGAGGGCCCGGGCGGCGGCGGCTGGATTGTCGGCCAGAGGCGCGAGCAGGATCCGTGCGCCTCTGCCATCGCCGATCTCCACCAGCATGCGGGCATACTCGAGCCTGATCTCGAGATTGTCCCGGTGCCGGCTGAGCGCCGTATCGTAGACCGAACGCGCGCGATCGAACTCCTTGAGCCAGTAGAGAGTCTGCGCGAGGAGTCGGATGGCCTGCACATCATTCGGCTCCGCGCTGAGCCGGCTCCGGAGCAGGCGGACCGCCCCCGCCAGATTACCCGCGTTGCGCAGCTCGATAGCGGCGCGCACCGGATCGGCCGGGGATTCCTGCCCCGCGACAACCTGAGGAAGAGCCGCCGCGGTGATCATTATCAGAATCCGAACCTGCCAGAGACCTCGTCCGAACATTGGAGTAACCTTTCGCCACTTCTGCGCCTAGCAGATCACATGCCAACCGGCTCACTTTGAAGCTGCACGGCCCCGCCGTTGACCACCGACCGCTGACCGCGCACCCTTCCCCGATGTCGCCGCCACGTCGTATTCTGCTGGTCGACTGCGACCAGATGTTTGTCGCAGTCGCCCGCCTTGTCGACCCCGACGGCGCGGGCAAGGCGCGGCTCCTCGTCGTCGGGGGACGCGCCAACAGCCGCGGCGTCGTCTGCTCCGCCTCGTGGGAAGCCCGGGCCTACGGCCTCCGCGCCGGGATGCCCATCGCCCGCGCCGCACGTCTCTGTCCCGGCGCGACCTTCGTTCCGGTCCCCAGCAAGGAATGCGGAGTGAAGCACCGCGAGATTCGCGCGGTGCTCGACGCCTGGGCCCCGGTGGTAGAAGCCGCCAGCATCGATGAGTTCTATCTGGATCTGTCGGGCACCGAGGGCGTCTATCGCGGCGAATCGCTGACCGCGACCGCCACCCATCTCCGCGAGGCGGTGCGCGACGCGACCGGGCTGACCCTCTCGATCGGCGGCGGCGCCAACCGTCTCGTGGCCAAGCTCGCCGCCGAGCGCGCGAAACCGCGTCCCGGTACGGAAGCCACCGGTGTGCTGATTGTCCCCGCCGGCGAGGAGGCGAGCTTCCTCGCCGACCACGCGCTCGCCGACATTCCCGGGATCGGTCCCCGGTTCCAGGCGACGCTCAAGCGCTACGGACTGGTCTCGGTGCGCGATGCGCTGCGCGTCGATGCGCGGAGCTTCGAGCAATGGCTGGGGCGGCGGAGCGGCGGCTGGCTCTACGAACGGATTCGCGGACACGGAGGAGATCAGGTCGAATCGGATACCGCCGCCAAATCCATGAGTCACGAGGAAACCTTCGCGCGGGATCTGGTCTCCGACGAGGCGCTGGAGACGTGGCTGCTCCGCCTCGTCACCAGTCTCGCCACCGAGCTGCGCGCCGACGCGCTGGGCGCCGGGTGCATCACCGTCAAGATCCGCGACCACGACTTCATCACCCGTCAGGCCAGCCGCACCGTTCCCGCGCCGCTCTCAACCGATCGGGCCCTTTTCTGGGTCGCGCGCGAGCTGCTCGCCGGGCTCCGTTCCAAGCGACGCATCGCCGCGCGTCTCCTGGGTATTTCCTTCTCCGCGCTCAGCCGCGAACGGGGTCCTCCACAGCTCAGCATGCTGCCGCCTCCCACCGAACCAGAGTCGGTGCGCGACCGCCGGCTCGCGGGTGCGGTGGACCGCATCAATGAGAAACTTGGGGAGAAATCGATTCGTCCCGCGCGCCTGATGGGGCAGCGCGGGCCGCGCTAGATGAGATGGATGGCGGTCGCCTTGATAGCGACAACCACACGTGTGCCGGGCGCCAGCTCGAGCTCTTCCGCGGTTGTAGTCATGACGGCGGCGACCAGCGCGGTCCCGCCGGCGTCGAGATGTACCTGGGCCACAGCGGAGCCACGCTCGATCCGGGTGACTGTCGCCTCGAACCGGTTCCTGGGCGCCGGACCGGGCGTCGCGGTGCGGCTGAGCAGGAGATCCGCCGGACGAATCACCGCATAGGCCGCCCCCTCGCGCTCGGCCACGACCTCCAGCTCGAGCCCGTTCGACCGGAACCGCGCCGCGAACCGCCCTCCTTCGGGGGACGCAGGCCGGCTCCGCTGCACGGTGCCCCGCAGCACCGTCCCCGTGCCGATGAATTCCGCGACGAACGGCGAGTTGGGGTAACGGAACACCGCATCGGGAGTCCCCGACTGCGCGATCCGTCCATTGGCCAGCACCGCGACGACGTCGCCGAGGCGCATCGCATCCTCGAAGTCGTGGGTAACCTGCAGTGTGGTGATTCCCTCCCGCTCGTGCAGCGCGCGGAGCTCGCGCCGGAGCACTCTCCGGGTCGCCGGGTCCACCGCGGCGAACGGCTCGTCGAGCAGAAGGATCGTGGGCCGCGGCGCAAGGGCGCGCGCCAGGGCGACGCGCTGCTGCTCGCCGCCCGAGAGACCCCGCACCGAGCGGGGAAGGAGGGGGGTCAGCCCGAGCGAATCGGCCAGCTCGGCCACGCGCATCGCTCTGGCTTCCCCCTGCTCCTGCCGAAGGCCGTAGCCGATGTTTCCCCCCACCGTGAGGTGGGGGAAGAGATGATAGTGCTGGTATACGAAGCCCACCCGGCGGATTTCCGGGGCGGCGTGGGTGACGTCTTCCTCCCGCAGAACGATCCGCCCGCGCTCGAGCGGCTCGTGCCCCGCGATCGCCTCGAGCAGCGTCGTCTTGCCCGACCCGGTCGGACCGATGATCAGGCCGTAACCTCCCGCGGGCACCGCGAGCGAGATGTCCTCGAGCACGAAGCCACCGACCCGGACGCGGACTTCCTCGAGGCGGATCACCGGTGCTCCGCCCGGTCGGGCACCAGCAGCTGCACCATTGCGAAGACGGCGAGCGCAATCAGCAGCAGAACGACGGCCGCCGGAACCGCCGCCGGCAGCCCGAAGAGTGTGAAGCGGTCGTAGATCAGGATGCTCGCAACCTTCGGATTGTACGTGAGGATCACGATCGAGCCGAACTCGCTGACACTCCTCGCCCACGCCAGCACCGCCCCCGCCACGATACCGCGTCCCGCGAGCGGCAGCGTCACGTGGCGAAAGGCCTTCCACCCGGTATCGCCCAGCGTGCGCGCCACCCGCTCGAGCTTGGGATCGACGCTGCGGAACGCTTCCCGCGCCGCGCTCACTACGATCGGCGCCGACACGAACAGCATACCGGCAACGATGCCAGGTACGTGGTTGACGAACTCGAGCCCGATCGCGCCGAGAGCGTGTCCGATCGGGGACTGGCGCCCGAGAAAGAGCAGGAGCGCGATGCCCGCGACCGGATGCGGGACCACCACCGGGAGCTCGACGATGCCCGTCACGATCCGGCGGCCGGGGAAGGGGACCCGGGCCAGGAGGTAGGCAAGAGGAACACCGAGGACGACCGAGAGTACCGTGGCAGCCGTCGCCGTCAGGATCGTGAGCCAGATCGAGGCGACCAGCTCCGGATCACCGAGCGCGGCCCCGAGCGAAGCCGGACTCGCCTGCAGGAGCAGGCGCACGAGGGGCCCCGCCACGAAGAGCACCAGCAGTGCGGCGAGCAGCCACAGCGTGAGCGACCACGGCGATGTGCGGAGGGGCATGTGGGAGAGAAACTATAGGCAGTAGGCAATCGGCAATAGGCAGTAGTATTCTTTCCCTCGCGACTTCGCGACTTCGCGCTTTGCCTACTGCCCCTACTGCCCACTGCCTACTCCCTATTCCCTACTCCCTCTCTATGCGCCTCTCCTTTCTCGGTCTCGGTGCCATCGGCCGCCCCATGGCCGCGCGGCTCGCGCCGCTGCACCAACTCACGGTATGGAACCGTACCATCGAGATCGCCGAGTCCTTCGCGGCGGAGCACCGCGCGCGTGCAGCCAGGTCCCCCCGCGACGCGGCGACCGGCGCCGAGGTCGTGATCACCTGTCTCCCAACCTCGGCGGATGTGCTCTCGCTCCTCGACGGAGCCGACGGTCTCCTCGCGGGCCTTGCGCGCGGGAGTCTTTTTCTCGATTGTACCTCGGGCGACGGCGCCACCACCCGGCGCATCGCCGAACGCCTGGCGCCGCTGGGCGTGGATTTTGCCGATGCTCCGGTGAGCGGCGGTACCAACGGCGCGGAGGCGGGCACCCTCACCGTCATGGTCGGCGGTGATCCCGCAGTGTTCCAGCGGGCGGTCCCGGTCCTGTCCGGATTTGGAAAGCGCATCGTGCACATGGGCCCCCTCGGGACCGGCGACGCGATGAAAGCGGTGAACAACCTGCTCCTCGGGGTGAATATTCTCGCCCTGGGAGAGGGTCTGACCGCGCTGGTGAAGGCCGGCGTGTCCCCCCGGGTGGCCGTCGAGACGCTGAACGCCTCGAGCGGGAGGTCGTTCGTCAGCGAATCACTGATCCCCGATCGGGTGCTCACCGGCGCCTGGCCGAATACCTTCCGGCTCGGGCTGCTCGACAAGGACGCCGGCATCTGTCTTCAGATGCTTCGCGAGCTGGGACTTTCGGCGCCGCTCCTGGAGCGTGCCGGGGCGCTCCTGCATGAAGCCCGTGAGATCCTGGGGGAGGGCTCCGACTATCTGGAGCCAATTCGGCTCGCGGAGCAGCGCGCGGGCGTAGAAATCCGGGGCTGACGCCCGCCGGCCCTTGCCTCGACTCGCGCCTCCTGACAGCTTCCGCCACCGCTATGACGACAGCAGAAACCGTGACGCGCGATTGGGGCGACACCATACGCATCAAGGCCGATGTGCAGGCCACCAGTGGCCGCCTTTTCACGGGCTTTCTCCATCTGCTGCCGCTCGCCTCGATACATCTCGGACCCGAGACTCCCGACGACCTGCTCAATCGGGACGAGGCGTTCTTCGCGCTGACCGACGACCGGGAGCACACGATCTTCCTGGCCAAGACCCAGGTCATCCTCGTGGCGGTCGACCATGCCACGAGGGATCCGGACCGTCTCACGGCCGCGCGCACCATCGGGCTCTGCATCGAGCTCTCCGACGGAAGCGAATACACCGGCACGGTCAACTCGGAGCTCCCGCCGACCCGGATGCGGGCCAGCGATTTCCTGAATCACGCCGTCGGGTTTTTCGGACTCTACGCGGCGGACAGGGTCCGGTACATCAACCGGATCCACGTACGCGCCGCTTCCCACTCGAGCTGAGCATTCTGTGCCGCGAATCGACCGGTTCCTGACAGCGATGGTGCAGCACGGCGCCGACGCGCTCTGCCTCGGCGCCGGCCAGCCGGTCCGGCTGTCCCGCGGAGGACAGCTGCAGCCGGTGACGAAGGACGCGCTCACCGAGCTCCAGGTGACCGCACTGCTGCGCGAGATCGCTCCGCCGACGGTCGCGGTCCAGGTTGGATCGGGGTCCCGGCTCAGCTTCGATTACGCGAGCCCCGTGGGACCAATTCAGGTGTCGCTCGTTCCCGAGAACGGAGGAAGCTCGGCAACCCTGCGGCCGGCCGGCGGCGCGGCGGACACCGGTTCGACCGATGGAGCCGCAGGCGCCCGGGTGTCCGCGCCCCCCGGCGAGGAGGCGCGCAAGGAGATGGAGCGTCTCTTGCGCCGGCTGGTGGAGTCAGGCGGCTCCGACCTTCACCTCCGAAGCGACGCGATTCCCCTGCTCCGGAAAGATGGGGAGCTCCTCCGGCTCGATGAGCCGCCCATTGACGGGCCGCGCATGGAACAGCTGCTCCGGAGCGTGATGACGCCGGAAGCATTCGCCAGCTACGCGCTCGACGACGATCTGGACTTTGCCTGGGAGATCGCCGGCGTGGCGCGATTCCGGTGCAACGCGGGGCGGGAACGGCACGGCCCGATGGCCGTCTTTCGGCAGATTCCCGGGGAAATCCGCACGGTGGAGGATCTGGGGCTCTCGCGCGAAATCCAGAACCTCTGCCACCTCAACCGCGGCCTCGTGGTGGTCACCGGTCCGACCGGCTCGGGCAAGTCCACGACCCTCGCCGCCATGGTGGACCTGATCAACCGGACCCGCAGCGATCACCTTATCACCATCGAAGATCCGATCGAGTTCGTGCATCAGAGCAAGCGCTGCCTGGTCACCCAGCGGCAGGTGGGGATCCACACGAAATCCTTCAAGTCGGCGCTCCGCGCGGCGCTGCGCGAGGATCCCGACGTGATGCTGGTAGGTGAGATGCGCGACCTGGAGACCATCTCGATCGCGATCGAGACCGCCGAGACCGGGCACCTCGTGCTGGGTACGCTGCACACGACGACCGCCGCATCGTCCCTCGACCGGATCATCGACCAGTTCCCCAGCGACCGCCAGCCCCAGATCCGGGTGATGCTCTCGGAATCCCTTCGCGGTGTGGTGGCGCAGGTGCTCTGTAAAAAAATCGGCGGGGGACGGGTGGCGGCGCGCGAGGTGCTGCTCTCGATTCCGGCGGTCTCGAACCTGATCCGGGAAGGGAAGACCTTCCAGATTCCCTCGATCATCCAGACCAATCGGAAGCTCGGCATGGTCACGCTCAACGATGCGTTGCTCGAGCTGGTGGAAGGCGGCACGGTCGAGCCCAAGGAAGCGTTTCTCAAGTCCGCCGAGAAAACCGGGTTGCTGGCATCCTTCAAGGCCAAAGGCATCGACACGAGTTTCCTCGGAGACGGGTGACCGCGCCGGCTCCACCCCCCATTCTCGTCCTCGTCGGCCCCCAGGACATCGTGAACATTGCCGGCGCCGTCCGGCTGGCGAAGAATTTCGGCATCGAGCAGATGCGACTGGTGCAGCCCGAGATGTTCGACCCCTGGCGCATCGAGGGGATCGCCCACAACACTGCCGACTTCGTCTCCCGGATCACCCTGCACGACTCCCTCGCCGACGCGACCAGGGACTGCACCTGGCTCGCCGCACTCACCGCGCGGGAGCGCACCGCGAAGCGCACCGTGCTCCGGCCCCGAGCCGCGGCCGCCGAGCTTGCGCTGCGGAGTGCGAAGGGGCCGGTAGCGCTGGTAGCGGGGCGCGAGGATCGCGGCCTCAGCAACGAAGAGCTCGACCATTGTCACGCCCTCGTCACCATTCCCACCGGTCCGGGCCACCGCTCGCTCAACCTCGCGCAAGCGGTGGGGATTCTCTGCTACGAGACCTGGCTGGCGCGCATCGGAGAGGGATCGCCGATCAAGCCGCCCCGGCGCGCCGCCCCCGCTGCGCCGAGCGCCCGGCTCGAGCTGCTCTTTCGGGATTGGGAGCGCGCCCTGTGGGCGATCGAGTTCTTCAAGACGCGCCGGCCTGAGGCGGTGATACGGAGTGTGCGGGAGGTATTCTTCCGCACCGGGCTCGACTGGCGGGAGGCTTCGCTCTTCCGGGCGATGTCCCTCGAAACGGTTCGCTATCTCGAGCGAAAGGGAACCCCTTTCGCCCTGCCCGAGCATCTTCGCGAGGTCGGTCGGCTTCCCGGGGGGGAACCCGAACCGGATTCCGGCGAATGAGCTGCGAGCCCCTGTCCCATCGCGATGCACAGCACTATTTTCCGGCCCGTCGCATCGGCCCCGACGTTTTTCACGGCGAGCCGCTGTCTGCGAGCGGGTCATTCACTCTTCCCGACGGATACCCAGTATGCGGAAGCTCGTGATCGTCAGCGTCGTAGCGGGCGTGGCGGCACTCGGCGCGCTGGTTCCCGCGTTTCGGCGGACGGTGGCGCAACAGCCCCCCGCACCGGCTGATTCAATCATCGCACCGAGGCTCTCCGCTTCCGATACCTCCGGGCTGAAGGGCCCCCGCCAGCCGATCTTCTTCCGGCACGATATCCACGCCGGCCAGTTCAAGATGCAGTGCCAGTATTGCCACTACTCGGTGGACCGGTCGTCCGAGCCCGGCATCCCCTCGGTCGAGACCTGCATGGGCTGCCACCAGTTTTTCATCAGCGGAACCGACAGTACCGACAAGGCCGAGATCCGGAAGCTGCGGCAGTTCTGGTCCGACAGCGGACCGGGACAACCGAGGCTCGAGTGGGTGCGGATCCACACGATTGCCCGGCACGCGCACTTCCCCCACATGCGTCACGTCAAGGCAATGGGGCCGAACGCCTGCCAGACGTGCCATGGCGACGTCGCCCGCATGCCACAGGTCTGGCGGGTGAACAACGTGAACAACATGGGCTTCTGCATCAGTTGTCACATTGCGCGGAAGGTGAATCGGGACTGCACCGCATGTCATTACTGACGTGTTCGGTGAGAGGTGAGAGGTGAGGGGTGAGAGGGAACGTCCCGCTTACCGCTCACCGCTTACCGCTTACCAGGCCCTGGAGCCGGCATGACCGAAGAATCTCGCGACCTCTCCCGCCGCAAATTCCTGACCGTGCTCGGTGTCACCGGAGCCGGGACGGCGGCGCTGTCCGGCTGCTCCACCAGCAAGGTGGAAAAGCTCATTCCCTACCTGGTGCAGGACGAGGATCAGGTCCCGGGTATCCCGACCTGGTACGCGAGCACCTGCACGGAATGCGGGGCCGGCTGCGGGATTCACGTCAAGACGCGCGAAGCGCGCGCCATCAAGCTCGAGGGGAATCCCGAACATCCGGTCAACGCCGGCACGCTCTGTCATCGCGGTCAGGCGGCGCTGCAGGGACTGTACAACCCCGGACGGACCAAAGGCCCGATGGTGCGGGAGGGCTCCGCCTGGAAGTCGCTCGAGTGGGATGACGCAATCGGCCGGCTGGCGACCCGTCTCTCGGGAGCCGCCGGCAAGATCGCGGTGATAAGCGGGGCGGGTCCGGGCACGTTGAGCGATCTCCTCGCCGAGTGGACGGCGGCGCTCGGCGGACGGCTGGTGCGCTACGAGCCGTTTGACCGGACGCCCGAGCGCGCGGCCAACCGGCAGGTCTTCGGGGTGGACGAGGTCGCGTGGTATGATTTCGCGAGCGCGCGCTACATCGTGTCGTTCGGCGCCGATTTTCTGGAGACCTGGGGACCGGTGGTCGAGCAGCAGCGCGGGTTCGCCGTCGCGCACGGATTCGCGGGGCAGGGGATGGCGAAGCTGGTGTACGCCGGTCCGCGCATGAATCTCACCGGCATGAACGCCGATGAATGGCATGCGATCGCGCCCGGCAGCGAGGCCGCACTCGCGCTGGGCATGGCGAACGTCATCCTGGGTGAGTGCACGACGGCGCCCGCCGATGCCAACGCGCTCTCCGGCGCCCTCGCGGCCTGGTCGCCCGAGCAGGTCGCCAACACCACCGGCCTCACCCCCGACATCGTCCGCCGGCTGGCGCGCGAGTTCATCTCCGCGACCCCGAGTCTCGCGGTGGCTGGCGGGATCGGCGCGCAGCATCGCGGCGCGATCGAGGTGGCGGCGGCGGTCAACATCCTGAATTACGTCGCGGGCAACGTGGGACAGACGGTCAAGTTCGGCGCCGGCGTCCCGTCGTCGGACGGGTACGACGCGATGGAGCAGCTCATCGCGGCGATGAACGCCGGGCAGATCGAGGTCCTCCTCGTCCACGACGCGAATCCCGCGTACGCGCTGCCGCGCACCGCGCAATTTGCCGAGGCCATGGCGAAGGTGCCGTTCAAGGTGAGCACCTCGCTCGTCCTGGACGAAACCGCCGCTGCCGCCGATTTGCTCCTCCCCTCGCACCATCCCCTCGAGCGCTGGGACGATCTCCGGCCGCGCGCCGGCGTGCGCGGGCTGATGCAGCCGGTCATGACCCCGGTCTTCAACACGCAGCACCCGGGTGATGTGCTGCTCAAGGCCTCGGCGAAAGCGGGCGGCGCCCTGGCCCGGTTCAACGCCCCCTCATTCGAGGCGCACCTCAAGCAGCAATGGGGCGCCCAGCCGGGCTCGGCGGACCCTGGTGAAGCCTGGCGCAGCGCACTGCAGCGCGGCGGAGACTACTCCGCGGCCCCAGCGGCCCCGGGCGTGCGGCTCGCCGCTGGGAGCACCGGCGGCTTCACCGCGCCGACGTTCGACGGAGACGGCGAATTCGTGCTGCTGCCGTTCCCTTCTTCGATGTACACCGACGGGCGGGGCGCCAACCGGCCCTGGCTGCTGGAGAACCCCGATCCCGTCACCAAGATCACCTGGGGATCCTGGGTCGAGCTGCACCCCGAGACGGCGCGGCGGCTCGATGTGCGCGACGGCGAGATCCTCAACGTGCGTTCGCCGCACGGCACCATCGCCGCGCCGGTCTACGTCTATGCCGGCGTCCGTCAGGACATCGTCGCCATGCCGCTCGGTCTCGGGCACACCGAGTACGGCGACTACGCGAAGGGCGTCGGCGTCAACGTGCTCGATCTGCTCGGCGCCAAGGACGGGAACGGCTTCCTCCCCTATGTGAGCGTCACGGTCGATCTGGAGAAGACGTCTGGGTACCAGAAGCTGGCGCGGACCGACGGCACTCCCCGGCAGCTCGGCCGCCACATCGCCGAAGCGATGCCGCTCGCCGATGCGCGGAAGGGCTTCACGGTCGAGGAGTCGCTCAAGCAGGTGGGGGTCGAGCACCACGAGATCAACACCGAGCGGGAGCGGGAGGCGATCGCCGGCTTCCGGGAAAAGCAGGTCGAAAAACAGAAGCTCGGCGCCTACGCCGAAGAGCACCCCCGCTGGGGCATGGTGATCGATCTTGCCAAGTGCACCGGGTGCTCGTCGTGCGTCACGGCCTGCTATTCGGAGAACAACATTCCCTGGGTAGGCTACGAGGACGTTACCCGCGGGCGCGAGATGAGCTGGATGCGCATCGAGCGCTACTTTGAGGGCGGCACCGAGCCCGGGGAGCCGTTCGCCGCCCGCTTCGTGCCGATGCTCTGCCAGCACTGCGAGAACGCGCCCTGCGAGCCGGTCTGTCCGGTGTACGCCTCCTATCACACCGCCGACGGCCTCAACGGACAGGTCTACAACCGCTGCGTCGGCACCCGTTACTGTAGCAACAACTGTCCCTACAAGGTCCGCTACTTCAACTGGTACGCGTACGCTAGGAGGGCCTTCGAGTCGCCGCTCGACCTCCAGCTCAATCCCGATGTGACGGTGCGGGCGCGCGGCGTCATGGAGAAGTGCACCTTCTGCGTCCAGCGGATCCGCGGCGCGCAGCACCAGGCGCGCCTGGAGGACCGGGGGATCCGGGACGGCGACGTGGTCACGGCGTGCCAACAGGCCTGCCCCTCGGGCGCCATCGTCTTCGGGAATGTGAACGATTCCGGGAGCCGGGTGGCGAAGGCCAAGGAAGACCACCGCGGGTACCACGTGCTCGAGGATACCAATGTGCGGTCCAGCGTCACTTACCTGGCCAGGGTTCTCCACCGGACGGAGGCCTGAGGCATGACGGCGATCGTGCACGAGCCGCACCATCCGACTCAGACCCACGCCGAGGTCACCCGCGACGTTCTGGCGACGCTGTCGACGCCGAGCCGCGGCTATTACATGGCGTTGTTCGGGGCGGTGGCGATGTTCCTGGTCGGCCTCTTCACCTTTGTGATGTTGCTGAAGGAGGGGCTCGGGCTCGCCGGCTACACGCCGCCGGTGATGTGGAGCGTCTACATCACAACCTTCGTCTTCTGGATCGGCATCGGCCACGCGGGGACGCTGATCTCGGCGATCCTGTTCCTGTTCCGCTCGCCGTGGCGAACCGCCGTCTACCGGTCCACCGAAGCGATGACGGTGTTCGCGGTGATGACCGCGGCGCTTTTCCCGATTATTCACATCGGGCGGCAGTGGATCTTCTACTGGCTCCTTCCGTACCCGAACGAGCGCTGGCTCTGGCCCAACTTCAAATCGCCGCTGATCTGGGACGTGTTCGCGATCACGACCTACTTCACGGTGTCCACCACTTTCCTGGTGGTCGGCCTCGTGCCGGACGTCGCGGCGGTGCGCGACAAGGTGTCGGGGTGGCGCAAGAACGTCTACAAGCTCTTTTCCTTCGGATGGACCGGGGCCGACAGCCAGTGGCGGCACTATTCGCGGGGGTACCTCTACCTCGCCGCGCTCGCCACGCCGCTGGTGTTGTCGGTGCACTCGGTGGTGAGCTGGGACTTCGCGATGTCCATCATCCCAGGGTGGCGCGGGACGATCTTCGCGCCCTACTTCGTGGCCGGCGCGATCTACTCCGGCATCGGGATGGTGCTCACCCTCTTGATTCCGCTCCGCAAGGTGCTCAAGCTCGAGCACATGTTGACCGAATACCATTTCGACAATCTCGCCAAGCTCACCCTGCTTACGGGATCGATCCTGTTCTACGCCTACGCGATGGAATACTTCGTGGCGTGGTACAGCGGGAACACCTTTGAGCAGACCACGTTCTGGCGTCGCGCCTTCGGGCCGATGTGGTGGGCCGGCTGGTCGATGATCATCTGCAACGCGTTCGTGAGCCAGCTGCTCTGGTTCAGGAAGATCCGGACCAATCTCACGTCCCTGTTCATCATTTCGATTTTCGTCAACCTCGGGATGTGGTTCGAGCGATTCGTCATCATCGCCTCGTCGCTCAGCAACGACTACCTCCCCTACGCCTGGGAGGTTCCGGCCGTGACCTGGGCGGACTGGGGGATTCTCATCGGATCCTTCGGATGGTTCGGGATGTATTTCCTGCTCTTCGCCCGGACCTTCCCGGTGGTGGCGATCCAGGAGATCAAGGAAATGATTCCCTATCCCCGGAAGCACGGAGGAGGGCACTGATGGCCGCCAGAACAGTGCCCGGCGTGCTCGCCTCGTTCGCCCACGTAGATGCGGCGGTCGAGGCCATCACCGGGCTCAAGGCGCGGGGGTTCCGCGACCTCACGGTCTACACCGCGTCCCCGAATCACGAGATCGAGGAAGCGCTCGATCAGCCGATCAGCTGGGTCCGGCTGTTCACGCTGATCGGCGGGCTCACCGGCGTCACCGCCGGCTTCGCGATGACGATCTGGATGTCCCGCGACTGGCCGCTGCTGGTGGGCGGCAAGCCCATCGCCGCGATTCCGCCCTACGTCGTGATCGCCTTCGAGCTCACGATCCTCTATGGATCGCTCTGCACGGTGGCCGGCATGATCATCCTGTCGCTGGTGAAGTCGCTCAGGGGCCGGCCCTTCAACCCGCGCTTCAGCGACGACCGGATCGGCGTGTTCGTGCCTTGCTCGGCCGACCAGACGCAGGCGGTGCGCGACCTGCTCACCCACGCCGGCTCCGAGGAGGTCACCGTCCATGGCGCGTAGGCTGCTGGTGGCGGCCGCCGCTCTCCTCCTCGGCGGATGCAACTGGTATTACCAGACCCTGCCGTCGCCGGATGACCTGATGGCCGCGGTGCCCTGGTTCGACCACATGATCAAGTCGCGCGCGGTGCATCCCTACCAGCGCGCCGACATCCCGCGGACCACCGTCGCGGGCACCGTGCCGGTGACCGGCGGCGAGGCCGACTGGCGCGCGGAATTCGCCACTGCGAACACCGCGACCGCGGACCGTCTCGTGAATCCGACCGTGCCGGAAGCAACGCTGGCGCGCGGGGACACCCTGTACCAGACCTATTGCGCGGTGTGTCACGGCAGCGCCGGCGCCGCGAACGGCCCGGTCGGCCCGAGAGTCGGCGCGCCCTCGCTGCTCACCGAGCGGGCGCGGGGATTCAGCGACGGATACCTCTACAGCATCATCCGCTATGGCCGAGGTCTCATGCCGAGATACGGGGACAAGGTGTACCGCCCGGCCGACCGGTGGGCCATCGTGAATTACGTCCGCCGGCTGCAGCAGGGCGGTGTGCCGGCCGCGGTCGTGCCGGGAGGCGTACGCTAAGATGACCCAGCGCGATATGCTGCAGCGCCTCTCTGTCTCGGCGGTCAGCGGGCGTTTCGATTTCTTCGTCAAATTGGGCGCGCTGCTCCTGGCCGTCGGCGCCGCGCTCTTCATCGTCTCCCTGAGCGGCGGCCACGGCGTCCGCGCCTGGCAGGCGTTTCACGTCAACTGGCTCTACTTCACCGGGATCACCGCCGGCAGCATGGCGCTGGTCGCCGTGCACAAGATCGCCAACGCCAAGTGGTCGGGGGTTATCCTCCGGTTCTCCCAGGCGACGATCCTTTTCGGCGCGGTGTCGGTGATCGGGTGCGCTCTCATCTTCACCCTCGGGTATCACGCGATTTACGGTTCGATGGAAGAGCAGCTCCACGGCCTCTCGCACGGCAAGCACCTCTGGCTCTCCCATGGCTTCATGGCGGGCCGCCTTCTGGTCGGACTGACCACGCTCTTCACGGTGGCGTGGCTCCTGGTGCGGGCGGACCTGCTACCGGACATGCACGCGGTGCGGGGCACGCTGCAGGACAGGCGCCGCGCGATGTACGACCAGTGGACCGCGCGCTACGACGGCTCGCCGGCCGCCGAGGCGGCCAACGAGGCGCGGATTCACCGCCTCGCACCACTCTATGTGGTGCTGTATGCGATTGTCACCACGATGGTGGCGTTCGACGGGATCATGGCCCTGCAGCCCCACTGGTTCTCGAATCTGCTGGGCGGCTGGTACTTCATGGGATCGTTCCTTGGTGCGCACACCCTGCTCGTCCTGCTCATGCTTTACGGCCGGAAGCAGCTCGGGATTGCGGACTTGGTGAGCCCCAAGCAGCGCCACGATCTCGGCAAGCTCTGCTTCGGCTTCACCGTGTTCTGGGCCTACCTGATGTGGTCCCAGTTCCTGGTGATCTGGTACGGGAATCTTCCCGAGGAGACCGGCTTTGTCTTCGCGCGGCTCTGGGGGCCCTGGCTTCCAGTCGGCCGCACCGTGCTGCTCGGCATGTTCCTGATCCCATTCTGGGGCTTCCTCTTCGTCGCCGCGAAGAAGTCTCCCTTTGTTCTGGGGCTCTTCGCGACGGTAAGCCTCTCCTCGCTCTGGCTGGAGCGGTACCTCCTGGTCACCCCGTCGGTGACTGAGCTTCCTGGGCCGACGTTCGGTCTTCCCGAGGCGGCGCCGCTGCTCGCCTTCCTCGGATGCTTCCTGCTGGCCTACGGCATCTTCGCACGGACCTTCCCGATGGTGTCGCCGCGACTCGCCACGATCACGCTGGCGGACGAGCGGAAGCACGGACACAGCCAGGATTTCTTCCACGACGAGAAGCCGGCCGATTACGCGATGCCCCCCGAGCTCGAGCGGCGGGATCATCCGCGCTAACCGCTAACCGCCTTGCTGGCGGTTAACAGTTGGATGTCAACGAATCGTCGCGAGCCGGGCCAGAGCGTTCAGCGAATCGGCGCTCAGCCGGCCGGTCACGGTCAGAACGCGATTGATGCGGCGGGTCGCGCCGCCGGCGCCCGGGAGGTAATCGGGCGGAGTGCGCGTCCACTCGCTGGCGTGAACCTCACGGGTCGCCTGGCTCTTCACGATCTCGGTGACCTTCGCCACCGGGCCTTCGATGCTGAGGATGAGCTCGCCTGAGGGGTCCTGCTGTGCTACGAGCGAAGTAGGACGCTCTCCCGGTTCCCCGGACCGGAGCAGGACGCCGATGACCAGCATCCCTTCGATGTAGGGGAGCCCGCTCCCCGCCTTCTCAAGAGCATCTTCCCACTGGACCGACTGCCAAAGCGGACCGAACGGTGCGCTCCCTTCCGGTCGGGCCGAGGGAGCGATGTCACGCGACCCTTCCGGCATTGGCGCAAGGGCAGAGGCGAGCTGCAGCATCGGCGCCGGAAGGATCGCCGAAGTATTTGCCACATTCGAGATGCGAAGACCCTGCGGCCGCGACGGAGTGAAGCGGGGAGTCGCTTCGGGAAGGGGCAACGGGTTTGCGGGAAGGACATCCGGGGACGGGGTGGTCGCCGCTGGAGCGATGATCGGGGCGGCAACACTGCCGAGCTCCACCGCGTTGCCCAGGGGCGCCAACTCCTCCTGAGCGGAGGGGGACAGGGCGCGATGTGGGTCCAGCACACTGCGCGCGGCCCATCCGGTGCCGACCGCCGCCATCACCCCTGCCGCCCAGAGACTGGCCCGCTTGAGGCGGATCTGCCAGAGCGGTGTCACCGGCCGTCGGCTCAGTCGCTCGGCCAACGATTCAAAAGGAGGGGGAATGATGAGAGTCCGGGGCGTGAGCTGCCCGAGGAGCGCGGTCGTGCGGTCCCGAAGGGCCGCAATCGTGTCGCGACGGTCCCGGCAATGTTCGCATTGAGCCAGGTGCGTTTCGATTTCAGCGCACTGGGACCGGCTCAGCGCCTGATCTAGATAGGGATGCAGTTCCTCATCAGGAACGTGCCGCATCCGCTTGGTATTCCATTCTGTCATAAGCCTCTGTCAGCCGCTTCCGGGCTCGAGCAAGCGTCGTCCCGACCGCCCCCACTGCGAGCCCCGTTTGCGCCGCGATTTCCGGATAGCTGAGTCCCGCATCCCACAACAACAGCACTTCACGGTCCCGCTCGGTCAGCGCGGCGAGCGCGCTGGTAACCTGGGCCCACCGCTCATCGTGCTCCACACTGTCGTCCGCCGACAGCTCCGGCGTCGAGAGGGGGACCGGGTCGTCCTTGAGCAGCACCAGGTGTTTGCGACGGCGAATCGCCGCCCGGGCCTCGTCGCGCGCCAAGTTGGCTGCGACGGCGAAAATCCACGCGCGCGGCTTGTCCGGCTGATGGGCCATCGCGCGAATGAAGACTTCCTGGGCAAGATCTTCAGCGCGGTCGGCGTCCCAGATTTTCCGGTAAAGGAACCGGACTACCGCCGCGTAATGGGTCTTGTAGAGCCGTTCCAAATCTTCCATGGTCCCGGCCTTTCTTCGCTTTCGCCCACCCTTCCCATCGGGAGGACGATGGCGGACCGGAATTGTTGCACAATTTGGAGGTATTAGCCAGAGGCAGGGGCGAAGACGCACCCTAGATGCAGGGTTTCGCCCCCCTCCGGCCACTCAGAACAGAGCTCTGGCTTGGCCGGCCGCCCATCCGCCCTGATCCGGCCATGTAACGCACAGGAGACGCCGTCACTCTCGAGAAACCCACATGCGGAAATCATTTCCGCGTTGAGCGAAAATCGGCCTTCCCGCTCGACCTTGCAGAGGTAGGGTTTCTTTCGGGCGCGGATCAGGGCCTCCAGTCGCCGCTCCCGTGTGGTGCACATGATTTCCACCTGGAGATCCCGGCAGCATGCCGCCCCCCGCTGGTTGTCTGCGGTTCGGCAGGGGGCCCCGGCGCAGGGGTTCGGCTCCAACTTGACCGGGAGGCTTCGGCGCGGAGGGGGTGGAGCGGTGAGCCCCCTGGAAGCGAGGCGCCCTCTCTCGACGATCTGGAAGCGGTCGCCCCCGAGCTGGCGGGGCGCTGGGGTGTGCGGACGGGGCTCGGCGGCCTTCCTGAAATACCCATACGCGCGGCACTGCGCGGTCTGGTTCGTCTCGCTCAGGAACCGGCAGGGGACGTGGAGCTCAGCGGAAACGTAGAGGTCTTGGTCGTCCTCCCAGAGGTCCGACAGGAAGGTGATTTTCTCGGTATGACCCATGAGCCAGGTGGCCTCATGGTCCCCTGATTTCGGTCCCGCATCGAGTGTCGCCACTCTCAGAATGACACGGAGAGAGCGACACTGGGAACCCATCGACCGGCAGGGAGGACGTGGGTCGGTCGGAAGGAGGGAAGCCGTCATGACACAAGATACCGGCCCAGCGGGGCCCGTGGCATTCCTCTCGATTGGGAATTATATTTGTGAAGTAGTTCACAAGGGGCATCGGAACCGAAAATGGCCGGTGCGGGGATGATCAACACCACCGAAATACCAACCAGGGATGGGGAGGCAGTGAGGCGATGAGCAAGATTGCGGCTGTGGCTGGTTTTGCCATTCTGATGGCGGCCTGCGGCGAAAAGAATGCGGACACCCCGGCGGCGGACACCACGCAGGCGATGGCTCCGGCGCCCATGGGTGCGACACACGATGTGAACATGGTCCTGGAAGGCACGTCCTACAAGTTCGTTCCCGCCGAG
Organism: uncultured Gemmatimonas sp.; assembly: GCA_964439025.1. GTDB lineage: Bacteria > Gemmatimonadota > Gemmatimonadetes > Gemmatimonadales > GWC2-71-9 > JABFSM01. The sequence continues at coordinate 145,275 of CAYTMW010000003.1, read as the reverse complement.
CTGTCTATCCGGGCCGGCGATCAGGTCGTCTTCCACAACGTCAGCGGGGGTCCCCACAACGTGGCGTTCTGGGCGGACAGCATCCCGGCGGGCGGCAAGGAAGTCATCGATCCGCAGCTCAAGGATCAGATCGCTCCGTTGAGCAGCGCGCTGGTGGTGGATCCGAACGCGACGATCAGCATTTCCTTCGCGAACGCGCCGGCCGGTGAGTACAAGTTCACCTGCACGCCGCATATGGCGATGGGGATGAACGGCAAGATCACCGTCCAGTAAGTAGGGAGTCGCGAAGAGCGAGGAGGGCTGCGGTGCGGCCCTCCTTGTTTCGTATGCTATCAGCTATCGGCTATCGGTCCGGCTATCGATAGCCGGTGGCCGTCCGCAGCAGATCCCGTTGACCGTTGACCGTTGACGCAGTTATCGCAATGACTGCCCCAACTACGCCGATGAGGATCCCCGCCAGCGCATCCACCGCATAGTGCATCTGACAGTACACCACCCCTCCCGTGAGCAGCAGTCCCGGCACCGCCAGCACCGCGCGGGATCCCATGGTGCATGCGATGACCGCCGCGCACACGCCGGCCACATGCGAGGAGGGGAACGCCGCCCCGTTGTCGAGGAATTCGAGCGCGGGTCGTGGAAACTCGTAGTAGGGTCCGGCGACGGGGAAGAAAATGAAGATGAGGTAGCAGAGGACGAATGTCGTGACCTCCGCCAGCACCACGCGGCGAAGAGCACCCAGGCCGCGGTCGGCGTCGAGTGCAGGCGTGCCGCGGCGACGACCGAGGTCACCCCCACGTAGCCAAGCAGCACCCGGTTGACCGGGCGAAGCCTCATAACACGCCCGACGCGCGGTACCACGCCACGGTCGCCGCGGCGCCGGTAGCGAGGTCGAATTCAGGATGCCAGCCGGTGGAAGCGGTGAGCCGGGTGGGGTCGCAGGTCCAGGCGGGAGCGAAGAACTCGTTGGCCTTGTCGGGGGTGAGGAGGGTGGCCCGCCCGGCCAGCCGGGCGAGCGCGCCGGTGATTCCGAGTGCGTTTCGGGCCGCCCAGCGCGGCAATCGAATCAGGCGGACCGTGCGTCCCATGGAGCGGCCCACGGTCCGCACCACGGACGCGCTGGTGAGCACCTCCGGGTGGCATGCGTAAAAGACCCTGCCTGTTGTCGCATTGGTGCGCCCCGCCGCGGCGAGGGCGCGGCCGAGGTCGGGTCCGTACACCAGCGAGAGCTCCTGGGTGCCGTCGCCAAAGACCGGGACCACCCCGAGCTTGGCCGCGCGGAACACCCGGAGCATCTCGGTATCGTGGGGGCCATACACCGCCGGCGGTCGCACGATGGTCCAGGGCAGCGGTCCCGCGCGGAGCGCCGCTTCGCCGGCCAGCTTGCTCCGTCCGTACGCCGTGACCGGCCGCGGCGGCTCGCTTCCCGAGAGGGGCGTTCCCCGCTCGGAAGGCCCGGCCGCCGCGAGCGAGGACACCAGGACGATGCGCGGCCGCCCTTCCTCCGCGGCGGCAGCGACGAGGCGCGCCGTGCCGTCCCGGTTGACCGACAGGAACTCCGCCTCGTTCCGGGCGGCGATCAGACCCGCGACGTGATAGACGACGTCCTGGCCCCGGACGGCGGCGCGCAGCGCCTCGGTGCTGCCCAGGTCTCCCGCCGCGATGCGCACACCCCGCTCGGTGAGCCCCGCTGCTTTCGTCGGAGATCGCACCAGCGCGGTGACGGCGTCGCCGCACGCCGTGAGTGCGTCGATGAGATGCCGGCCGACGAACCCCGTGGCGCCCGTGACCAGGGCGTTCATATTGGCCGGTCGAGCAGCCGGTAGGTCTTGTAGACGGTGAAGCCCATCTTGACGAGGCCCGCGTTCATCGTCGGGTTGTCTTCGAGTACCCATCCGGCTTCGCCCCAGCTGTAGCCGAGGTGGCCGCCTCGAGTCCAGATCCAGTGATACAGCACCGCATCGATTCCTTTGCCGCGGTACTCGGGCAGGACGCCGAGCAGGGTGATCCGGCAGCGGTGGACACGATGGGTCTTGAGCGCCCACAGCACCTTCAGAATGACCGGGAACAGCCGTCCCGACCGGTTGGTGCGAAAGAAGGTATTGAGATCGGGGAGCGCCAGCGCGAATCCGATGACCTTGCCGTCCTTCTCGACGAACGGGACCAGGTCGGGAACAACCACCGGCCTGAACTGCGCCGCGAGGTGATCGATCTCGTGGCCGGTCATCGGAATGAAGCCCCAGTTCCGCTCCCACGCGGTGTTGTACAGCTTCTTGACCCGCTCGACCTCGGCGCCGAACTCCTTCATCCGGAGGGGACGCAGGGTAATGTCCAGCCGCTGGCAGATCAGCTCGCTCGCGCGGGCCAGCCGCTCCGGCACCGGAACGAGAGTGCCGTCGGGAAGGCCGTGCTGGTAGACCAGCAGATCCTTCGCCTTCGCACAGCCGTTCTGTTCGAGGAGGGCGGGATAGTAACGCGGGTTATGCGGCATCATCATGACGGGCGGCGTGTCGAACCCGTCGATCAAGATGCCGCATTCGTCGTTCGTGGAAAAGGACGCGGGGCCGCGCATCGTGTTCAGGCCCCGGGCGCGCAGCCATCCCGCCGCGGTGTCGAGCAGCGCCGCGGCCACCCCCGCGTCATCCACCGATTCGAAGAAGCCGAAGAACCCGACCCGGTCGTCGTGGGTCTCGTTGTGCAGCCGGTTGAAGATCGCCGCGATACGGCCCTGGACGGCGCCGTCCGTCTCCGCCAGGAAATAATCCGCTTCCGCGTGCTCGAAGAAGGGATTGCGGGTGCGGGAGAGCATGGTCGCCACATCCCGACGCAACGGCGGGACCCAGAGCGGGTCCCGCGCATGCAGCCGGTAGGGAAAGTCGATGAAGCGGCGGAGATCCGAACGGGTCTGGACGAGACGGACCGTTACCGGTCCGGTCAGATAACCCCCAGCTCCTTGCCGATTCGCCCGATCGTCTCGATGCAGTAATCGAGCTGGTCGGCGGTGTGCGTCGCCATGACACTGGTGCGGAGCCTGCACTGGGATGGCGGCACCGCAGGAGGCACCACCGGGTTGGTGAAGATGCCCGCGTCGAACACTTTCCGCCACATCAGGAGCGTGCAATCGAGCGGTCCGATGAGTATCGGAACGATCGGTGTTTCCGAGGGGCCGGTATCGAAGCCGATGCTGCGGAAGCCGTCCTGCAGCCGCCGCGTATTGACCCAGAGACTTTCCCGGCGCTCGGTGTCGGCGCGGAGCACCTCGAGCGCGGCCAGGACCCCGGCTGTGTTCGCGGGTGGCAGCGACGCGGTGAAGATCAGCGGCCGGCTGTGGTGGCGGAGATAGTTGATGACGCTGCGTGACGCCGCGACGAAGCCGCCGATCGAGGCGAGCGACTTCGAGAAGGTGCCGGCGATGATGTCCACCTCGTCCACCAGGCCGAAATGGGCGGCGGTTCCGTCGCCCCTGGGTCCGAGGACTCCGATCGAATGCGCGTCGTCCACCGCGAGCGCCGCGCCGTGGCGCCGGCAGACCTTGAGCAGACCCGGAACGTCGGCGATGTCGCCTTCCATCGAGAAGATGCCATCGACGATGACCATTTTCCCGGCGCCGGGATGCTGCTCGAGCTTCCGCTCCAGGCCCGCGAGGTCGCCATGGTTGAAGCGCACGGTTTCGCCGTCCGACATCTTGGCGCCATCCACGATCGACGCGTGGTCCAGTTTGTCGAGGAAGACCACGTCGCGCCGGCCGACCAGCCCGGAGATCAGGCCGAGATTGGCGTTGTACCCGGTCGAGAAGACGATGCAGTCTTCTTTCCCGAGGAACTCGGCGAGCGCCGCCTCGAGCTGGACGTGCAGGTCCAGCGTGCCGTTCAGGAAGCGGCTCCCGGTGCAGCCGGATCCATAGATGTGGAGCGCCCGGCTGGCTGCTTCGAGCACCTTGGGGTGGTGGGTCAGGCCGAGGTAGTTGTTCGACCCCAGCATGATCCGCTTCTGCCCCTCGATGACGACGACCGTGTCCTCGGATTCGGAGATCGGCCGGAAGTACGGGTAGAGCCCTGCGGCCTTCACCTCGTCTGCCCGGGTGAAGAGCTTGCACTTCTCGAAAAGCGCGACGTCGGTCTGGAGGATTTGGGTCGGCACGTGACCTCGCGTCAGCGGAAGTGAAATAACGCCTCCATCCCTATACGGGATAACGGCTTAAACTAATGGAGCGAAGTCGCTCGGACAAGCGTAGCGGCGGGGCGTGCGGCCACGGGGCGCTGGCGCGTCTCCATGCCGGTCACGACGGCGGGGAGGAGGTCTTCCCGCGTAGATTCCCAATCCTAATTCCTATGCGACGCTCTCTCCTGGCACTCGCTCTCTTTGCGGGGGCGTTCGCCCCCCCGGCGGCTGCCCAGGCGCCCGCCCGGGTGCCGGTGCTTCTCGAGCCGACCGACTGGAGCCCGACTGCCGCCTGGCGCCGGCGGGCCGCGGCGGTGCGGGTTCGGCGCATGCAGCTGCTGCAGAGCGGAAATCTCTCGGCCCTGAATTCGGTCCGGGGCGGTCCGTTCTTCACTCCCGCCGTCGTGATGGGCGGTGGAGCCGCCACCGCCGTCACAGGCGCATTTCACATCCCCGTTATTGCGATCGCATACAAGGATGTCGCCGTTCCCTATCCGGTGACCGACTATCAGCGCATCCTGTTCAGCCGGAATCCCGGGGACAGGCCCTACACGGTCACCACGTACTACGAAGAGCTTTCCCACAACAGAATCTCCCTCGATGGCGAGGTCTTCGCGCCGGTCCGGGTGGACAGTGTCGCCGCCTTTTATACCGACGGATGCAACGGACTCACCATCGGTGGATTGACCTCCTGCCCGTCACGCCCGGTCAACCGGATGGGGGCGATGCTGGTGGCGTCGCTCGATTCGATTTCAAATCGCCCCGGCTTCGAGAACGTCTGGGCCCCGTTCGACAACGATGGTCCCGACGGCCTCCCCAACAGTGGTGACGACGATGGCGTGGTGGATTTCGTCACCTTTCTCCAGCCGGAAGTCGGCGGGGAGTGCCGCTCAAATGTGCCGGCGTCCGCCGGCATCTGGAGCCACCGCTTCGTCATCGCGGCGTGGCACGGCCAGCCGTATGTGACCAGGACGCTCCGGCGCGGCGCCAGCGGGCAGCCGCTTCCCGGACAGTTCATCCGGGTCAACGATTACACGATTCAATCTCAGATCGGCGGGATAACCGCCTGTGACCCAACCAGCATCATGGCGGTGGGAACGATCGCGCACGAGACCGGGCACGCATTCGGGGTGCCGGACCTCTATGACACCCGCGGGACCACCGAGGGAATTGGAGGATGGGGCCTCATGGGATCGGGGAACTATTCCCGCCCGTACAGCCCGGCGTCCTACGATGCCTGGTCGCTCAGCACCCTCGGCTGGGCCACCATCGACACGCTCGGCAGCAGTCGCACCGTCACGGCGGGCGCCCGCCTGCTGAGCGACACCATTTTCTACGCCAGCACGGCGAATCCGCAGGAGTACCTGCTGGTCGAGAATCGCCAGGCGGTCCTGAGTGACACCGCCCACATGAATCCGGCGCTTGCGTCCACCTGTCCCCTGCTCGGATTCTGCGCCAAGTCGCCCGGTCTCCTCTTCTGGCTCATCGATGAGGCGCAGGTGCAGGCGGGGCTGCTCTCCAATGCGGTGAACTCTGGGCCGATTCACGGCGTCGCGCTGCTCCAGGCCGACGGGATGAATCAGCTCCGCGCGCCGGGGAGCCGGAATCGCGGGGACCGGGGAGATTCGTATCCCGGTTCATCAGGCAATACGCGGCTGTCCCTTCTCGCCAACCCGAGCGCCCGGGACAACTTCGGCAGCTATCTCGGCTTCATCATTGATCGCATCGTGCAGCTTCCGGGAATACCCATGCGGTTCCGCTTCACGCGCCGCATGCCGAGCGTCGTGCAGGGGCTAAACGGCGGGCAGATCCGGGTCGACGGCGTCCTCTGGGATCGCTTCGAGGAGGTCGTGCCCGGCGGCGATCCACTGCACATTAGTGCCGATCCCATTCAGCTAATCGCGGGGGGAAAGACTCGGCTCACCTTCCTCAAGTGGACTCCGGATGGGCCGCGGGACCAGGTGCTCGTGAGCAACCCAGCCCAGCCGGATACCCTCTCGGCGAACTTCTCCGTGGAGCACCGCATCCTGCTGGTGACGTCCGGCGCCGGAAGCGTGACCTCGACCGTGCAGGGGAATCTGTCGCAGGGTGTGTATCTCCCGCAAACCATCGCGGTGCAGCTCACCGCCACGCCGGCGCCCGGCTCCATCTTCGTGGGATGGCGGGGCGATACGGTCGCCACCGGCCCGGTGCTCGACCTCGTGATGCGCAAGGGATACGACCTCGATGCGCGATTCGCCTCCGAAGTGTTGATCCCGCCGGCGGACGCCGCGAGCGACCTCCTCGGCACGCCGAAGCTGACCCCTGCGCAGCGGGGGTATCTCGATGAGCTCGGCAATCGCAACGGATCGTACGACGTGGGCGACCTCCTGGCACTGTATCGCCGGCTGGGACAGGCGGTCCCGCCGTCGGTTCGGCTCGCCAAACCCAGGGAGAAGCCATGAACGCGCGTGTCCGGGGCGGCCTTGCCCTGTTGGTGACCCTGGCGGCCGCGTGCGGCGACGGTGGCGCGCCGCCCTCCCGAGCCGGTGACCTCACCGTCTCCTACTTCCAGGGCGGCCCCAGCGCCGGCGCCCTGCTCTTCACGATCACGGGGGGTGAGGTCGAGAACGTCACCGCCGCAAACAACGAGCAGGTATCCTTCGCATCCCCCTCGCCGGGAACGACGCGCGTGGTGGTGACGGGGAACCTCGGTACGGGGGTGCTGCTCCGGATTCGGGTACCCGATGTTTCCCTCGCGTCCCGGTATGTCGTGGTCACCGATCAGGTGGCGGACAAGGTGACGTTTGCTCTCATCGATCCAGTGTCCCACACCCTAACCATCTCCCCCTGACCTCCTGCTGGCCCCATCGGGCCGGCGGCCCCAGATTACCGGTGCCGCGCTTCCGCCATTCCCTGGCGGCCGCGGCGGCGACCCCTTCCGACCTCCGAGGAATGCGTCATGCCGCGATTCACCCTCAACGGCAAGGCCGTCTCCGTCGACGTCCCCGCCGAGACCCCGCTCCTGTGGGTTCTGCGTGATTCCCTGAGCCTCACTGGGACCAAGTTCGGGTGCGGCGTCGGCCAGTGCGGCGCCTGCACCGTGCACATCGACGGAGTCGCACAGGCGTCCTGCCAGTTTCCGGTCTCCACGGTCGAAGGGAAGACGGTTCTCACCATCGAAGGGCTGTCACCCGACGGGAAGCATCGCGTGCAGGAGGCGTGGATCGCCGAGCAGGTTCCGCAGTGCGGGTATTGCCAGCCAGGACAGATCATGCGCGCCGCCTATCTCCTGTCCAAAACCCCAAAGCCGACCGACGCGGACATCGACGAAGTGATGTCCGCGAATCTGTGCCGCTGCGGGACGTATCAGCGGATCCGTCGCGCGATTCACCGCGCCGCGGGGGAGGTCGCCACATGACCACCTCGCTCAGCCGCCGTGATTTTCTCCGTGCCGGGGCCGTGGCCGGCGCGGGTCTCACGCTCGCCGTCACCCTCCCCTCGTGCGCGGGGGCGCCGGAACAACCCCCTGGACCGCCCTTCACGCCGAATGCCTGGGTCCGCGTGGGTACCGATGGCTCCGTGACGCTGGTCGTCGATCGCTCCGAGATGGGGCAGGGTGTCTATACGGCGCTGCCGATGCTGCTCGCTGAGGAGCTCGATGTGCCGTGGGCCACCGTCCGGGTGGAGCAGTCGGGCGCCGGGAAGGAGTACTACAACGCCCGCTTTCCCGCGATGGTCACCGGCGGGAGCATGAGTATTTCCTCCTCCTGGTTGCCGCTCCGCGAAGCAGGAGCGCGTGCCCGCGCGATGCTGGTCTCCGCCGCCGCCTCCGCGTGGTCGGCGGATCCATCCGAGTGCCGCACCGAGAATGGCGTGGTGACCCATCCCCCCACCCGGCGGCGCCTCAAGTACGGCGAGCTGGCCACGCGGGCGGCCGCGCTCCCCGTTCCCGAGAAGGTCACGCTCAAAGACCCGAAGGATTTCAGGATCATTGGCACCTCCACCCCGCGGCTCGACCTCGGCGAAAAGGTGCGCGGCACCGCGGTCTTCGGCGTCGATGTGAGGGTCCCCGGCATGCTGGTCAGCGTGGTTGCCCGCTGCCCGGTGTTTGGCGGCACCGCGACGGGCTGGGATGAGGCGGCGGCTCTGCAGGTTCCCGGAGTCAAGCGGGTGGTGAAGCTCGGTTCCGGCGTCGCGGTGCTCGCGGATGGATACTGGGCGGCGCGCCAGGGCCGCGAAGCGCTGAATGTTGTGTGGGACGAAGGTGTCGCGGTCCGGCTGAGCACCGACGGGATGCGGAAGGAAATGGCCGGCCTCGCAGAGCGGTCCGGTCACGTTGCTCGCACTCAGGGCACCGGCGCCCTGGGCGGAGGAACCCGGGTGTCGGCGGTGTACGAAGCGCCGTATCTCGCGCACGCCTGCATGGAGCCGATGAATGCCACGGCGCACGTCGAGGCGACGCAGTGCACCGTCTGGGCGCCGACCCAGTACCAGTGTGGCATGGCGCTCGGCGGGGGCGTGCAGGAGGTGGCGGCACGAATCACCGGCCTCGACCCGTCGAAGGTCACGGTGCACACGACCTTTCTCGGCGGCGGTTTCGGACGGCGCGTCATGCAGGACTTCGTGGTGGACGCGGTCGAGGCCTCCAAGGCCGCCGGTGTGCCGGTGCAGGTGATGTTCTCCCGCGAGGACGACATCCAGCACGACTTCTACCGGCCGCCGACGTACGCACAATTCGCGGCTTCGCTCGGGACCGACGGGATGCCCACCGCCCTCACCGCGCGGGTCGTTTGCCCGTCGATCATGGCGTCGTCCTTCGGCGCCCCCAAGACGCAGCACGATGACAGCACCGTCGAGGGAATCGCCAACCTTCCCTACGAGATTCCCAATCTCAAGGTGGAAGCGGTGCAACCTGATTGGGAAGTTCCCCTCGGCTTCTGGCGGTCGGTCGGCTCATCCCAGAATGGCTTCGTGCTCGAGTCGTTCATGGACGAGCTCGCCGTCGCGGCGGGACAGGACCCGGTCGAATACCGCAAGGCGCTTCTCGCGGCCAAACCGCGGCACCTCGGCGTGCTGACCCTCGCGGCGGAAAAAGCCGGATGGGGCTCGCCGCTCCCCGAGGGGCGGGCGCGGGGCGTGGCGGTGCTCGAATCCTTCTCGAGTTATGTCGCGGAGGTGGCCGAGGTCTCGCTCAATCCCGATCGCACCGTGCGCGTCCACCGGGTGGTGGCGGCGGTGGACTGCGGCATCGTGGTCAACCCCGCGATTGTCGCGGCTCAGGTCGAGAGCGCCATCGTCTACGGGCTCACGGCCGCGCTGCATGGACAGATCACCATCGACCGGGGACGCGTGGCGCAGAGCAACTTCCACGACTATCCACTGCTTCGGATGCGGGAGATGCCGGTCGTCGAAGTGCACATCGTGCCGAGTACCGAGGCGCCGACCGGCATTGGAGAGCCCGGCACGCCGCCGATTGCTCCAGCGGTGGCGAACGCGCTATTCACGCTCACCGGCAAGCGGATCCGGACGCTACCGATCGGCGTCGTGCCCGCGTGACCAGAGAGCTCTGCCGACGCGACTTCGTCCGTGCCGGGCTGGCGGCTGGGGCGGGACTCACCCTCGTCGTCTCGCTCGATGGATGCGGCAAGGAAGCGCCGCCGGCTCCAGGCGTGGAGCCGTTTGCCCCCGACGCCTGGATTCGCATCGGCGCCGACGATACCGTCACCGTGATGGTGGACCGCTCCGAGATGGGGCAGGGAGTATCCACCGCATTGCCGATGCTCGTCGCGGAGGAGCTCGACGCCGACTGGTCCACCGTCCGCTATCAGTTCGCTCCCGCCAATGAAGCCTATTACAACCCTCTCATCGGGGGGATGCAGCTGACCGGTGGAAGCACCAGCGTGCGGGCGGCATGGCTTCCCCTGCGCGAAGCGGCGGCCCGGGCGCGCAGCATGCTGGTGACCGCCGCGGCGGCGGCGTGGAATGTGCCCGCCGGGCGATGCATCACCGAAAACGGCTGGGTCGTGGCCCCGGATGGGCGCCGAGTGCGTTATGGCGACATCGCCGGGGCGGCCGCCGCAGTGCCGGTGCCGCTCACCGTGACGCTCAAGGCACCCGCCGACTTCCGGCTCATCGGCAAACCGATGCTCCGGCTCGATCTGCCCGACCAGGTGACCGGACGCACGGTGTTCGGCATCGACGCGATGCCCGAGGGCGTACTGGTTGCGGTCGTCGCGCGCTGTCCGGTGTTCGGCGGCACCCTGCGCTTCGTCGAGGAGGCGGGGGCCCGCGCCGTCCCCGGTGTGCGCGAGGTCGTGCGCATCGAGCGGGGAGTTGCCGTCGTCGCGAACGGCTACGCCGCGGCCCGGGCCGGCCGGGATGCGCTCACGATCGAATGGGATGAGGGTGAGCTTGCGACCCTGGACGATGCCGCGGTCAGCGCGCGGCTTGAGGAGCTCGGCAGAGCGCCGGGAAAGCTGGCGCGGACCGCCGGTCAGGGCGGCGAGTTCGGCGCCTCCGCCGCGCGGATGCTGGACGCGGTCTATGAAGTGCCCTACCTCGCGCACGCCACGATGGAGCCGATGAACTGCACCGCAGACGTGCGCGCCGATGGCGTGACGCTCTGGGTGCCGACGCAATTCCAGGCCGGCCCGCGCATGCTGGGAGGCGGAACGAGAGGAGTCGCCGCCAAGGTGTGCGGAGTTCCCCTCAGCCGGGTAACGGTGCACACGACGCATCTGGGGGGCGGATTCGGCCGGCGATCCGAGACGGATTTTGTGGCCGAGGCGTGCGAGGTCTCGAAGGCGGTGGGCGGGCCGGTCAAGGTGATCTGGAGCCGTGAAGACGACATCCGTCACGATCAGTACCGGCCCGCGGCGCGACACCAGATGCGCGCCGGTCTCGCCGCGGACGGCTCGCCGGTTGGATGGAGTCATCACATCATCAGCCCTTCGATCATTGCGAAGTTTCTCCCGGGATGGCTGCCCGATTTTGTGGCCCACCTCGGCGGGCCACTGAAGGGCGGTGTGGACGGCAATGCCATCGAAGGAGCGGCCGAGATTCCTTACGCATTTCCCAACCTGGAGGTACTCTTTACCCAGGCCGATCTGGGCATCCCGGTGGGATTCTGGCGCTCGGTGGCGCATTCGCACACCGCCTTCGCGATCGAATGCTTTCTCGACGAGCTGGCCGAGGCGGCTGGCGCCGATCCCGTGCAGTTCCGTCGCGGACTGCTCTCCACCGCGCCCCGTGCGGTCGCCGTGCTCGATCTGGCGGCCGAGCGGTCCGGATGGGGCACTCCGGCGGCGCCGGGCCGATTCCGCGGCGTCGCGCTCCACGAATCGTTCGGGAGCTGGGTGGCACAGGTGGCCGAGGTATCGGTGGAAGCCGGGACGGTCCGCGTGCATCGGGTGGTGTGCGCTGCGGATTGCGGGCAGATCGTCAATCCCGATACGGTGGTGGCGCAGCTCGAAGGTGGCATCGCGTTCGGGCTCTCCGCCGCGCTCAAGGAAAAAATCACGATCGACAAGGGCCGGGTGAGACAGAGCAGTTTTGTCGACTACTCGATCCTCACGATGCGGGACATGCCGGTCATCGAGGTACATCTGATGGCCAGCATCATGGAGCCCGGCGGGGTGGGCGAGATCGGAACGCCCCCCATCGCCCCGGCGGTGGCCAACGCGGTGTTTGCCGCGACGGGAACCCGAATTCGAAAGCTGCCGATTGCAGTCTGACCACATCACCTGAGGAGGGAGCATGCGAAGGACCAGAAGCCTGATGGCCGCGCTGGGAACCGTGGCACTGATTGCCGGATGCCAGCCCGCGGCGGAGACGGCGGAGCAGGCCGATGCGAGGATGAACGCGGAAGCCGCCGCGGCAAGAACCGCGATCGAGGCTTCCAACGCCCAATTCACGAGCCACTTCAATGCGGGGCGCGGAGACTCGGTCGCGGCCCACTACACCGAGGACGGCCGGGTGATGGGGCCCAACATGGCTGTGGCGGCCGGCCGTCAGGCCATCGCCGCGTCGATGGGAATGATGGGGGGTGCCACCCTCGTCTTGATCACGGAGTCCGTGGCCGCCAACGGCCCCCTGGCGGTCGAGAGGGGGACGTACCGAATCACCCTGACTCCCCCCGGCGCGCCTGGACCGATCACGGATACCGGGAAATACCTGGTACACTGGCACAAGGTGGGCGACAGCTGGCTGATGGTGGATGACATCTGGAACAGCGATCTGCCGGCGATGCCGGAGCCGCCCAAGAAGAACTAGGCGCTAATCCCCCCCGGGTCGGCCGGCGGTGCCCGCAACCGCCGGCCGCTCCGGCTCCGGGGTGAAGTCCTCTCCCGGATTGATGAACCGGTTTCGTTCCAGCCGGAACTGCTTGTCGTAGAGCTGCCGGTACCGGCCGTCCTGCGCCAGCAGCTTGGCGTGGGTCCCCCGCTCCACGATCTCTCCCGCCTCGAGCACCAGGATCTGGTCCGCGCTCATGATGGTCGACAGCCGGTGGGCGATCACGAAGGTGGTGCGCCCCGCGCGCAGCGCGCGCAAGCCGTCCTGGATCAGCGCCTCGCTCTCGCTGTCGAGGCTCGAGGTGGCCTCGTCGAGGAGGAGCACCGCGGGATCGGCCAGGATCGCCCGCGCAATGGCGACCCGCTGGCGCTGTCCTCCCGAAAGCCGCACCCCCCGCTCGCCGACGATGGTGTCGTACTGCTTCTCGAAGGCCTCGATGAATTCATCGCAGTGGGCGATCCGGCTGACCCGCCGGACGTCGTTCATGGTGGCCCCCGGCCGGCTGAACCGGATGTTGTTCGCGATGGTGCCGTCGAAAAGGAAATTGTCCTGGAGCACGATGCCGAGCCGGCTCCGGTAATCACGGAGTCTGAGCGTGGCCAAGTCGCGGCCGTCGAGGACGACGCGCCCCTCGATGGGCCGGTTGAAGGCCATCACCAGGCTCATGAGGGTGCTCTTGCCCGACCCGCTCGAGCCTACCAGCGCGGTGGTCGAGCCCGCCGGCGCCTCGAACGAGACGTGTTTCAGCACCGGGACACCCGGGGTGTACTCAAAGGTCACGTCTTCGAACACCACCGCCCCATGGACCTCGGTGACCGGCTCGCGCGAGGCGTCCTCGTCGTCCTCGGTCCGCATCTCGCGGATCTCGCGGATCCGGTCGAGGCCGGCAAACGCTTCGGTAATCTGGGTGCCGATCGACGCCATTTGGATCAGCGGTGCGGCCATCAACCCGGTGAAGAAGATGTACATCACGAAATCGCCGAGGGTCATCGTCCCGGCGATGATGCTCCGGCCGCCCACCCAGACCATGAGCGCGCCGATGGCGCCCACCACGACGGTGGAGAGCGCAGTCACGGCGCCCACGCCGGTCATGGTGGTCGCAACATTCCGGAACAGCGCGTGAATTCCCTTGGTGAAGACGTGGTCCTCACGCCGTTCCGCCACGTAGGATTTGACGATCCGTATTCCGCCGAAGGATTCTGTCAGGCGGCCGCTCACGGCCGCCATCAGCTTGTTCCGCTCCCGGAAGATCGGCCGGAGCTTGCTGAAGGCGTAGGCCATCCCGCCGCCGAAGGTCAGGAGGATCGCGAGGGTGGCGGCGGTGAGCTGCCAGTTGATGTAGAACAGCACCACCAGCGCGATGGCGGCGGTGAGGATGCCCCCCGCGAGCTGCACCAGGCCGGTTCCGACCAGATTCCGGATGCCCTCCGCGTCGTTCATCACCCGCGAGAGCAGGATCCCGGTCTGGGTGGAATCGAAGTAGCGAACCGGCAACCGGAGAATGTGCGCCTCGACTTCGCGCCGGAGATCGGTGATGGCCCGCTGCGCCGCGATCCCGAGCAGGCTGACCAGCGCGAACGAGGTAGCCGCCTGGACGATGGTCGCCCCGAGGATGCCGAGCGCGAGCGGGACCAGGAGATGACCGTCGCCGCCCTTGATGACGTTGTCGATCAGGAATTTTGAGCTGGCCGGCAGCACCAGTCCCGCGAGCCGGCCCACCAGCATGATCAGGAAGCCGAGGGCGAGCCGTCCTCGGTAGCGCCAGATCAGCTCGCGCGCTTCACGCCACGCGACCGAGAGGGTGACCTTTTTCTTCGGTGGGTGCTCCGCCATTACGCTCCCCGGCGCGCGGCGAGAGCCTTCTCCACGCGCTGGCGAAAGAGCGCGAAGATTTCCCGGCCCATGTCGCATTGGGTTGCGAGCCATTCGGCGTTCCGGAAGGCGGTGGGAAACGAGGCGGCGCGGAGCTCGGCGAGCCAGGGATGCACCTTGGCCAGGACGAACATCCCCTCGCCGGTGAACTCGGCAAGATAGTCGGGGTTGACGATGCCGTGGCGCGCCATTCCATAGGCCATTTCCCAGTATCCGGTCACCTGCCGGAACGCGGTATTGCCGGGATGGTCGGATTTGGTGATGGCGAGGAGCTCTTCCACCGTCGCCGGCCAGAACTCGGCGGTGACATAGCGGCGCGCCTCCCGCATGCTGGCTTCCCGGCGCAGGTCGAACAGCCGGAGCACCAGATCTGCGTCGTGATGGTCAGGCGCGTCCTTGATCATTGGGCCGCGGGGTCGGGGCATGGAAATACCGGTCATCGGCTCTCCTCGGGCAGGACTTCCTGAGCAGGCGCCGGTCGGCGCCCGCGGAACAAACGCGCCGAGAGCTGCAGGAGCTTATAGCGGGTCTCGTCGAGAATCTCGTAGAACGTGGGGATCGCCACCAGCGTCAGCACCGTCGAGGTAATGACCCCGCCGATGACCGCGACGCCGAGTGGGGACCGGAACTGGGAGCCTTCCCCACCGCCAAGCGCGATGGGCAGCATCCCCGCGATGAGCGCAAACGTCGTCATCAGGATCGGACGGAGCCGGATTGCGCCCGCCTCGATCAGCGCCTCGCGCAGGGGGAGCCCCTCCCGCTGCCGTGCCCACTTCGCAAAATCGATCAGCAGAATCGCGTTCTTGGCCACGATCCCCATGAGCAGGATCACCCCGATGAGGCTCATGATGTTGATCGATGTCCCCGTCACCGCAAGTGCCAGCATGACGCCGATCAGGGACAGCGGCAGCGACAACATGATCGCGAAGGGATCCACGAAGGAGCCGAACTGGATCGCCAGGATCAGATACATGAACACGACCGCCACACCAAGCGCCAGGAAAATGCTCCCGAAGACCTCGTTCTGCGACTCGGCATCGCCTCCCTGGGTGATGACCACCCCCGCCGGCAAGGGAAGCTTGTCGAGCCGGGCCAGCACGTCGGTCATCACCTCGCCAGTCGAGCGGCCCGAGGCGTTCCAGCCGACGATGACGACAAGGTCGCGATTCAGGTGGTCGATCACCGCCGGTCCCACCCCCTGGGTGATCCGGGCGACCTGGCCCAGTGGTACCGTCGTGGGCGCCCCCGCGGGGCCGCCGGGGACGACGAGGGGAAGATCGCGCAGGTCGGTCAGCCGTTGGCGGGTTTCCGGCGAGAGCCGCACCATGACGTCACGGGTTTCCCCGCTCGGGTCGAGCCAGTCGCCCGCGTCGATGCCGGCGAAAGCCGGCCGCAGCGACTGGGCGAGCTGGCCCACCGTCACGCCCATGCTCCCGGCCAGTCCCCGGTCGATGTCGACGTTGATCTCGGGTTTCTGTCCCTTGGTGGAGAGCGCGATATCCACCGCGTTCGGTACCTGCTCGACCTCGGCCTGCACCTTCTCCGCCATGGCGGAGAGCGTGGACAGGTCGGTGCCCCGCACTTCGAGTTGGAGCTGCTTCCGCCCGCCGCCAATGTCGCTGGTAAAGACCGCGAGCTTGACGCCCGCCACGCTGCGAATCTCCCGCCGAATGACCCCCGCGAGATCCTCCGCAGAAAGCTTTCGGTCGTGCTTTGGCGTCATGCGGACGTAGATCCTCCCTTCGTCCACCGCGCCGGTCTGGGTGCCCCCCAGCGTCGCGTACGTGTAGCGAATCTCCGGGTGCGCCCGGAGCAACGCCCCCACTTCTTCGGCTTTGCGGCGGGTGTATTCCAGGTTCGATCCCGGTGGAGTCTCGAGCTGAATGTTGAACTCCGATTTGTCGTCGATTGGCACGAAGCTTACCCCGACCAGTCCGAACCGGGGCATCATCAGCGCCAGGACGAAGGTGCCGAGCGAAAGCCCCACCACCGCGAGCCGGTGATCCAGCGCCCAGGCGATGACCTTCGTGTATTGCTGGGCCATCCGGCCGAACCACTGGTTAAAACGGTCGAGCTTCCGGGTGATCCAAGACTTCCTCACCTCCGACCGGTGCGGATCGGGCCAGTAGGCCGACAGCATCGGATCGAGCGAGAACGAAACCAGCAGTGATACCGCCACGGCGCAGGCCATCGTCAGTCCAAACGGCTTGAACCATTGCCCGGAGAGCCCGGGGAGAAACGCGATCGGGACGAATACCGCGAGAATCGAGAGCGTCGTGGCCGTCACCGCGACCCCGATCTCGTCGGTGCCCTCGTGCGACGCCGTGACGTGATCTTTGCCCATCTCGACGTGCCGCACGATGTTTTCCCGGACCACGATCGCGTCGTCGATGAGAATACCGATTGCGAGCGACAGACCGAGGAGCGACATCGTGTTGAGCGTGAACCCGAAGATCCACACCGCGATGAACGCCGCGAGCACCGACACCGGGAGCGCGAGTCCGGTGATGACGGTGGAGCGCCACGAGTTGAGAAAGAGGAACACCACCAGCACGGTGAGCAGGGCGCCCTCGAAGAGAGTCACCTGCACTTCGCGCACCGAGCGCGCCACCCGGACGGCGGCGTCGCGGATCACGTCCAGCCTCACGTTGGTCGGCAGGACGGACTCCACTTTCGCGAGCCGGGCCATCACCGCCTCACTCACTTCGGTGGTGCTGTATCCCTTGGCCTTCCTGATGTCGATCCCGACAGCGATCCGGTCGTTGTAGAGCGCCAGCGTGCGGGGATCCTCGGCGCCGTCCTTCACGCTCGCGAGATCGCCGAGCCGGATCAGCCGGCCGTTGCGCTCGGCCACTACCAGCTGGGCGAATTCCGCCGGGCCGCTCAGCCGCCCCTTGAGGCGGATCGAGCGTTCTTCCAGCGGGCCATCGAGGCGCCCGACCGGGGCCGCCAGATTTTGCGCCTGCAGGGCCAGCACCACCTGCCCCACGCTGATGCCCGCCGATTGCAGCGCGTCGGGCTTGAGCTCGACTGTGAGTTCGCGCTCCTGTTTGCCGAACACGCTCACCTCGGCCACGCCCGGAATCGAGCGCAGCTCACGGGTGATGCCTGGATCCGCGAGCCGGGTCAGCTCCCGCGGCCCGAGCATCGTCGAGGACAGCGCGAAGGAGATGATCGGCCGGTCGGTATCGTTGAACTTTCGGATAATCGGTTCTTCCATCTCGGGCGGCAGATCGTTCCGAATGCTGGAGATCCCGTCCCGAATGTCCTGCGTCGCCTCGGCCAGAGGTTTGGTGAACTGGAACTCGATCAGGATGGACGCAAAGCCGTCCATGGCCTTTCCATTCACTTTCTTCACCCCGGTGATCGACGAAATCGCCTCCTCGATCGGGTCCAGGACTTCCTTCTCCACCGTTTCCGGTGAGGCGCCGGGATACGGCACGCCCACACTCACGTACGGCGGAGCCACATCGGGATACTCGTCGGTCTTGAGCGTGATCAGTGCGATCAATCCGAACATCACCAGCGCGACCATCACCACGACGGTAATGACCGGACGGCGGATGGCGTTATCGGAAATCCACATGGCGTATCACTCCTTCACGATACGGATCGCCGTGCCCACCGCCACACCCGCCGAAGGGCCGACCAGCACGGTATCACCCACGACGAGGCCGGCCTTGATCTCGACCACCTGCATCACGTCGTCCTGGAGTCCGAGCTCGACCGCCACGAGCTCCACCCGCCCGCCCCGAAGCCGGCGGACCGAGGGAGTCGGGGTCTTGAGGTCCAAGGCGGAGATCGGGACGGCGAGCGCGGTCCGCTGGTCGATCGCGACCCGACCCTGGGCGAAGAGTCCCGCCACCAGCCGGCCGGTGACATTAGGAATCCCCACGTGGATCCGGACCTGCCGAGTGGCGGGGTCCACCATGGGATTGATGCGCTCGACTCGTCCCGTGTATCGCTTGCCCTCGTAGCCGCTCACTTCGAAATCCACCGTGCTGCCCACCTTGAGACCGCTGAGCGCGCTGACGGGGACCGTCGCTTCGAGCCGGAGGCTCCGCGGATCGACGACCGTGGCCACCGGATTGCCGACCTGGACGACATCGCCCGCGCTGACCGGCCGCTCGCTCACGACACCTCCGAACGGCGCGCGCACAACGGTCTTTCCCTGCTGTTTTTCCGCGCTGGACAGCCGTGCGGTGGCATCGGCGAGTCCCGCCTCGGCATTCATCACGGTCCAGCGCGCCTGCTCCAGCTCGCGCTCCGCCACGGCGCCCGCCTGGGCCAGCCGCTGGGCCCGCTCGGCATTGCGTCGGGCCACGACCACCGCCTCGTTCGCGGTCCGCTGCGCCGAACGGGCGGAGAGCACCGCGTCACGGATGGCCGAATCATCGAGCCGGACCAGGACCTGTCCCGCCTGCACCGCCTGTCCCTCCTCCACGGTGGTGCCGGTAACCACGCCGGCGACCTCGGCGCGCAGCGTCGCCTCCCGGATCGCGGCGAGCGTACCGGAAATGGACGGGCCGCTGGAGATCTCCCGCGTCGTGACCACCGCCACATTGTCGGGACGAAGGCTCACCGCGGGCGCCTCTGCCGCGGGATCGTCCGAGGCGCTGGAGCCGCGGCATGCTCCCCCCAACATGACAGCGGAAGCGAGCGTCGCGAAGGCGGCGCGTGGGAACGTTCTGAGCACGATCATGGAAATCCGGTTCCGGTCGTGGCCGGCGCCTGACTCTGTGCCGCCGGTCGCTGGGTACTGCGCGAGGTGGGGGACGACTGGGTCGGGCCGCCGGTTCCCGCCAGGGGAAGATGAGGAAGCAGAGCCATCCGGATCCGTGCGATCTGCGCATCGCGAGATGCCTGGGCGCGGTTGCCGCGCGCAACGGCGAGCGCAAGCCGCGCCTCCAGGAGCTCGGTCTGGGTCGAAATCCCTTCGCTGAAGCGGACTTCGGCAATCCGGTACGCGCGCTCAGCCTGTTCCGTCGTGCCTTCGCTCGCGCGGAGCGCTTCGAGGGCGGTCTGGAGCTGGCGAGTCGAGCTCCGGGCATCGAGCTCGGCAAACTCCGAGGTCTGCCGCAGCCGCAGCCGCGCTTCGTCGAGATTCGCCGATGCGATGAGCTTGTCGCCCTTGATGCGCCCACCGGTGAAGATCGGCACCGCCAGGCCGAGCGCCACGCTCCAGTTGGTGAGAAACTGGCTCCACGACGGCAGGCCCGAGCCGGGATATGCCACTCTGCTGTACGCGGAGGTCAGCGAGACGGCGGGGAAGTGCTGGGAGCGCGCAACCTTGAAGAGGCCCTCCTGCGCGCTGACCGCTTCTTCGGCCTGGCGCACCGGCGCCCGGTGCTCGGCCGCCGTGTCCGGCGCCGCGGCGAGCAGGGGCGCGAGCGAGGGCGCGCCGGCGAGGGCGGAGTCGTTCAACACCGTCGTCAGCGTGAGCGGCTGTCCCGACGGAAGATCGAGCAGCTGTTGGAGACGCAGGTGAGCGAGATCGCGCTCCGACTCCCGCTGAATCGCGGCGGCGCGCTGATTGTCCCGGGTGACTCGTGCGCGCAGCACTTCGAACTCCGGAGCGGTCCCGACCGAGCGCTGCAGCTCCGTTTGCCGGAGCGTCGTGTCGGCCTGATCCAGCGAGGTTCGTGCGATCGTCGCGAGCTGATCGGCCAGCGCCGCATCGAAATAGGTCTGCACCACAGTCATGGTCAGTTCCGCATCCGCGGCGGTGAGGCCGATGTCCGCGCTTCGTCGGGCCGCGTCCGCTGACCGCATCTGGCCGCGCACCCGCCCCCCGGCGAATACCGTCTGGGAGAGGGAGAGGCCGAGGTTGTAGGTATTGGCCCGGCCGAAGGGAAGATTGCCGAGATCCCCGAAGGGGTCGAGCGACGAGACGCACTCGAGCGACTTCTCCAGCGAATCCACTCGTGCCCCGATCGAGAGGGTGGGATCCGGGAAAAACCGGGAGCACGAAGTCAGCTCCGCCGGCCCGGTGCTGCTGTCGCGCGATGCGAGACCTTCGAACTGCGATTTGATCAGCCTGCTGTACGAGGCCGAGCCGGTGAGTTGCGGAAAGAGCTCGCTCCGCGCCCGGTACTGCTCGCCGCGCGCGCGGGTGACCGCGGCCCGCGCCAGTCCAATCGGCTCGCTTGCCGGCCGGGCAAGATTCAGCGCCTCTTCGAGGGAGAGCGCCCGGGCGGGAGATTGCCCTGCCGCGGGAACAGCCATGACGGCGAGGAGCAGGCCGGCGAGGATCTGCGGAAGCGACCTCACGCGGTGGGCTCCGCCCCGATCGCGCGAATGAACAGGTCCACGTACTCCTCGATGGCTTCCGCGGGCTCGAGGCGGTAAATGAAGGGCAGGATGTCCCGGCCCATGGCATCGGCAAACAGAGTTCCCATCAAAAGCGTGGTCGCGGCGGAGGTCGCGAATTCAGCGCGGGCCATCCCCGCGGCGCGCAGCCGCTCCAGGTAACCCTTGAGCTCTCGGCCCGCGCAGGCGGTCGCATGGTTTTCCTGGGGCAGCAGCTCGGGATGCTCTTCGATCTCCCCCATCGCGGTACGGATGACGGCGCGGCGGCTCCACAACTCCTCCCAGTGCATCCGCGCCCAGGCCAGAAGCTCGGCGCGCGGATCGGCGGGCTGATCGGGAAGCGACGCCGGGTCCGAGGTCGCACAGGCGCACCGGATTGCCTCGTGCAGCAACGCGGTCTTGGAGCCGAAATGCCGGAACACGGTGATCTCGTTGACACCAGCAAGCTGGGCAATCTGCCGAGTCGTCGTGCCGCGAAATCCGGTCTCGGCGTAGAGCGCGGTGGCGGCTTTGAGGATCTTGTCGCGGACTCCCATAGGGCGGGGAAAGTAGAACGCTCCTCTTTCTCATGCAAGTAGGCGCTTGCACGCCGAAGGGGGGCGGTGACTAAACTATTGGGGTATAACTATTTTGGGGTATGAGAGCCGTGCTCCTCCTGGTGCTGGTCGTCGCATGCAGTCGTGAGGGATTCCCGATACGTCGCGGAACCAGCGCCGAGGCGCCGGTGTCGGTCGGGGAGGGCGTGCCGATTGTCAACGATGCCGCGGTGGTGGCGTTCTGGCTCGCCGCGGTGGACACGCTTCCGGAAAAATCCCGCCGCGCCATCCAAGAGGAATTTCGCCGGTCGAATGACGCGATCGCCGACTATCTCAGCGACACCGACGTCGTCCTGGTCACCACGCTCAGCGATACCGTCGTCGTCGAGTCGGGGGATGAGCGGTACCTGGTCCTGCTCTCAGGCTTCGACTTTCCCTTCGGGTATCTTCTCGTGGAGCCGGGCTATGACGAAGAGTTCCACACCGGCCTGATCATCGATCAGGATCTCGAGGCGGCGATCGATGAGTACTTCGAGCTGGAAGAGGTGGACTCTCTCGACCGCCGGCGGATTGCCGCGGCGGGTGTGACCCGCGATGTCTCACCCCCGGGCTCGAGTGGGACTCGCCCACGGGGCCTGCGGGCCAACGCGACTCCGAGCCTCACGCGAGGCCCTCGCGGCCCGACGTCCCCTATGGCGAGCCCCACTCGTCGCCCGGGTGACTCCCGCGATTCGCCCAGCGTGACAGCATGCAGTTCCCGCTCACCGCTTACCGCTCACCGCTCACCGATTTTCTTCCACCCCGGGCCCCGCACGATCCGCCCCGGCTTGGCCCCAGTGACCGTTCCGTTCATCACCACCGCGACGCCGTTCACGAACACGTACCGGATCCCCGCCGAGAGCTGGTGGGGGCGCTCGAACGTCGCGCGATCGTCGACGGTCGCGGCATCGAAGGCTACGAGATCGGCAAAGAACCCGGGACGCAGCACCCCGCGGTCGGTGATCGAGAGCCGCGTCGCCACCGCCGAGGTCATCTTGCGCACCGCGTCTTCCAGGGTGAGGACGCGCTCTTCCCGGACATACTTTCCCAGTATTCGCGGATAATTCCCGTAGGACCGCGGGTGGGTGAGGCCATCGGGATGCTCCGGGTCGTTGCCGCCCGCGTCGGTTCCGAACTTCATCCATGGCTGCCGCATCTTGGTTCGCACGTTCTCTTCGCTCATCAGGAAATAGACCGTCTCCACCCGGCCGCGCTCCGAGCTGATCAGGTCCATGGCGGCCTCCTTCCAGTCCTTCCCCATCAGCTGCGCCACCTCGGAGAGCCGCTTCCCCGCGAAGCGGGCGTTCTCGGGCCTGGCGAATTGCAGAAAAAGCACGTTCTCCGCGCCGCCCAGCTCGCAGAGATTCTCCCACTCCGACTGCACCCGCTCCATCTCGGCGCGTATGCGGGCCCGCGCGCCCGGGTCGGCCAGGTTGTCGAAGAGTTTCCCGTCGGCGCTCGCCCAGGGAGGGAGACAGGCGGTCAGGCCGGTTGCACCGGCGGTGTAGGCGTACATGTCGGCCTGCACGTCGAGCCCCGCCGCGCGGGCCGAGTCGATCTTGGCGATGGCGAGGGGCGTCTTGCTCCAGTTGCGGGTGCCGCCCGCCTTCAGGTGGTAGATCTCGACGGGCACGCCGCCATCTCTGCCGATTCGGATCGCCTCATCAATCGCCTCGAGCCATGCATTGCCCTCCGAGCGCATGTGGGTGATATAGACCCCGCCGTAGGGGGCCATGGCCTTCGCGATTTCGATCAACTCCCCGGTGCTCGCGTAGTTCCCCGGCGGATATATCAAAGCCGAGGCGAGACCGAAGGCCCCGTCCTCCATCGCGTTGCGGACTGCTGTGCGCATGCTGTCGAGCTCCCCGGCTGTGGCCTCGCCCGGCGCCATCCCCTTCCCATACATCCGGATCGTGCTCGCGCCGACGAACGACCCGAAATTGGGGGCGGCGCCATGGGACTCCATGGCCCGAAGCCACTTGTCGAAGCCTCGAGGACCCTGGAAATCGCGCCCGGCGGAGGCGTCCTCGGGATCGAGGCCGGTCTTCGCATTCGCCGGGGCGTTGGTCGAGCCCTCGCCCATGATTTCGGTGGTGATCCCCTGGGTGATCTTGCTGATGACCCGTCCGTCGGCGCGGAGAAAATTGTCGCGCGAATGGCTCTGGATGTCGATGAAGCCCGGCGTGAGGACCAGATCGCGGAGGTCGATCCGTTGCCTTGCGGCAGCGCCACGGAGCACACCTCGCGGCGCGACGCGCGCGATGCGATCTCCCCGGACGGCGACATCGCCCCAGAACCACGCCGCGCCGGTTCCGTCCACAATCTTTCCGCCTTCGAGAATCAGATCGTACGGACCTCCGGCGGGCTCGGGGGCAGCCGCCGGATTGCGCGATGCGCAGGAGACGAGCAGCGCAAGGAGAAGGATCGAGTGCGGGCGCATGGTTATGG
Source organism: uncultured Gemmatimonas sp. (assembly GCA_964439025.1). Taxonomy (GTDB): domain Bacteria; phylum Gemmatimonadota; class Gemmatimonadetes; order Gemmatimonadales; family GWC2-71-9; genus JABFSM01. The sequence goes on along the minus strand of CAYTMW010000003.1, from coordinate 121,639 downwards.
GGTCGGAGGTGAAAGACGAGGGTTCACGCGCATGAGCTCAACTCTCGCCCCGATCGCTCTGCTTGACAACCTCCCGGCCCTGCGTGATGGTTCCGCTCCCTCCTTCAGAAACCTGAATGGTCACCAGTCACGGGTCACAGGTCACAGGTCACAGGTTACCTATCCTCGCCGCGGTGCTGCTCGTCGTGCTGGGCTATGCCGGGGCACGCTCCGTTGGCGGTGTGCCCGGCCTCGGCGCTTTTCTCGATCCCGCCGGCGGCGTGTGGGCGCTGGCACGGAGCGCGCAGTTTCCCGAGCGGTCGTCGGCCAGGATTGCGGGGCTCACGGCTCCCGTGGAGGTGCGCACCGACGATCGCGGCGTGCCCCACGTCTTCGCGGCGACGGAAGAGGATGCCTGGCGCGCCCAAGGGTATCTCGTCGCCCGCGACCGCCTCTTCCAGATGGAGCTGCAGCGGCGCGCGACTGCCGGGACGCTCGCCGAATTCTTCGGGGACCGCGCGCTCGAGGCCGATCGCACCGCCCGCCGTCGGGGGCTGGCCTGGATGGCGGACCGGAACTTCGCGAGGGCGGACTCCGGTTCGCTGGCTGCGCGAGCCGCGCGGGCGTACGCGGACGGAGTGAACGCCTGGCTCGACGCGATGCCACGCTCGGCCCTGCCGCTCGAGTTTCGTCTGCTCGGACAGCGGCCGTCCCGTTGGGAGCCGAGGCACACCTTCTATCTCTTTGCCCAGATGGCGCTCATCCTCGCCTATGAGGACGAGACGCTCTCGCGCCTCCGGGTGCGCGCGCTGGTGGGGCGCGCCGCGGCCGACGCGCTCTTCCCGCTCAACAGCCCGATCCAGGAGCCGATCCAGCCCAACGGCCAGCGCGCCCCGCGATATGACTTTGCCGCGCTTCCTCCCCCCGGTCTGCCGGACACCGTCGCCGACATCGCGGTGCGCGAGCGCGAATCGATCGACCTGGTACTCGGGTTGCAGCCCCGCCGCCCGGACCAAACTGATGCCATCGGCAGCAACAACTGGGCGGTCGCCCCCCGTCGCACGGCCGCGGGGTACGCGCTCCTCGCCGGCGATCCGCACCTGGAGCTCTCGCTCCCCTCGATCTGGTATGAGATCCACCTGCACGTCGAGGGTGGTCCCGATGTCGCGGGGGTGACGTTCGCCGGATCGCCCGGCGTGATCATCGGCTTCAACCGGAACGTCGCCTGGTCGTTCACCAATACCGGCGCCGACGTGCGGGACTATTACGTCGAGACGGTGGCCGACGCGGCGCGGCCCTCCCGCTACCAGGTGGATGGCAAGTGGAAACCCCTCGAGCAGCGGATCGAAATCTTCCGCGGGACCCGGGGCGAGACCCTCCGCACCGACACGCTCTACGCCACCCACCGCGGCCCCATGGTGCGCGCGGGATCCCGGTGGCTCTCGGTTCGCTGGACGCCGTTCGAGGCCAACCTGGCGGGGGAAGAGTTCCTCGTGCTCGATCGGGCCGGCAGCGTCGCCGACTGGCTCGACGGATGGGAGGACTTCGTTGCCCCGGCCCAGAACGGCGTGGCCGCCGATCGGGGCGGGAGTATCGCGATCCGCTCCACCGCGAAGTACCCGGTGCGCCCCGGCGACGGCAGGGGCGTTGAGCTCCAGGATGGAAGCAGAACCGCAAGTGACTGGACGGGGTATCTCCCGCTCGGGAGCTATCCTTTCGCGCTCGATCCCCCGCAGGGATTTCTCGCCTCCGCGAATCAGCAGCCGGTCGATCCACGGGTGAACGACAGGTACTTCGGGTCAAACTGGTATTCGCCCTGGCGCGCCATGCGGATCAACCAGATTCTGCGCGCCGACTCGGGGCTCACCCCCGAGAGCATGGGTCAGTACCAGACCGATCCGGGGAGCCCCAAGGCGGATGCGTTCGTGCCGGCGTTTCTCGCCGCCGCGCGAAGGCTCGGCGCGGCGGGGCGCGCCGATACCTCGTTGCGCCGCGCGGCCGCCCTCCTTGCCGAGTGGGATCGCCGCTACACGAAAAACAACCGGCGCGCTGTCCTCTTCGACCGGGCGATGGGCGCGCTCATCCGGAATGTCTGGGACGAGCTGATTCCTCCCGCCGAGCGGACGGACGCAAGCGCGCGGGCGGTCGCGTATCCCGAAGAGATGCTGCTCCTCGGACTTCTGGCTGATTCGTCGAGCGCGTGGTGGGATGATCTGCGCACGCCGGGAGTGGAGCACCGTGATGAGATTCTCGCCGCATCGCTCCGGAGCGGGCTCGCGACGGCGGAGAAGGAGCTCGGCCCGCCGGAGGGCGATGCCTGGCTGTGGGAGCGGGCTCACCACGCCAACGTCTTTCATCTCCTCCGGCTTCCGGCGCTTTCCGCCCTCGAGCTCCCGGTGCAAGGGGGACCATCGACGCTGAGTCCCTCACCGGGGCGGGGAACCCACGGGGCGAGCTGGCGGATGGTGGTCGAGCTGGGGCCGGAGGTGCGTGGCTGGGGCACCTACCCGGGAGGTCAATCGGGGAATCCCGCGAGTCCTCATTATCTCGACCGGTTGCCGAGCTGGTTGGAGGGGAGCCTCGATCCGGTGCTGTTCCCCCGCACCCTCGAAGAGCTGCCGCCGGTTCGCGTGCGCTCGGCGCTCTCCCTCAGCGGAGGACGCTGACCGATGCGGAGCCTCCTCGCCTTTCTGGCGCTGACGCTCGCCTTCGCGGCGGCCTCCTTCCTCGGATGGTGGGCGGTTCCCGCGACCGCCGCGCTTTGGGGAGCGCTCCGGCCGTCGCAGCGTCGTCCCGCGCTGGTTGCCGCGCTCGCTGCTGCGCTGGCATGGTCAGGCTGGCTGCTGGTGGATGCGATCTCGGGGAATGGCGCCTTCGGCGTGCTGGCCGGCAGGCTCTCGGCGTTGTTGGAGCTCCCGCCATTCGCGCTCGTCGTACTCACGCTCGCCTTTGCGGCGCTGCTCGCGTGGAGTGCGGCGGTAGTGGCGGGGGGTGTATCTCAGAGGTTGCAACGCTAGCTGCTGGGGAGTGGGGGTTGGGATTTGGGGATTGGGGTAGTTCCCCAATCCCCATCCTCCCAACTCCCAACCCCCCTCATGTCACTTTCCCTTGAACTGATACCCCTCCACCCCGCGCGCGAAGAGCGGAATGCCCACCGCGGCTACCAGCATAGCGGCCCCCATGGGCAGCGCCACACCGGCGGATGCGCGAAGACTCCGGAATCCCTGGACCAATGCTCGAAGCTGCTGGGCCATGCCGGCTCCACCGGCAATCGCGTACCACGCCAGCAACGCAAAGGCCAACGCTCCCGCCATCATCGCCAGATAGCGCGGCTTGAGCCACACCGCGAGCACCGCTGCAATCCACGCGCCCGTAACGAACCAACCCCAGACCATCACACCCTCAACCAGGCCGGGGCTCCTGCCGGCCACGAGGCGGGCCAGCAGAATGACGGTCGCGCCAGGAACCGCCATGACGGCAATAGCAGCCAGGTGGCCGAGCGCCACCGTCCTGGGCGGGTGCGGAAGCTGCTGCATACCTTCGAGGTGGCCCATCCCCCGCGCGGCGGTGAGCTGCAGGGCGATGCCCGCTGGCAGCATCACGGCAAGCACCCGGACGTAAATCCGGGCGAACTCCTGCAGCCCGTCCGATCCGACGAGCAAGATGACGAGGAGTAACAGCAGAAAGATGCCCTGGCGGCGCTGCTGCTCGAGCGACAACCGGATGCGGAGTCGGGCCACGGCGAGGAGTGGTCCCCGTCCGACGGCGCCGAGCTCCCGCTTCGGCGCCTTGCCTAGGACGGCGCCAAGAGCATTCGCGTCGTAGCGGTAGCGCTCGAGCCCGGATGCGAAGAGCACCGTTGCGCACCCGAACACGGCGAGCGGCAGCAGGGTGACGGCCAGGAGCGCAGCGAGCCCTCCCGAGGGTGTTATCGCAAACGCGGCGAGCGCGCGCCCCAGCGACGCCAGCGATTGGGCAATGGCCGCCTTCACCGCCGGCGGGAGCATCGAGCTCGCGATTTGCGGACCAATCACGATGGTGATCGGCAGCCACCAGAGGTTCCGGAACTGCCACCGTGCATTGAGAGCGAGGAGCGTCCAGGAGACCATCGAGGCCAGGACCAGTGCGCCGACCGGGAGCGCGACAAACAGAAGAACGCCGAGCGAGCCTGCATCGGTCTCCCGGACGATCACGACCGCCACCGCCAGCGCCGCGATCCCGATCGGCAGGAGTCGGATGGTCGCACCGGCGAGCCGGCCAGCAGCGGTGAGGCGCGCGGACACCGGCAACACCCGGTCCAGTTCGAGGTGGCCGAGCAATTTGTCGCTGCCGAGATCACCCGAGGGACCCAGGATCGCGAGCAGGGAGCTGATGCCGGCCAGAATGAACGCGAAGGCGGTCGCTGCCCCGCCGCCCTGGAGCGCGAGGAAGAGCGCCACCCCGGTGACCACCGAAAGCATGACGAGCAGCCTCCGGCCGCGAAGGACCTCCCGCCGGACGAGCGCCAGAAAGGCCCGCATGTTCACGGTGAGGACCGGAGGACGTCGGCGACCAGCGCGGTGAGCCGCCCGGACGTTCGCGCCTCCGTCAGCTCTCCTCCAGGCAGCTCGCGCACCATCTGACCCTCTCGAAGCAGCAGGGCGCGATCGCAGAGGGCTTCGACATCCTCCAGCAGGTGCGAGGAGAAGAACAGCGTCCGTTGGGGCGCGGTCGCAAAGCAGTCGCCCAGCATTTGCAGGAACTCGAGGCGCACGACGGGGTCGAGCCCGTTGGTGGGTTCGTCGAGCACCAGCAGATCGGGACGGTACGATTCGGCGGCGATATACGCCGCCTTCACCGCGGTGCCGCGCGACAGCGTCCCGACGCGCTCGCCGGCGTCGAGGCCGAGGCGCGCCGTGAGATCCCGCTGGTAGGCCGGATCCCAGGTCGGGTAACAGTCGGCAAGAAAGGCAAACCACTCGCGCACCCGGAGCGCGCCATCGGCCTGGGGCTTCTCCGCCGCGAAGCCGACCCGGGCTCGCCACGCCGGCGGCGCCTCCTGCGGGTCGCGGCCGGCCAGGAGAATCTTCCCTTTCCGGTCGCGGACACGGCCGGTGATGGCGCGAAGCAGTGTGGTCTTTCCGGCGGCATTGGCGCCCAGCAGAGCAACGGTCTCGCCGCCCCGGAGAACGAACGACACCGGTCCGAGAGTGAACGCGGGGTAGCGGACAGTGAGGTCCGTGACCTCGAGGATCGCGGGGCCTTCAGACACATCGTCACTCGGCGAGCGGGATGCCGGGAAACTAGCGCTATCTTTCTGCCCTTGCTCCGCCCCGCTCGCGAGCGGTCCACTCGACGATGGAGGCTTTCGATGAAGCGCATGGTTTCGGTGATGGCGGCGCTCGGGATCGGGGGCGGGGCCCTCCCGCTTGCTGCGCAGACCAACTGGGATTCGGTCAGCATTCGGACGATCCCCGCGGGACAGGGCGTCCACATGCTCGTCGGCTCGGGCGGGAACATCGCGCTGGCCGTGGGTGAGGATTTTGCCTTCCTGGTGGACGACCAGTTTGCGCCGCTCAGCGCGAAAATCCTCGCCGCCATTCGGGTCGCGACCGACAAGCCGGTCCGATTCCTGGTGAATACCCACTGGCACGGGGACCACGCCGGGGGCAACGAAAATATGACGAAGGCGGGTGTCATCATCGTGGCGCATGACAACGTGCGGACCCGGATGAGCACCGATCAGTTCATCCAGGCGTGCAACTCCCCCGTCCCGGCTTCGCCCAGGGGAGCGCTCCCCTTGGTCACCTTCGCCGAGAGCGTGGCGTTCCATCTGGGCAACGAGACCATCCATGCCGTGCATGTGCCCCCCGCGCACACCGACGGCGATGCGATCGTCCACTTTACCCGTGCCAACACGATTCACATGGGCGATGTCTTTTTCAACGGGCGGTATCCGTTCGTCGATCTGTCGAGCGGCGGCTCCTTCGAGGGCGTCATCCAGGCGGTAGAGGTGGGACTCACCTACGCCAACGACAGCACGAAGGTCATTCCGGGCCATGGCGCCCTGGCGACCCGGGCCGACCTGGTGAACTACCGCAACGTGCTGATCGCAGTGCGCGACCGGGTAGGGACGCTTATTCGGCAGGGCAAGACAAAGGAACAGGTGATCGCCGCCAAACCCACGGCCGAGTGGGATGCGACCTGGGGCGCCGGATTCATGAAGCCGGAGGTGTTTCTGGGGATCGTGTACGATTCGATGAAGAAGAAATGAGGCAGTAGGGAAGGGGGAAGGGGGAAGAGGGATTCACCCTTCCCCCTTCCCCTTTCCCTCTTCCCCGGGAGGTAGCCGCCCCGCCTCCCGAAGCGATCGCCGCAACAAAAACTCGATCTGGGAATTCAGCGACCGCAGCTCCGCCCCGGCCCACCGCTGGAGGGCATCGTGCAGCGCCGGGTCGAGGCGGAGGAGAAAGGCTTTACGTTCGGTCAGGTGTAGAGCGTCCCGGCATTCACGATCGGCTGGGTGCCGCGCTCGCCGCAGAGCACCACCAGCAGATTCGACACCATCGCCGCCTTCCGCTCGTCGTCCAGATGAAGGATGTTCTTCTGGGCCAGGAGCTCGAGCGCGTTCTCCACCATCCCCACCGCGCCTTCGACGATCTTGTACCGCGCGGCGATGATCGCGCTCGCCTGCTGCCGCTGCAGCATTGCCTGGGCGATTTCCGGTGAGTAGGCAAGGTGAGAGATCCGTGCTTCCTTGACCTCCACCCCCGCCTTGGCGAGCCGCTGGAGGAGCTGCTCCATCAGATTGGTGGCGACCTCGATGGTGTGACTGGAGAGCGCGATCTCGCCGACGGCATGCGAATCGTAGGGATAGCTCGACGCGAGAGTCCGCACCGCCGACTCACTCTGGACCCGGGTGTAGTTCTCGTAATCGTCCACCTCGAACAACGCCTCGGCGGTATCGACCACCCGCCAGACAACGATGGCGCCGATCTCGATGGGGTTGCCGTTAGCGTCGTTCACCTTGAGTTTGGCGGTCTCGAAGTTCCGGGTGCGAAGCGAGATGCGCTTCTTCACGGTGAACGGGTTCACCCACCAGAAGCCCGCCTCCTTGACCGTGCCGGCGTACCGGCCGAAGAGGGTCAGCACCTTGGCCTCATTGGGCTGATTCATCAGCAAGCCGGGGAGCGCCATGATGATCAGGACGCACAGACCGATCGCGATGACGGCGGCTCGTCCCGATTCCGTCTGCGTCGCCTGGTAAAAGAGCCAGCCCGCAAACCCCGTCGCCGCGAGGAGGAACAGGGCCATGGGCAGGCCGGGAACCGGACGAAGCACCTTCTCGCTGATCATGTTCTCCACTCCGTTGATGTGATATTGATATGATATCATTTTGATAGAAATCCGTCAAGCACCTCATCTTGAGCTTCCGGTTCCAACGCCGGGGTCGGGCCCCGTGTCCAACGCCGCGGGAGAAGAAATGAGGGCATCGCCACCGGAGGTCTTCCGCTGCAGTCTCAACGCGCCGTGACCCAGGCCGACCTCGACCGGGACGACGTGCAGCTCGCCGCCGCGGGCGATCACGCGGCGTTCGAGCGTCTGTACCGGCGCCATGTCGCGCGGGTGACCAGTCTGGCCCGGTGGCTCCTCGACGCCGGCGAAGCGGACGACGCGGTGCAGGAGGTCTTCATCCGGGTCTGGCAAAAGCTCCACACCTTCGCCGGCCAGTCGGCGTTCGGTACCTGGCTGCACCGGGTCGCAGTCAATCTCCTCCTCCGTCGCCGTCAGTCGCTTGGCCTGAGCCGGCGCCGGCAGGTGAACGATGAGGTCCGGGTGCTGGCGGCTGCCGGCACTTCGGAGCGGCCCGACCTCCGTGTGGCGATCGAGCGCGCGGTCGACCGGCTGCCGGCCGGCGCGAGGGAGGTATTCGTCCTCCACGATATGGAGGGGTATAAGCACGACGAGATCGCGGAGATGCTGGCAGTGGATCCCGGCACCTCGCGCTCGCAGCTTCACCGGGCGCGGCTGCTGCTTCGGCAGCAGCTCGCCACCTGAGCAGGAGGCGACACCATGTTCGATCGTTTTACCGAGGAGCTGTCTCCCTATCTCGATGGCGAGCTCGATGACCTGTCGCGCGCCCGCCTGGAGATTCATCTGGCGGAGTGCCTCGACTGCACGCGCACGCTCGCCGAGCTGCGGGCGATCGTCGTCGCCGCGCCGGGCTATGAGGGCCGCGAGCCCTCGCGCGACCTCTGGAAGGACATCGAGCCGCGCCTGAACGAGGCGGACATCCTCCTGATCGGCGCCAGCCGTCCAGCCGTCCAGCGGTCCAGTCACCGTTTCGGATGGCGCGAGCTGATTGCCGCTTCGATCGTGATGGCCGCGATCGGCGGGGGATCGGTATGGCTCGCGGTCGGGCGCGGTGAACCGGACGCGCGGACCGCGATGGCGCCCGCCCCGACCGCAGACTCCGGCGCCGTCGGCAGCGCGGTGGGATTCGCGGAGGAACAATACGATTCGGCGGTTCGGGATCTCGAGCAGCTGCTCGACGCGGGCCGTGACCGGCTCGACTCCGCCACCGTGCGCACCATCGAGCAGAACCTCGTTCGCATCGACAGTGCGATCGCGGAAGCGCGCGCCGCGATCCAACGAGATCCGTCCAGCTCGTATCTAAGCCGTCAGATCGCCGCGAATATGCGGCGCAAGCTCAACCTACTGCGCGTCGCCACTCAAGCGATTGCGCGAACCTGACGAGGAGTTTCGCATGTTGATTTCGATAGTGGCGCTCCTGGCCTTGACCCAGGCCCAGGGCTTCCAGACTGACACCACCTTCACCGTGCCCCAGGGCACGCGTCTCCACGTGGAGACGCAGGGTGGCGACATCACGATTCGCGCCTGGGACCGAAACCAGGTGCGGGTGCAGGCCGCCCACTCCCGCCGGACCCACATCGACATCCAGATCACCGGCGCGGTGGTCGCGCTCGAGGCCGAGGCCGACCGGGGCCCCGCCAACATGGTGGACTACACGATCACCGTGCCGGCCTGGATGTCGCTCGGCCTCGAGGGGATGTACGCCGCGATCGACGTCACCGGCGTGCGCGGCGCGATCACCGCCGAGACGCTCGAAGGCGACATCACCGTCAAGGGACCGGCGGAGAGTGTCAAGCTGGAATCGGTACAGGGCCGGATCGTCGCGCAGGGAATCCGGGGCTCGACGACCCTCACGACGGTTTCGGAGTCGATCGAGGCCACCGACATTCAGGGCGACCTTCTCGCCCAATCGGTCAGCGGCAACGTCGCGCTGCGCCGGATCGTTTCCCGAGTGGTCGAGGCCGAGACGGTAAGCGGTGAAATCATTCTCGACGGCCGCATCGTGGACGGCGGGCGGTACTCCCTCCTGTCCCACAGCGGGGGAGTCGTGCTCACCATCCCGGAGGGGGCAAATGCCACGATTGCGACCGCGACCGGGTCAGGCGAGGTACGGGCGAGCTTCCAGCTCCCCGCGTCGGAGCGTCCCAGCCGCCGCCGGCAGACCTACCGGCTGGGCAGCGGGAGCGCCACCGTGGAGCTCGAATCCTTCAGCGGGAGCATTCTCCTCCTTCGTCCCGCGGAAATGGAGGCGCGGCTCGAGCGGATGACGCGGGCGCGCGAGGCGCGCGCGAGGGAAAGGCAGAAGAAACCGGAGCACGACCGCGAGCACGATCGCGACACCTTCGACCAGGACAGGAGCTGAGTCATGCGCACTTCGATACTCACAGTCGCGGCGCTTGGCGCCGCCGCCGCCCTTACCGCGCAGGGCCGGCCCGACTTCGAATTCCGCCGGGACCTCGCCTCCGGCAAGCGGCTGGTGGTGCAGAACATCATGGGCAACGTCGAGGTGATCGGGGGCAGCGGGCGCACCGTTCAGGTCACCGCGGTCAAGAAGGCCGGCCGCTACGGGGAGCCCGAGGATGTGACGGTGGAGACCATCGAGCTGGATAATGGTGTCGCGCTCTGTGTGCGGTACCCACTCCAGGGGAGGCGGCGGGACGGGAACGGGGAAGGGGGAAGGAGGGAAGAGGGGAAGAACCCCTGCAGCTCGACCCATTGGAACGGCAACAACGAGCGCAACGACACCGAGCTCAACTTCACGATCCGGGTTCCCGCCGGCCTCTTGCTCAAGATCGGCACGGTGAGCGGCAACCTTGCGGCCAGCAACCTCGACGGCGAGCTCGAGCTCAGCAGCGTCTCGGGCGACGTGCGTCTCGATGGCGGACGGGGCCAGCGTATCGAGCTCGAAACCGTGAGCGGCAACGTCGAACTGCTCGACGTGCGGGCCCGCGACGTGGCGGGCAACACCGTCAGCGGCGAGGTGACCTTTCGCGGCCCCATCCTGGACGGCGGGTCCTACGAGTTCACCACCACCAGCGGCGACATCTCCCTCGGCCTGCCCGACCGGCCGAACGCGACCCTCTCGGCGGCAACCTTTTCGGGGCGGTTCTCGTCTGACATTGGAACCACGCAGCAGTCCGGACGCCGCCGGAACCGCCACAGCGCCACCTGGGGGTCCGGCTCGGCCCGACTCGACGTGGAATCACTCTCCGGCGACATCAGGATCACGACCGGCTCTCGCTGAGGCCCCGATGACGACGCTCTGGCAGGACATTCGCTTCGCGCTGCGCAGCTTCCGCAAATCTCCCGGCTTCACGCTGACCGCGCTCGTCACCATCGCGCTGGGCGTGGGCGCCAACACCGCCATCTTCAGCGTCGTCAATGGCGTGCTGCTCCGGCCGCTTCCGCTGGGAGAGCCCGAGCGGATCGAGCTCGTCGGTCACCGCTACAAGCAGCTCAACCTCGACGCCGGCGTCTCGGGGGCCGGCTTCCGGTTCTACCAGCAGCAGAATCGCGTCTTCGAGCGGACCGCGGCGTTCACCGGCTGGGAAGCAAATCTCGCCAACAGCGGCGAGCCGGTGCGTCTCGTCGGCCAGCGTGCGACATCCGAGTATTTCGGGGCTCTGGGCGTGGCGCCGGTCCTGGGCCGGGGATTCAGCGCCGACGAGGAAATACTGGGGCAGGACAAGGTGGTCGTCCTGAGTGAAGGGCTCTGGACCCGCGACTTCGCGCGGGATCCCTCGATCGTGGGCAAGTCGCTAGTGGTCAACGGCGAGAATCATGTCGTCGTGGGCGTGGTGCCGAACGGATTCCAGTTCGGCACCGACCCGGTCGCTATCTGGAAGCCGCTCGCCTTCACGCCGCAGGACGTCGACCCCAATTGCTGGGGCTGCGAATGGATGGGCATGGTCGCCCGTCTCAAACCAGGGATTTCGCGGGAGACGGCCACCGCGGATCTCGAGCGGATGGCAAAGCTGGTGCGGGAGAATCAAGGCTCGGGGCGCGACACCGATTGGGGACTCTACTCCAGGCCGATCACCGAAGCGGTGGTCGGAAACGTGAAGCCGGCGCTGTACGTGCTGATGGGAGCGGTCGGGTTCGTGCTGCTGATCGCCTGCGCCAATCTCGCCAACCTCCTGCTCGCGCGCGCCACCGGCCGGCAGCGGGAGATCGCGATTCGGACGGCGATGGGCGCCGGGCGAGGCCGGCTGGCGCGCCAGCTGCTGACCGAAAGCGTGCTGCTCTCGGTGCTGGGCGGCACCGCCGGACTGGTGCTGGCGTACGGCGCGGTTCGGGGACTCGTCGCCAGCAATCCGGTGAACCTTCCCCGGATGGACGCGGTGGCGCTCGACGGACCGGTGCTCCTCTTCACCGGCGGGATCACCGTCCTGCTCGGTCTCCTCTTCGGGCTGGCGCCGGCCATCCAGGCTGCGCGGCCCGCGCTGCACGGCGTGCTCAAGGACGGGGTGCGCAGCTCGCATCGCGGCTCGGGACTTCGCGCGACGCTGGTGGTCTCCGAAGTCGCGCTGGCGATCGTGCTGCTGATCGGCGCCGGGCTCATGATCAAGAGCTTCCGCCGCTGGGTCGCGGTGGACCCGGGGTTCAATCCGGCGCGCGTGCTCACGCTCAACGTGTCGCTGCCGGCGGCCAAGTATCCCAATCCCGAGCAGCGGGTGGCGTTCTACGATCAGCTCCGCCACGGGATCGCGGGGCTGCCCGGTGTCGAGGCCGTAGGCGGCAACGTGGCGCTCCCGATGACCAACAACAACTGGACCGGGAGCTTCCGGGTCGAGGGATTTCAGCCTGCGCCCAACGCCAACGGTCCGTGGGGGGATTTCCGCATCGTGACGCCCGGGTATTTCACCACGATGGGTATCCCCGTCAAGAAGGGACGGGAGTTCGACGAGACCGATGTGACGCAGGGGCGAAAGGTGGCGATCGTCGATGAAGTGCTCGCGGCCAAGTACTGGCCGGGCCAGGATCCCATCGGCAAGCGCCTTGGGCGGGGCGGAACCCAGGAGAATCCCGAGTGGTGGGATGTGATCGGCGTGGTCGGGCATGTCATGCAGAACAGCCCGAAGGACGATGAGCACACCCAGCTCTACCGGCCATTTTCTCAGCAGGCCCAGACCCAGCTCGGCTTTGCCATCCGGACCCGGGGCGACCCGCGCGCTACCGAGCCCGCGGTGCGCAAGCTGGTGCTGGCCATCGATCCGCAGCAGCCGATTTACGATGTCCGGGTCATGGAAGAGCGGGTGTCGGGATCATCGTCGCAGCCGCGCTTCCTTTCGCTCCTGCTCGGCCTGTTTGCCGCCGTAGCCGCCACGCTCGCCGCGGTGGGGATCTACGGGGTGATGTCCTACACCGTGGCTCAGCAGACCCGCGAGCTCGGCATCCGCATGGCGCTCGGGGCGGAGACGTCGAGCGTGCTCCGCCTGGTGCTCAACAAGGGCCTGATCCTGGCGGGAATCGGCATTGCCCTGGGCGTCGGTGGCGCGCTGGCGCTAGGCAAGGTCGTGGCCACCCAGCTCTTCCAGACCAGGGCAGCCGATCCGATGGTCTACCTCGTGGTGTCGGGAGGACTCGTCGTGGTGGCGCTGTTCGCCACGCTGATCCCGGCACGCCGGGCGACGCGGGTGGATCCGATGGTGGCGTTGAGGTCGGAGTGACGCTACCGGCTAACCGCTAACCGCTAACCGCTCGCCGAGCCGTTAGCAGTTAGCCGATAGCCGTTAGCATCTTGTGTCGCTATTATATCGGTGAACGATATATTGTCCGCCGATCCATTTCCCGGAGAACGCCATGGCCGAGTCCGAGATCGAACGCCTGCTGCCGCTGCCGCCGGCCTGGTACCACCTCCTTCTCGCCCTGATGGAGGGGGAGCGGCACGGGTACGCCCTGATGCAGGACGTTCGGGAGGAGAGCGGTGGCCGCGTCCGGCTCGGGCCTGGCACGCTTTACGGCGCGCTCAAGCGGCTTCTGGAAATCGGACTCGTGGTTGAGAGCGGGCGCCGCCCCGACCCCCTCCTCGATGACGAGCGGCGGCGCTATTACCGGCTCACCCCCATGGGCCGCCGGGCCCTCAGTGCGGAAGCCGCGCGCCATCTCCGTCTGGTCGAGCTGGCGCGCGCCAAGCGGGTCCCTTCCCGGCCGCGCACCGCATGACGGTCAGGGAAAGCGGCCCGGGCCTCGGCCGATTGCTTCTCCGGCTATACCCTCGCGGTTTCCGCGAGCAATTCGGCGACGATCTCCTCCTGGTCTTTCGCGATGCGTGGTGCAGCGCCGGGTCGGGTCCCGGGGCCGCGGCGAAAAGACTCGGACTCCTGCTCGATCTCCTTCGCGGGGCCATGACGGAGCGTCTGGACCGAGTCCGGCATCGTGCGGTCACCCCCCCTCTTTCGGTCTCCCCTAACAAATCCCGGTTGACCATGCGCGACCTCATCACGGAATTCCAGCAGGCGGTCCGCTCACTCGGCCGCACGCCCGGCTTTACGCTCGCGGTCGTGCTCACCCTCGCTCTCGGCATCGGGGCGAACACTGCGATCTTCAGCGTCGTCGACGGCATTCTCCTGAGACCGGCTCCTTTCGAGGCGATCGACCGCCTGACCATGATCTGGGAGACCGATCGCAAGAGCGGCACGCTGCGAGAGCCCGCATCGATCCCCGACTATTTCGACTTTCAGGAGCGGAGCAGGCAGTACGAGCGCATGGCCGCCTTCTCGCCAATCACCGCGACCGTGGCGCCGGATGGGGGAGACCCCGTGCGCCTCGCGGCACTCTGGGTAAGTCACGAATTCTTGCCGATGGTGGGGATCCACCCACTGCTCGGCGCCACGTTCAGCGCGGATCAGGACCGGTCCGGGTCCCCTCCGGTGGCGATGATCGGCGAAGAGCTGTGGGGCGAGCGCTTCGGGCGGAATCCGTCGGTGGTGGGCAGTGTGGTCCGCATCAACGATGCTCCGTACACCATCGTGGGCGTCCTCCCGGAGTCAGCCGACTTCGGCACTCTGCAGATTCTGGGCATCGCCGCGTACCGGAGAGGCTTTGCCGATCGCGGTGGGCGTGTACGGGTGGATGTGTGGCTCCCCCTTCAGGCCAATCGGACGACGTCGGATCGCGGGAATCACCCGATCTTCGTCATGGGACGCCTCGCCCCGGGCGCGACCGTGAAATTGGCACACGAGGAAATGGGGGCCATCGCCGGGGATCTCGAGCGACTGTACCCCGAGGAGAACGATGGTCGCGGCGCGCACGTGGAACCGCTCTCCGCCGTGGTGTTCGGAGGAGTGAAGCCCGCGCTGCTCGTGCTGGTCGGCGCGGTGGCGCTGGTGTTGCTGGTCGCCTGTGCCAATGTGGCGAACCTGCTGCTGGCCCGCGGGGCCGCGCGGGCGCGGGAGGTGACGGTCCGCGCGGCGCTCGGCGCCAGCGTCGGCCGGCTGACCCGTCAGTTCCTGGTGGAGAGCGCGGTGCTCACGGGAGCGGGAGCGCTGGTGGGCGTAATCCTGGCGCTCGGCGGACTGCAGGTGCTCCTCGCCCTTGCGCCGGCCAGCATTCCCAGGGTCGGCGCCGTCGGAATCGATGCCAGGGTACTGGCCGTCACGCTCGCGCTGACCGCTGTAGTCGGAGTGACCTTCGGGCTGGTGCCGGCAATTCAGGCTCGGCGCCGCGGGTCCAATCTCGCCATGCAGGCGGAGTCGTCGCGGGGCGCATCCTCCGGAAGGGAGCACCGTCGTTTTCGCTCGGCGCTCGTGGTGGCCGAGCTTGCGCTCGCGGTGATCCTGATGGTCGGGGCCGGGCTGTTGATCAAGAGCTTGTGGCGTCTGTATCAGGTGGATCCGGGCTTTCGGGCCGAGGGGGTACTCAAGGCGGAATTCCAGCTGCCGGCCAGCTATCCCCAGCGCATGTCGGACTGGCCGCGATGGCAGGAGATCCGGCGATTCAACGAGGAGCTTCGTCATCGCGTGGCGGGCCTCCCCGGCGTGATTGGCGTCACCATTGCGGGGAGTCATCCGCTGGAGGCGGGATACACCAGCTCGATCGTGGTCGTGGGAAGGGAAGGGGAGGCTGCCGACTGGCCCGAGCCGTCGATCCGGCTGGTGGATTCGGGATATCAGGCAACGATGCGTGTGCCACTGGTAGCGGGACGCGCCCTGAGCGACGCCGCCGACGCGGCTCCGGTGCTCGCGATCAACCAGGCGGCGCGCAGTCGGTTCTTCGGCGATCAGGACCCGCTGGGACATCGTGTCCGGCTCTGGGGGAGCGAGCGGACCATCGTCGCCGTGTTTGCCGACGAGCGGTTTCACGGGCTCGCCGAGGCGGCGACGCCCGCGATCTATTTGCCGACCAGCCAGGCGCCGATTCCCAATGGAAGTGTCCTGGTCCGGGTGACTGGAGATCCGGCGGCGTTCGCGCGGACCCTTCGCGGCGTCGTGCGCGAGGTGGATCCGACGGTCCCGCTCAGCGGGATCGAGCCGCTGGTCGAGACGCTCTCGCAATCGACCGCGCAGCGCCGGTTCACGATGCTGTTGCTGGGAGTCTTTGCCGCCGTCGCGCTGCTGCTCGCGATGGTGGGGGTCCACGGGGTTTTGAGCTATACGGTCGCACAGCGCAGTCGTGAGATCGGCATTCGGATGGCACTCGGCGCCGACCGGCAGACCGTCCGCGGGTTGGTGCTGGGCCAGGGCGCGCGGCTGGTCGCTGCCGGTCTCGGGCTCGGCCTGGCGGGAGCCATCGGCGTGTCGCGACTGCTGTCTTCGCTCTTATATGGCGTCCAGCCCAACGATCCGGCGACGCTCGCTGCCGTGGCGCTGGGCCTGGGCGCGGTGGCGCTGGCGGCGAGCTGGCTGCCTGCGAGGCGCGCTTCGCGAGTCGATCCGGTTGTTGCGCTGAGGGCGGAGTGAGGGGTCGGGGGACGGGGGTCGGGGTTCAGGGTTTGGATGCGCGAGACCCTATCCTGCGCTGGAGTGCAGCGCGAAGATTGGCGAGCATCCTGCCCACCCCTTCCCCCCGTGCTCGAAGTGGATCTATCTGGCTATCCGCCGCGTACTTCAACGCCTGGCTGAGAGCGAGACACGTTTCAAGTTCTCGAAGCGATCCGTTCGCGATGGAAAGGAATCGCATGAAATCACGAGTGCCATTCCTCGCATGTCCCTCCGCGATGTTGGAAGGGATGGAAACGGCCGCACTGCGCATTTGCGCCACGATCCCATACATCTCGCGCTTGGGGAATGAATCGGTCAGGCTATACGTCTCGCACGCGAGCGACATACCCCACTGCCAAACCTCGAGATCGCGGTAGGATCTGATTTTTGAGCTGCGAGTTTGTTGCATGGTCTAAGGTACGGGCGATGTGTGCCGCAGGTGTACCTGATTTACGCTTGACTCATCAATCTGCCACGTACCATCCTTTGTTCCGACCCCCGACCCCCGACCCCCGACCCCCGACCCCCGACCCCCGACCCCCAACCCCCATCCGCTTGACATCTGCGCCCCTCCCCCTCAATATCTCTCCTGAACAGTTCAGGGGAACAGATGCCACGCGCCGAGCTCGACCTACTGCAGGGCACCCTCGACGTCCTCGTGCTGAAGGCCCTCTCCTGGGGCCCACGGCACGGCCACGCCGTCGCCAGCTGGATTCGCGCCACCACGGAGGATGACCTCAACATCGAGGACGGCGCACTGTATACCGCGCTGCATCGTCTCGAGAAGCGGGGGCTCATCGAAGCGGAGTGGGGCCTCTCCGACAACAACCGCAAGGCCAAGTACTACGAGCTGACCGACGGCGGTCGCCGGGAGCTGCGCCGCGAGGCGGACCGCTGGTCGCGCTATGCCGGGGCGGTGTTCAAGGTGCTTCGGGCCACCAGAGTGGCGGCGGCCAGGTAGCCGTGGCACTCCCGTCGATGCGGCGTCTCTTCCGCCTGGTCGGACGGCCGCCCTCGGTCGAGGAAGAAATCGAGCAGGAGATCGGCTTCCACCTGGACGAAGAGATCCGGTCCCTGGTTGCGCGAGGTTACCCCCGCGACCAGGCCGAGAAGGAAGCCCGCCAGCGCTTCGGCAGCATCGTGGATACCCGCACGGCCCTCGCGCGCATCGACCGGGAGCGACGCATGCAGGAACGACGAGCCAGCAGGTTCCAGGACCTGGTGCAGGACGTGGGGTACGCGTTACGGGGTTTTCGCCGCCAGCCGGGATTCGCCGCGCTGGTCGTGCTCACCCTGGGGCTCGGCATCGGTGCCAACGCCACGATGTTCGGCGTGGTGGATCGCCTCCTCCTGCGGTCACCCGCCTTCCTCAAGGACCCGGACCGTTCCGGTAGGGTCTACATTCGCCGCCCCCTGGGTGACGGCACCGAGCGGATCGACAACAACATCAGCTACCGGCGCTATCTCGATCTCGCCGCGTCACGGAGCCTCGAAGCCTCGGCCGCGTTCTACGACGACCAGGAGCTCGTGGTCGGCGCCGGCGAGAATGCACGGCGGCTCGATGTCTCCCTGGTCAGCGCGAGCTTCTGGTCGATGTTCGAGATCGTGCCCGCCATGGGGCGCTTTTTCGGCGAAGAGGAGGACCGCACCCCTGGCGGCTCCCCGGTGGTGGTGCTGGGCTACGGATTCTGGCAGTCCGAGTACGGCGGTAACCCGTCGGTCATCGGCAAGCAGCTCCTGGTGGGCCCGCGATCGTACACCGTGATCGGCGTCGCGCCCAGGGGTTTCAACGGCATGTCGGCCAGGCGGGTCGGGGCATATATCCCGATCACCGCTGGCGCATTCGACGGTTTCGGTGACCGCTACTTCGCGAGCCACAATATGTCCTGGCTCGAGATTCTGGCTCGCCGCAAGTCAGGGGTGACGGCGGAAACCGCCGATGCCGACTTGACGCGTGTCTTCCAGCAGGAGCTCTCGACACTTCCCGAGAACCGACCCGAAGCCATCGCGCGGTCCAGGGCTGAGCTCGCTTCCGCGCTGTACCAGCGGGGGCCGAAGCGAAGCGATGACGCGAAAGTGGCAACCTGGCTGGCCGGGGTTGCCGCGATCGTGCTGCTGATCGCCTGCGCCAACGTCGCCAACCTCCTGCTCGGGCGCGCGCTCCGCCGCCGCCGGGAGATCGCGGTGCGCCTCGCGCTCGGCGCCGGACGCCGCCGGATGGTGCGGCAGCTGCTCACCGAGAGCTCGCTGCTGGCCCTCATGGGTGGAGCCGCCGGTCTCTTCATCGCGCATTTTGGCGGAGGCGTCCTCCGGCGCGCGCTGCTTCCGGGCGTCGATTGGTCGGCGGTGCCGCTGCTCGACCCTCGCATGCTCCTTTTCGCGGCCGGCATGGCGGTGCTCACCGGGCTCTTGACCGGTCTCATCCCCGCGTGGCATGCGGGCCGCACCGATCTCAACGTGTCGCTCAAGGCCGGCGGACGGGAGGGGAGCCGGTCCCGCGCCCGCCTGCAGTCGGGGCTCCTGGTGGCCCAGGCCGCGCTTTCGGTCATGCTTCTGGTCGGCGCGGGGCTCTTCGTCCGAAGCCTTCGCAACGTCCACTCGGTCGATCTGGGCTATGAGCCGTCGCGCCTGATCGTCGTGCGATCCAACATGCGGGGCGAACGGCTCACGCGCGCGGAGCGCGCTGCGCTGACCCAGCGGCTCCTCGACCGGGCTCGCGCAACCGCCGGCGTCGAGAAGGCCACGCTGACCTTCGGGGTTCCCTTCTGGCGGAGCAACACCACTGACCTGTTCGTGCCCGGGCGCGATTCGCTGAACGGTCTCGGCTCGTTTTACCAGAACGCTGTCGCTGATGACTACTTCGAGACGACTGGCACGTTGATCCTGCGCGGCCGGCCGCTGACTCTCTCGGACCGATCGGGACCGGCGCGGGTTGCGGTGGTCAGCGAGATGCTCGCGAGCAAGGTCTGGCCCGGTGCCGACGCGATGGGCCAGTGCGTCAAGATCGACATCGACACCATGCCCTGCACGCAGATCGTCGGGATCGCCAAGGATGTCCGCTGGGGCAGCCTGGGGGACGAGGACCGGATGCAGATCTACGTGCCAATGAGTCTCGACGACTCGGGATGGCTGTATATCCGGACCGCCGGCGACCCCGCGCGGTTGAGCGAGCCGCTTCGGAAAGAGCTCCAGCGCCTGATGCCGGGAGCGGCGTACGTGAGTGTCCACTCCGTCAGCGCCACGCTCGATCACCTGCTCCGGTCCTGGCGCCTTGGTGCCACGATGTTCACGCTCTTCGGCGCGCTGGCACTGGTGGTGGCGTCCATCGGGCTGTACGGCGTCATCGCCTACAGCGTTGCCCAGCGCACCCACGAGATGGGCGTACGGGCCGCGCTTGGCGCGCGCAGGGGAGACCTTCTGCGGCTCGTCGTCGGCGAGGGAATGCGTATCACGGTGATCGGCATCGTGCTGGGCGCCGCTCTGTCCCTCGCGGCCGGGAAATTCCTCGCGGCGCTCCTCTTCGGCGTGACCGCGCACGACCCTGGCACCTTCCTGGTGGTGGCGACGGTGCTCCTGGCGGTGGCGGGCGTCGCGAGTGTGATCCCGGCCTGGCGGGCCGCGCGGGCGGACCCTACCACGGCGCTGCGGGCGGACTAGGAATCAGGGGTCGGGGATCGGGGATCAGGGGGGAACTCTATATTGCTTTATCGACTGCCCCCCGACCCCCCACCCCCGACCCCCGACCCCTTATGACAGTTCCAGCTCGGCACTCCGCCCCCAAAATCCTGCACCACATGACGACCACAACCTTCGCCCTCGAGAGCTACCGCGTCGTTCAGACGCTGGGTGTCGTCATGGGCATCACCGTCCGCTCCCGCTCGCTGGTCGGCTTCATCGGGGCCGGGCTCCAGACCATCATTGGCGGTCGGATCAGCAACTTCGTCTCCCTTTGTGAAAAGGCCCGCCAGGAAGGCTTCGAGCTGATGCTGCAGCACGCCGAGCAGACGGGGGGAAATGCCGTCATCGGGATCCGGTACGATGCGAATGAAGTCATGAACGGGGTGACGGAGGTGCTGTGCTACGGTACTGCAGTTGTGGTGGAACCCATGGAAGCGCTCAGGGCCGAGTAGGAGTCTTGATCGGCCTGAGCTCCAGGTCCTGGAAGTCGAAGCTGAAATCGGTCTCGTCCGACACGGCCGCCATCCGGGCCCGCTCGATGCTGCCGTCGGGGTTGAGCGCAAAGGTGACGAACGCGTCGGCGCGGAGCTCCCGGTCCCGCCACCGCGCGACGAAAGTGTCGTGCTGCCAATGCGAGAGATCGCCCACCAGGCTGGGCGATCGGCTGAACCGCATCACCAGCCGGTTCCCCTCGAGCGCGATCGTGATGTCCCCGTACCACTCGTCGCGATAGGTCCCGGCATACCGGGCCAGCGCAAGCGAGGGGCCCGAAGTCGAGTCCCGGCTGGTCGCCCGCCGGGTGGCTGCCGCGTCGAGACGGGCTGCCTCGGCCGCTTCGGCCCGCACGGCGATGCCGAGATAGTCGGCAGACGTGGCGCCCGTGAAATGGTCGAGGATCCGGTTGGTGAGCACGTTGAAGGCGTTGCCGGACTCCTGGTTGGTCAGCACCACCACGCCGAGCCTGAGCTCGGGGAGCATCGTCACCCGGGAGAGATAGCCCGGGAGCCCGCCCGTGTGGGTGAGCATCTTCCTCCCCCGGAAGTCCCGCACGACGAGTCCAAGCGCATAGCCGTTGAAGTTGGAGCGCAGGTGGCGAAGCTCCGGGGCGGGCTCGCCGATCGGAATCGGGGTGACGATCGTCCAGAGCTCGCGGGTGGTGCGGGTCGAGAATAGTCTGCTACCGTCCGCGGTGCGGCCTGAATCGAGCTGCACCATCACCCACTCGGCCATGTCTTCCGCGCCTGCCATGATCCCGCCGGCGGGATTGGTGTTGTCGCTGAGAAAGGGCGCGATGGGGCGCAGGGTGCCGTCGATGCGCGCATGCGTCCCCGCGACGTTGCCCCCAGCTCCCGCGGCGGAGTGCCGCACGTCGCTCGCCGCCATGCCGACCTTTGCCAGAATGCGTGTCGCGACAAAATCCTCCCAGCTCTGCCCACTCACCGCCTCGATGACTTCTCCCGCCACGGTGTAGAGCACGTTGTCGTAGGCGTAGGCGCTCCGGAACGACGTGGCCGGTTTGATGTAGCGAAGCCGGTGCGCAATCTCTTTCCGGTCATAGGTGGAGGGAGGCCACCAGAGAAGGTCGCCGGCTCCGAGGCCTAACCCGCTCCGGTGGACCAGGAGGTCGCGGATCGTGAGCTCGCGGGTGACGAACGGGTCGTACATCGCGAAGCCGGAGAGGTAGCGGATGACCGGCGCATCCCAGGCGAGCTTGCCTTCTTCCACCAGGAGGCCGAGCGCGGTGGCGGTGAATACCTTGGTATTGGAGGCGATCCCGAATCGGGTCTTCCCGTCCACCGGAGCGGGATCGCCCATGCGCCGAACGCCATATCCCTTGGCCAGCAGCACCTTGCCGTCCTTCACCACCGCGAGCGACAGCCCCGGCACTTCGAACGCCTTCATCACCTGGGCCACGTAGCTGTCGAGATCGGCGGGGAGGGCCGGCTGCTGGGTGGCGAGCAGCGCCAGGACTAGAATCATTGATGGCTCCAGATGACGGCGGGGTCGTCGGACTCGAAGGCATTGATGTGGACCATCCACCCGAACAGCCGGGGAATGAAGCGGCCGCGCACGGCGGCGCATTCCTCGGCTGAGGCGATCAGACTCTCCGGCCCGAAGAGCGGCTTGCCGGCGCGAGTCTCCCGCCAGCGGGACTCTTCCCCCTGCTTCGGGAGGCACCAGTTGATATGCTGGTGCCAGCGCGCGAGTCCCAGGGGAATCCGGCGGTCGAGCCGATCCTCGCCCAGGATTGCGGGCGCCGTATACATCACCCCGGTCAAGGCAAAGGACCCGTCGCTGTTTTTCTGGTAGAGCAGGGAAGTGGGCGTTGCGGCGTCGAACGAGAACGCCGCCTCGAAGCCGTGGCGCTTGTTGGTGAAGTGATAGACCGGGAGTACCACGTTGGGGAGGAATTGCTCGTACCCGTCGGCCATGGCCACTTTGACGTCGCGGTACTTCGCCAGCTCACGGCGGATGGTGGCGACGAGCTCACGGCCGCGCGCCGAATCCTGCACGGTGCGGGACCGCGCGGTGCTGAGCCGCAGATGAGGATTTGTCTCGGAGTCGTGCCCGTGGTGCGACATCTGCCGCGTTGCCGCCTCGGCAGCCCCGGGGTTAGCTGGGGGCGATCCACCTTGGGCAGGCATCGCCCCTGGAAGAGTGGCAAGGCAGACGAGTGAGAGAGCCAGTCGTCTACTCATAGAGATCCTCCCTATCGGCTTGGGCCAGCTCCACGAGGAAGCCGCCGATCTGCCTCGTGACCGCCTCGAAGAATTGCGCCCCTTTCTCGGCTGTAGCCTGCGCGGGATTGCCGACGCCGGTGTCATCCGTCACCCGGGTCCACTCGCGCGGGGCCCACGCCCAACCCTCCCGCAGTCCCTTGACCTTGGAGCGCCGCGCGCGCCCCGGCCCCGCCTCGTGGAGCGGACGCACCAGCTCCGGGGCGAGGTGCATCATCATACTCGTCTCCAGCTCGCCGGCGTGATCGCCGGGCTCCGTGAAGAACGGCGCGGGGTTCACGCAGGAATACCAGTTGACGGTGCAGAGAAACACCTCGGTGTCGGGCTGCAGCTCCCGGATCATCTGGCGGAAGTCGTTCCCGCCGTGTCCGTTGAGGATGACGAGCTTCCGCACGCCCGCGCGCGACACGCTCTCGGCGATGTCCTGGAGCACCATCATCTGCGTGGTCGGATTCATGTTGACGCAGAGCGGGATGTCGAGTTGGCCGGTGTTCACCCCGAATGGGACCGCCGGCAAAACGATCACGCGCGCGCCCGCTGCCCGAGCGACACGGGCCGACTCCGCCGCCACCGCCTCGGTCTGAATCGTGTCGGTGGCGTAGGGCAGGTGATAGTTGTGCGCTTCCGTGGCGCCCCATGGCAGTACCGCGACGTCGTAATGCGCGTCGCGGACCGTCTTCCAGCTGGATTCCGCGAGGAGCCCGGACTCTCCGCTGTTCATTCGGGGTTCCCCCCGGCGCGCCGGAGAAACCGCTCGGCCAGCTGCTCCATGCGGTCGTTACCGTCCTCCCGCGCCAGCTTCAGAATGCGCCCCACCTCCATGACCAGGCGAGGGTCACCGAAGAGATAACCGGTGGCTGCTTCGGCGGTGGATGAATCGCCCTCGTTCGCCCCCTGGAGGAGCGCCCGCGCGGCAGCCTCCGGAAATCCGGGGTCGTCCGGGGGCGGGAGCAGAAAACGATGCCGAGGCTCGGGGGCCGCATCATCTTCGTTGACGAAGGCACGGGACATCGCGGGTTTCCGGGCTATGAACGCACCGGGATGATCCCATCCCCGGCCATTCCCCGCAATACCCTCCACGATGCTCGCCCGCCTCAAGTCCGCCGCCGTCCTCGGCATCGACGCGTACCTGGTCGAGGTTGAGACGGATCTCAGCAACGGATTGCCCTACTTCACCACCGTGGGGTTGCCGCAGGGCGCGGTCAAGGAGGGTAAGGAACGCGTCACCGCGGCGCTGGTCAACTCGGGTTTCGAGTATCCCCTTCGCCGCATCACGGTGAATCTCGCCCCGGCTGATGTGAGGAAGGAGGGCTCCGGCTTTGATCTCGCCATTGCGCTTGGGATTCTCGCCGCGAGCGAGCAGATCAAGGCTTCCACCCTCGAGGGCCTGGTCGTCCTGGGGGAGCTCGGGCTGCAGGGAGATCTTCGTCCGGTCCGTGGCGCCCTCCCGATGGCGATGGCTGCGCGGGCAGCAGGCGCCCGCGAGGTCATCCTGCCTGGGGTGAATGTCGCCGAGGCGGCAGTGGTGGAGGGACTCGTCGTGACGGGGGCGGACTCGCTGCTCGCGGTGACCCGGCATCTCAGCGGCCAGCACATGATCGCGCCCTCGGTGCCCAGGACCCTGGCCTCTCTGGATCTGTGGCCGCGCGATGGAGTGGACTTCGCAGAGGTTCGCGGCCAGCTCGCAGCCAAGCGGGCGCTCGAAGTGGCGGCGGCAGGAGCGCACAATGTCCTGCTCATCGGTCCGCCTGGGGCGGGGAAGACGATGCTCGCGCGGCGTCTGCCGTCGATTCTCCCAGCGGCACCGCTGGACGAGGCGCTCGAGATCACCAAGGTGCATAGTGTGGCGGGGTTGTTGCCGCCAGGATCCGCCCTGATCCGGAACCGGCCCTTTCGCGCGCCGCACCATACCATCAGCGATGCAGGGCTCGTGGGAGGCGGCTCGTCGCCGAGGCCTGGCGAGGTGAGCCTGGCGCACGGAGGAGTGCTTTTCCTGGATGAGCTTCCGGAATTTCACCGGCATGTGCTGGAGGTCCTTCGGCAGCCGCTGGAAGACGGCGTCGTCACGCTCTCCCGCGCGGCGGCGCGGCTCACCTTCCCGGCCCGCTTCACCCTCATCGCGGCGATGAATCCCTGTCCCTGCGGGCATCTGGGGAGTCCGGTGCATACCTGCTCATGCGGGCCGCACCTGATCGAGCGGTATCATGCGCGGATCTCGGGGCCGCTGCTCGACCGGATCGATATCCATCTGCGGGTCCCGGCGGTGCCGTATGCCGAGCTGGGCCGTGACGACGCGGGAGAACCGAGCGCCGCGATCCGAGCTCGGGTGGAATCGGCACGAGTACGTCAGCGCGAGCGCTTCCGGTCACAGACGGGTATGCACGCCAACGCGCACATGGGATCGCGGGAGGTGCGGAAGTACTGCCGGCAGAGTCCCGAAGTGGCGGAGATTCTCCGAACGGCGGTGGAAAGACTTGGGCTCTCGGCGCGCGGCTGTCACCGGGTGCTAAAGCTGGCGCGGACGATTGCCGATCTTGCTGGTGTCGAGGGGATCGAGCCGGTGCACGTTCGCGAGGCGATCCAGTATCGGGCGCTGGATCGGAGGGTTGTGGGCGTCACCTAGGCCCCGCCACAAGGCCAAGTCAAACCGTGTCGGAGAATCGCACTCCTCTCCCCGGCAGACACTGCGCGAGCTTCCGCAAGTCCCCGCGCCGGACCACGGCAATCTTCGGATAGCCACCGACGGTCGGCCCGTCGGGCATGATCACGATCGGCTGACCCCCATCGGGTATCTGAATCGCGCCGGGACACGCTGCCTCCGAGGGCAATGTGGCCGCTTCGCGGGGCGTGATCGATGGACCCTCGAGCCGGTAGCCCATCCGGTCGGACGATGCGGACACCGTGAAGCGGCTCTCGAGCAGCGTCTCCCGTGCCCGGTCGCCGAAACGCTCCCACTGTGGGCCCGGAATCACCCGAATCGTCACGTCGTCGTTCACGGGATCCGGGCTGATCCTCGGATGCACGCTGCTTCCAAGCGCCGAGTGCATCGCCGGCCCCACGGGTAACAGGTCTCCCGATCTGAGCCGCCGTCCCTCGAATCCTCCGAATCCCCCGGGCAAATAGGTCGAGCGGCTCCCCACCACGGGTGGCACGTCGATTCCGCCCCGCACGGTGATATACAGGAAGCGATGATCCGATCGCGGCCGGATCTCTATGCGCGTTCCGGCCCTTGCTCTCACGACCGGATGCGTAGCGTCAGCCGGAGTCCCGTCCACGAAAACCTCTCCGGCACCCAGGATGACGAGCTCGCATTGCTCCTGCGCGCAGATCGTTCCCGCACCAAGCGCCCACTCGATCCCCGCCGCACCCGCAGGATTTCCCACCAGCGAGTTCGCGAGTCCGAGCATCAACGGATCCATCGCTCCCGACTGCGGCAGTCCCATCGCGCGGCCGGTCCGCCAGCCCAGATCCTGGACCGTCGCGAAGGGCGGCGCGTTCTCGATCTCGATCATGCCACCGACTCGAAGCGCACGCGATCGCCCGCCGTGAGCAGGGCAGCGGGATCACATGCGGGATCGAACATTCGGAGCGGAGTCGAGCCCAGGAGATGCCATCCGCCCGGTGTTGCCAGGGGATACACCGCGGTCTGCGCGCCGGCGATCGCCACCGATCCCGCCGGAACGCGGGTTCTCGGTGAGGAGCGGCGGGGAAGAACCAGGGAAGGGTGGAGGTCACCCAGGTAGGCGAACCCGGGCGCGAAGCCCAGGAGATAGACCAGATACTCCGGCTCGGTGTGGCGGCGGATCACCTCGGCAGCGGAAAGTCCGGTCTGTTCGGCGACGAAGTCGAGATCGGGGCCGTCGTAGAGGACCGGGATGGTGTGCAGGTGGGGTCCCGCCCCTTCGCTGCGCTCAGGGCGACAGCCTTCGGTGCCTTCGCTCCGGGCAGGGTGACTCAAAGCCTCCAGTCGGCGCCACATCTCTGCGGCGTCACCCTCGAAGAACACCGTCACCGCCGCGTAGGCGGGGACGATCTCGATCAGCCCCGGCAGTCGCGCCGCCGCGATCTGCGCCGCCAGCTCCGTCACCCGCCGGTGGAGCTCCCGGCTGACCTTGTCTCCCAGTACCACCGTCCACCCGCTCTCGCCGAGCGGGACGATGCGCACCCCCGTCTCGCTCACTTCACGAACGCGGCGAGGGAAATCCCCTCCTGATCGAACCGCTGTCGCACCGCGCGCACCACCGCGACCGCCTTGGGGCCGTCGCCGTGCACGCAGAGCGAATCCGCCCGGATGATGCACCGGGTGCCGTCAATCGCCACCACGTAGCGGTCCTGCACCATCCGGAGCGCGCGCTCCGCGATTGCGTCCGCGTCATCGAGTACGGCACCCGGCATCCGGCGCGGCACCAGCCGGCCGTCGGGCTGGTAGGCGCGGTCCACGAACGCCTCCCGCGCCACATCGAGCCCCGTGGCGTTCGCGGCCTGCAGCATCGCACTTCCCTCCGGGCCGAGGACGACCAGCTCCTGGTCAAGCTGGCGGAGCGCAAATGCCACCGCCTTGGCCACCTCCTTGTCGTCCGAAGCGCGGTGGTAGAGCGCGCCGTGCAGCTTCACGTAGCGCACCCGGGTTCCCGCCGTCCGGCAGAATCCGTCCAGCGCACCGACCTGGTAGACCACGTCGGCCGCGATTTCCGCGGCACTCGCCGCGAGCTCCCGCCGCCCGAACCCGATCAGATCGCGATATCCCGGATGCGCGCCCACCGTCACCCCGCGTCCTGCCGCGGCGGAGACGGTGCGCTGCATGACCATGGGATCGCCGGCGTGGAATCCGCAGGCGACGTTGGCCGAGGTGATGAGGGAAAGGAGATCGTCTTCGCCGGGAAGCTCGTAGCGGCCGAAGCTCTCCCCGATGTCGGCGTTGAGGTCGACGAAGCTCACGCGGGCGGCTTGGGCTCCGGACTGCCGCTGGTTGTGTCGCGAGCCATGCGAAACCGGAAGGTTTGCTCCACCAGCTGGCGCACCTTCTGCCCGCTCTGCAGCGCGGGGCGGAAATGCATGTTCGGCAGCGCCCGCCGGACCGCGACGGCAAAGTCGCCGTGGGTGGTATTGAGCACCCGATAGGTCATCGTGTCCACCAGGCCCGTCGAGTCCACCACGTAGCGCACCGACGCGAATCCCTCGACGCCCTGATCCATGAGATGCAACGGGTACTCCGGCGCGGCGCTGGTCGGATCGTAGACGACGGCGCTGTCGACCTCGAGCACCGAGAACGCATTGTCTCCCGGCTCGGCCTGCTCGGCGATCGTGAGATCGGCCGAGGAGAGTGTCGGCGCCACCGGCCCCGCGGTGATTCGCTCAGTGACCCCCCCGGCGTCGACCCCCGTGGCCGGGAGCCCGGTCTCCTCGCCTGCGTCGTTCTCCGCGGTTACGGCTGGGCCCACTTCGCGATTGCCCGGCTCGGGGGTGGGCACCAGGTATACGATCAGCCGGTCGATCAGGCTTTCTTTGGCTTCCCCGCCGAAGGGAATGAACAGGACGACCAGCGCCGCGATGTGCAGGAGAAGATTGGCCGCCGTGACGGGGTCCCGGTGGAGGATTTCGTCGTGGGTCGGTGGCGCGAAGAGGCGAATCATGGGGACACCATCCCGGTGCGGGACTGGCCGTGAATGAAGACTGTCTGCACTTCCCGATGCCGGCAAGGGCGGCGCGGTTTCAGTAGATAATTTGGTTTGACAAATCAAACTAAATGCCATACTATCGGCGCATGCTCGACGCCCAGGTGGCGGCCGTGCTGGCGGCCTACCCGACCCTCCATGCAGCCTGGCGGCGCCGGAGCATCCGGGACCAAGCCAGCGGCCGCCGTCTCTCGAACCACCAGGCCGGCGTCCTGGAACACCTCGATGCAACGACCCCTGTCGCGGCGGGAGATCTCGCCCGCCGACTCGGGGTCACCCCGGCCACCATCTCGATTCAGCTCGCCCGTCTCGTTCGGCTTCGGCTGGTCATGCGGGAGAAGGACACCGCCGATGGCCGCCGAGTCCTCCTCCGCCTTACCGAGGCGGGGGCGCGGGTTTGCAGCCAGCGGTCGCTGCTCGATCCCGACCGGGTTCGGGCGGCGCTGTCGCTGCTGGACGGGCAGGAGCGTGACGCCGCGGTGTCCGGCCTCCGCGCCCTCGCCGGCGCTGCCGGAGCGCTTCCCGAGAGCACGGCCCCTCGCCGAACAACCTCACGACGATCCAGGAGGAAACCGGAGTGATGAGCTGGATGGAGCGGCGGAAGCGGGCCACCCGCCGGAAGAAAATGGTGCGAGTGGCCCTGGCATTGATGGGACTCTGCGCGGTGATGTTCGCGGTCGGAATCGTGCTTCCCGTGGAACACCGCACCACGGCGCGGGGAAGCATCGATCGTCCGCCGGAGGCGGTCTGGCGAGTGCTCACGGATTTCGACGGAATGCCGATGTGGCGCGCCGACGTCACCAGGGTGGAGCGGCTCCCCGATGCCGATGGCCGGACCACCTGGCGGGAAGTCGGCCGGAAGGGCGACGTGATCGTCGAGCTGGCCGAGTCGGAACCGCCCCGGCGCCTGGTGACGCAACAGCGGAGGAACGGGCGACGGGCGCTTCCCGAGCTGACCTTCCTCCTGGCCGCCACCACCCGGGGAACGTCGGTGACGGTGACGGTGCGGGAGGAAACGGGAAACCCGATCGGACGGGTCCTCGTCCGGTTGGGTGCACGGGCGTCCCCTGCAGCCCGTCTCCTGCATGACCTCGAATACCGCCTGAACGGGAACCGACGCCGGATGGCCGCCGAGGGAGTGGCGCGCGCTGGGAATTGAGGCGACCTGCCGGGCTGGAAACCGGGGATGGTGGTGTCTGTCCAGGGTGTGAGCGACGTCCACCTGAGAGCCAAGCTGACCGCCGGCGCGATGCTGGATGATGGATGCTGGGTGCTTGGGTTTTCCCGTTGACCATTGACCGTTGACCGCACCAGGAGCTTTGTTCATGCGACATCTGCTCGTCTTCACCGGTTTCGCTCTCATCGCCGCCCCCCTCGCCGCCCAGAGCGGACCCTCCAGCTTCGTCGCCCGTCTCGGCCGCGACACTATGGCGCTCGAGCGCGTCACCCGCACCGGCAACCGCATTGTCGGCGAGCTCTTTACCGTGAATCCGCGGGCCCGCCGGTACCGCTACGTCGCTAATCTCGACCGGCTGGGGCGCATCTCCCGTGTCGAGATCACCCGGACCGCAACGGTCGACACTCCGGCGGAGCCCGGGCTCCTGATCGTGGAGGAGTTCCGCGATTCCACGGCGAAGGTGATCATCACCCGTGGCTCGGCCAAGCCCGACACCACGACGATGCGGGTCCGGCCGGGCGCGGCGCCGTTCCTGACCCTCTCCGCCGGCTTGCTGGAACAGATGGTGATGCAGGCTCGCCGCGCGCGCTCGGATAGTGTGCCGATCGACCTCGTCATAGCCGGCCAGCGGCAGCCCACACCCAACTATGTGGCGTGGCGTGGTGTCGACTCGGTCGCGATCGACTACTTCGGCAGCCCGTTCTATCTCCGGGTGGACAACCGCGGCCGGGTCTGGGGCGTCAACGGGATGCGCACGACCCAGAAATTCATGATCGACCGGGTCAGCACGCTCGATCTCGACCGGCTGGCGCAATCGTTTACCGACCGCGAGCGTGGGGGCCAGGTGGCGGGGGCGATGTCGCCGCGCGACACGGCGCGTGGGGTGCTCCAGCTTCCTCCGCCCACGATCTGGGTGGACTACGGGCGCCCGATGGCCCGTGGACGCCAGATCTTCGGAAACGTGGTCCCCTGGAATCAGGTCTGGCGCACCGGCGCCAACGGCGCGACGCAGCTCAACACGCCAGTGGACCTCCGGCTCGGTGATGCAACCATCCCCGCCGGCAAGTACACCCTCTGGACGCTGCCGACGCCCAACGGTGTGAGCCTGATCGTGAACAAGCAGACCGGGCAGTGGGGAACCGAGTACGACCCGGCGCAGGATCTCGTTCGGCTTGCGATGCGCTCGGAATCGCTGGCGCAGCCGGTCGAGCGCTTCACGATCACCGTGGTGCCGGTCGGGAATGGCGGCGAGATCCGGTTCGACTGGGACCGGACCCGGTGGATCCTGCCGTTTACCGTGCGGTGAGCGAGGAGTACTCGCTGCAGAGCGCAAGCGCCCGCTCGAGGTAGATCTCCACCAGGTCGAAGTGCACGGTTCGGGTCCGCTGAATCCATGCGTCGGCGCACCCGACCGCCCGTGCCGCACGGAGCAACTGGGCTTCGCTCCCCGCCAGCAGGTGGCAGGTGCGCCGCCCCCGTGATTTCCAGATATTCTCATGCACCGCGATGCCGCCCTGTGCCGCCCACTCGCGGGCGGCCCGGACCTCGCGAGTTCCGAAATACCTCCATTCGCTCATGCGTCCCGCGCCTTGATCCGGGTGATCGCCGCGCGCGCGCGGGTTCCCTCCGGCGTGCCCTGGAATCGCTCGGCGAATCGGGCCAGCTCGGCGAGCTCCCGCCCGCGCTGGCCGGTGCGGTGATAGAGGTCGATGAGCGAGTTCCCGATGGCGAATTCGAGGGCGGGTGGAGGGCGGCGGCTGCGCGTCTCCAGATACAGCCGTTCCGACATAGCGGGATCGCCGAGGTGGTCGCGCCAGAGCGCGGCCAGAGCCAGCCTGGCGTGGAAGTCGTCGGGAGAGCGCTCCAGGTGCTCGCCGTACGCCTCCGCGGCCTCCTGGTATTTCCCGCGCGCTACCAGGGATTCCTGAAAGGAAAAGCCCGGAGCGGGGGGGAGATTTCCCGAGCCGGTCATGGTCTGCACAATCCCTCGGCTCACAACCCCGCTCATCATCCAGACGCCGAAGGTGATCGCCGCCGCGAGGACCCATGCGATGAGCAGGACGCCGACCGCGCCGAGAATTCCGATTCGGTCCCTGGCCAGCAGATAGTACGCCACCATGATTCCGAAGGCCGTGCAGGCGATGAATGCCCAGAGCGCCGCATGATAGAAGCTGAGACGCTCACCCGCATCCTCGAGCCACCTACTCATCGCCCGCGACCTTGCCCCGGAGACGCTTGATCCCGGCGCGGAGCCGCTTGCCCTCAAGGCGGCGAGCCTTCTCGCTTCGGGGCACCCGGGTCGGCTTGCGCTTCTTCTTCGGCTTCAGCGCCTGGGCAAGCAACCCAAGAAACCGCTCTTCCGCCGATTCGCGATTGCGAAGCTGACTCCGGCTGCCGGACTCCACGAGGCGGAGCCATCCCTCGCCGTCGAGGCGCGTCGCCAGGCGCTCCCGGAGGAGCGCTCGTTGCGCACTGTTCGGCGCGCTGCTTTCCTCCAGATTCCACCACAGCTCGACGCGGGTGGAGGAGGTATTGACGTGCTGGCCGCCGGGGCCCCCGGCACGAGTGGCACGGAAGCTCACCTCCGCTCTCGGGATCCGGAGATTGCTTCCGGCTAACATCCAGGGATCATCGGCCATCCTCCAAGCTAAATCCGCTTCCGTTGCCCCGCGACGGCGTTACGTTTGGGCATGGACGAAGTCGCCCGCCTGCACAACCATCTTCGGACCCTCGGCCGCGTGGCATTGGGATACTCCGGGGGCGTGGACTCCGCTCTGCTTGCGGTGGCCGCGACCGGTGCGCTTCCGGCCGGACGATTCCTCGCCGTGATCGGACGGAGCGCCTCCTATCCGGAGGTGCAATATCGCGCCGCGCTCGAGCTGGCGGAGCGATTCGGATTTCCGGTGCGGGAGCTCGACACCCGTGAGCTGGAGGATCCGAAGTATCTCGAGAATCCCGTCAACCGCTGCTACTACTGCAAGGCGGAGCTCTGGACCCGGGTGACGCTGCTGGCGCGGGACCTCGGCTTCGACACCGTGATCGACGGCACCCACGCCGACGATCTGGGCGATCACCGTCCGGGTCGGGCCGCGGGGGTCGAGCTCGGCGTCCGGTCTCCTCTCGCCGAGCTTGGCATGACCAAGGCCGGTATCCGCGAAGCGGCCAGGAGTCTCGGCATTCCCATCTGGGATGCGCCCGCGTCGCCCTGTCTCTCGAGCCGGGTGCAGTACGGTCTTGCCATCACCCCGGACCGGCTTCGGCAGGTGGAATCCGCCGAGCAGTTTCTCAGGGGGCTGGGTGTGACGGGGGATCTGCGCGTGCGGCATCTCGGCAGCCGGGCCCGAATTGAAGTCGCACCCTCGGAGTTCGAGCTGGTGGATGGGCATTGGGACGGAATCGTCGCCCGGCTCCGGAGCTTGGGCTTTGGGGATGTGGAGCGCGATGCGCGCGGATACCGCCGGGGCAGTCTGCTGGTGATTGCCTGATGCGGCTCTTCATCGCCGTTCCGATTCCGTCGCCTGCGCTCGAGCATGCGAGCGGTCTCTTGCGCGAGCTCCAGCAGCTCGAATGGCCGGTTCGCTGGGTGCGTGACGATGCGCTCCACCTCACGCTCAAATTCTTCGGGGAAGTCACCTCCGACCGCGTCGACGCGATCGAGGAAATGGTCCAGTTCGCCACCGAGGGGCTCCATCCGATGCCGCTGACGCTCCTCGGGGGAGGCGGATTCCCGTCACGGCGGCATCCCCGGGTCCTCCGGCTCGAGGTGGAGGCTGGCCCCAACCTCGAGCTGCTGCAGGATCGCATCGAGCGGGGCGGGGAAGAGATCGGCTTTCCGCCGGAAGGCCGGCCGTTCCGCCCCCATCTCACCCTGGGCCGGGTGCGCGAGGGGCATCGCCTTCCCCCCGGCGCCATGGATCAGCTGGAAGCCTTGCCGCATGGAACTTCCTTTCTCGCCGACCGGATCGTCCTCTTCGAGAGCCGGCTCATGAAGGCGGGACCGACGTACAGCGTGCGCCTCGAGAAGCTGCTCATGCCATGAGGGGATGTCTCTCCCTTCCCTTCCGGCTCGCGGCGCTGGTGCTGCTGGTGCTGCTCGGCTACGTGGCCTGGTCCTACCGGGACGAGATCCGCCGGAAGGTCCACGATTGGACCGCGGACAGCTCCCCCGCGCGCGGCAAGGGAATGGCGATCCGGGGAGGGGCCGCTCCCGTCGCGCGCCGTATCGACGAGCTGCTCGGTTCACGGGCCGACTCGGTAGTTCTGTCCGCCGCCGATGTCGCGAGCCTGCTGGACTCTCTCGCATCGGTCGTGGCCCCGGGGGCGGTCGATTCGGTCGAAGTCACCCTTGACCAGGACGACCTCTCGGTGCGCGCCCGCGTGGATACCCGCGCCGTGCCCGTCTCGTTGGGAGCGATCGGGAGCGTCGTGCGCGATCACGAGTTCGTGGAGGCGGGCGGCCGGATCGTGTTCCGGCAGGCGGGGCGGGCGGAGTGGCAGCTTGAGCGGGTGCGGGTGCGCGGCGTTCCGCTCCCCGGCGAAGTGGTGCAGCGGCTCATCCGCCGCTTTGCCGGCTCGGAGGAGAGCAACGTCATCGGTCTCAACCTTCCGCGCACGGTGAGCGGGCTTCGCGTCTCGCCATCGGGTGTAACCCTCTACGGCACGGGTGCGGCGCGATGAGCAACCGGATTCTGGTCATCGACGACGAAGGCGGCATCCGGGACGCGCTTCGCCAGGTTCTGGAGTACGAGGGCTGGCAGGTGCGCACCGCCGCGTCGGGGGGAGAGGGCATCACCGTCTGCCTGGAATTCCATCCCCACGTCGTGCTGCTCGATGTGAAGATGGCCGGGCTCGACGGACTGGAGACGCTCACCCGTCTCCGCGACCTCGATCCGCCCGCGACGGTCGTGATGATCTCGGGGCACGGCACTATTGCCACGGCGGTGGCGGCGACCCAGCGTGGCGCGTTCGACTTCCTGGAGAAGCCGCTCGACACCGACCGGCTGCTGGTGACGTTGCGCAATTCGCTGCAGCAGTCGGCGCTCGCCGGCGAGAACCGCGAGCTCAAACGCGCGCTGGACACCCGCTACCCGATGGTCGGCACCAGCCCTGCGCTGGAAGAGGTGCGCGCCCTGATCGACCGGGTGGGCCCGACCCACGCGCGGGTGCTGATCACCGGCGAAAACGGAAGTGGCAAGGAGCTGGTGGCGCGTGCCGTCCACGAGACCTCGCCGCGGCGCGATCACGCCTTCATCGAGGTGAACTGCGCGGCCATTCCCTCGGAGCTGATCGAGAGCGAGCTCTTCGGGCACATGAAGGGAAGTTTTACCGGTGCCTTTTCGGATCGTGCCGGGAAATTCGAGCTGGCGGACGGCGGCACTCTATTCCTGGATGAAGTCGGCGACATGTCGCTCTCGGCGCAGGCCAAGGTGCTCCGGGTGCTGCAGGAGGGGATGGTCACCCGCATCGGGGCCGCGAAGTCGGTGCAGGCCGATGTGCGCGTCGTCGCCGCGACCAACAAGGATCTCGAAGAAGAGATCGGCGAGGGCCGGTTCCGCGAGGATCTCTTCTACCGGCTGAACGTGGTGCCGATCACGGTGCCGCCGCTCCGCGAGCGGCTCGAGGACATTCCCGCGCTCGTCGAGCACTTCGTGGCGACGCTCTCGGGGGGCGCCGGAGTTGCGCCCCGGCCGGTGACCCCGGACGGGGTGAAGGCGCTACAGCGGCGGAGCTGGCCCGGAAACGTCCGCGAGCTCCGGAACGCCATCGAGCGGCTCCTGATCCTCGCCGCCGGGAAGCAGATCACCGCCGCGGACGTCGAGCGCCTGCTCCCCGCGGGGGACGCGGGCGCCGTCGCGGGCGTCACTCCCGAAGCGGGACGAGCGCCGACTTTCGAGCATTTCAAACAGGACGCGGAGCGCGGCTTCCTGCTCGCCAAGCTCCGGGAGCATGGCTGGAACGTGGCGGAGACCGCGCGCGCCCTGGACATGCCGCGATCCAATCTGTACAAGAAGATCGAGAAGTATCAGCTCACCCGAGAGGACACGTGACCGGCCCACCGCGGGACTGGGACAAGGAGATGGCGGAGATCGACAAGATCATCGCCAAGCAGCCAGTGCAGGGAGCCAGGGAGCCAGGGAGTCAGGGAGCCAGGGGAGGACCGGCTGCCCTACCTGCTTCGCAGCGGGCGGCCCCGGTGGCGCCCACCCGCACCGGCCGTGGAGTCCTCGCCACCTGGGTCCAGGTTTTTCTCGGCGTGGCGGTAGCGGCAAGCGTCGCACTCGCCTGGCCGTACGCGCACGCCTGCGGGATCCCGCTCTACGGCTACCTCGTGGCCGCGGGTGGTGTCGTGCTGGTCGGTCTCTGGGGTGTGGTTGCGAGCTGGAAAAGCCGGATGGCCGTCGCACACATCGTGTCACTCTTGGTCACGCTCACTGGTGCGGTCCTGGTGACCAAGGTGATTCTCGATCGATCCACGTACCCGAAGCAAACCTGGACGTGGACCTGCCAGTGAGGCAGTCTCCAGCACCCAGCCCCCAGCACCCAGCATCCAAGAGATAGATGCCGACTACGTTCAAGAATTTCATCGCCGGCCGCTGGGTCCGTCCCTCGACCGGCCGCTACGTCGAGAACCGCAACCCCGCCAACATTCGCGACCTGATTGGACGGTTTCCCGATTCGGGGCCCGAGGACGTCAGTGCGGCGGTGCAGTCCGCCACCGAAGGATTCCGGAAGTGGTCGCGGGTACCCGCGCCCGCGCGCGGCGACGTGCTGAAGCGTGTCGGCGACCTCCTCACCGAACGCAAGGAAGCGATCGCGCGGGCAATGACCCGCGAAATGGGAAAGGTGCTCGCCGAAACCCGCGGGGATGTGCAGGAGGGGATCGACACCGCGTACTACGCCGCCTCGGAGGGCCGCCGGCTCTTCGGTCATACCGTGCCGAGCGAGCTGCGCAGCAAGTGGGCGATGAGCTACCGCCGCCCGATCGGCGTCGCGGGCCTCATCACCCCGTTCAATTTTCCGCTCGCCATTCCCACCTGGAAAATGTTTCCCGCGCTGGTGTGCGGGAACAGCGTGGTGATCAAGCCGTCCGAGGACGTGCCCCATACCGTCCATCTGCTGGTCGAGATTCTCCTCGAGGCGGGACTTCCCCCCGAGGTGATTCAGCTGGTGCACGGTGCCGGCGACACCGGCCGCGCGCTGGTCGAGCACCCCGGGGTACCGGTGATTTCCTTCACCGGCTCGACCGCGACCGGCTCCGCGATCGGCGAGGCCTGCGGACGGACCCACAAGCGGCTCTCGCTCGAGATGGGCGGGAAGAACGCCATGATCGTCATGGATGACGCCGACCTCGATCTGGCGCTCGACGGCGTGCTCTGGGGGGCATTCGGCACCACCGGCCAGCGGTGCACCGCCACCAGCAGGCTCATTCTGCACCGCCGGATTCACGATCGCTTTCTCCGGCGCCTGGAGGAGGCGGCCGACCGTCTCGACTTGGGCGACGGCCGCAAGGATGGCACCGACGTCGGCCCGCTGATCCACGAAACCGCGCGGGACAAGGTGGAGCGGTACGTGGAAATCGGACGGAATGAAGGACTGGAGCTCATCACCGGCGGCCGGCGGCCGCGGAGCCCGCGGCTGCGGAATGGATGGTTCTACCGTCCGACGATTTTTGCCGGCGCCAGGCCCAGGAGCCGCCTCGCGCAGGAGGAAATATTCGGTCCGGTGCTCACCGTCATCCGGGTGAGCAGCTTCGATGAAGCAGTACGAGTGAATAACGGAGTGCCGTACGGCCTCTCGAGCTCGGTGTACACCCGCGACATCAACCTCGCGTTCCGCGCGATGCAGGATCTCGACAACGGGATCACCTACATCAATGCGCCCACCATCGGCGCCGAAGCGCATCTCCCGTTCGGCGGCGTGAAGCAGACCGGCAACGGCCATCGGGAGGGCGGCTGGGAAGTCTACGAGTTCTATTCTGAGACCAAAGTGTGCTACGTTGACTACAGCGGCACGCTGCAACGGGCCCAGATCGACAATTACGATTGACTCCCTGACAATCAGGGTTATTCGTTAGGGGATTAGGGATTGGGGATTAGGGGTTGGGGAACAACATGAGCGTGCGGTTCCCTGTTCACCCCAACCCCCAACCCCCAACCCCCGCTTCACCGAGGCCCCTCTCCCGAAATGAAACCATTGCAGGTCGGGTCTTCTTCGAAGAGCAGCTCCACGTCGTCGGACGAGGGCTCGCTGGATCAATACCTGCGGGAAATCAGCAAGTACCCGCTGATCCCCCAGGAGGAAGAGGTCCGCCTCGCCCAGCGCATTCGCCTTGGGGAAGAGGAGGCGCTCGACAAGCTGGTCCGCAGCAACCTTCGCTTTGTCGTTTCGGTTGCCAAGAAATACCAGAACCAGGGCGTTTCCCTCTCCGATCTCATCAACGAGGGGAACCTCGGCCTGATTCGCGCGGCCCACAAATTTGACGAAACCAAGGGGATCAAATTCATCTCCTATGCGGTCTGGTGGATTCGCCAGGCGATTCTGCAGGCGCTCGCGGAACAGAGCCGGATCGTCCGGGTGCCACTCAACCGGGCCGGCGCGCTGCACCGGATCACCCGCCGCTCGTCAGCGCTCCTGCAGGAGCTGGGGCGGGAGCCGACGCCCGCGGAAATCGCCGAGGGGATGGATATCGACATGGAGGAGGTGCAGAAGACCCTCTCCATCTCGCAGAACCACCTCTCCCTCGACGCGCCGATGAGCCCGGGGGAAGACAACCGCCTGCTCGACTACCTTCCCGACAACCAGAACCCCGGCCCCGACGCGGAGACCTTCGAGCACGCGCTCAACCAGTGCATCGAGGAAGTGCTCAAAGGGCTCAAGGAGCGCGAGGCCAAGATCCTCCGGCTCTACTTCGGGCTCGACAGTCCGGAGCCGATGACACTCGAAGAAATCGGCGCCCTTCTCGGGATCACCCGGGAACGGGTCCGCCAAATCAAGGAAAAAGCGCTTTCCCGGCTCCGCCACGTGAGCCGCTCCAAGGCCCTCGAATCCTTCCTCTCCTGAGCATGGCTGGCACCTCATCTTTCGACGTTTCGACCGGCGCGGACCTCCAGGAAGTCGACAATGCGGTGAATCAGGCGGTCAAGGAGATCGCCCAGCGTTACGACTTCAAGGGCACCCACGTCACCATCGAATTCGACCGGACCAAGGGCGTCATCAAGCTTGCGGCCGACGACGAGTTCCGGATGAAGCAGGTGCTCGAGGTGGTTCAGGCCAAGTGTGCCAAACGGGGCGTTCCCCTCAAGAACCTCAAGACCGGCGAATTCATTCCCGGCGCCGGCACCTCGGTGCGCTGCGAGATCGCGCTCACCCAGGGGATTCCGCAGGAGACCGCCAAAAAGATTCAGAAGGCGATCAAGGAAGCGGGCTTCAAGAAGGTGCAGGCCTCCATTCAGGGCGATGAGCTCCGGGTGACCAGTCCCTCGAAGGATGAGCTGCAGACGGTCATCGCGTTCCTCAAGGCGCAGGATTTCGAGCTGGAGCTCAAGTTCGGCAATTATCGTGGGTAGCGGTGCGAGGTTCCGGTGGCTCGCCACCGCGCTTCTCGCCACCGCCTGCGCCCGTCCCGACACCGGCCCCGTCACTCCTCAAGTCACGATGCCGACCATCCGCATCGCGCTGCCCGCCGGCGCGGCGTCGGTAACGCTCGGAGGGGGCACCGCGCTCCTCGTCGCCACTCCCGATGGGGAGAGTGCCTTCACCGTTCCCGCCGGGGCCACCACCAGCGTCACCTCCACGTCTGACGGCCTGCGCGTGTCAAACGCCGGCGCCACTGCGGTCGCGTCCCTGATGGTCACGCCGGCCGATTCGGGGACGCCGGTCCGCTTCAATGGCCGGGAATACCGAGGCAAAGTGGTGCTCTCGCCGGCCGCCTCCGGTGTGACGGCGCTCAATATCCTGGGCGTTGAGCAATACCTGCGGGGCGTGGTGGGTGCGGAGCTGGGGCGCCGCACTGACCAGGATCTGGCGGCGCTCCGAGCGCAGGCAGTGGTCTCCCGCACGCTGGCGCTTCGGAACGTCGGAAGATGGAGAACCCGCGGCTATGACCTCATGGCCACCGTGGCGGACCAGGCCTACGCCGGAGTGGGTTTCGAGAGTCCGGCCTCCGACCAGGCGGTGGCGGAAACGGCGGGGAGGGTCCTCACCTACGAAGGGGGGCTGATCGACATTTTTTTTCATTCGACCTGCGGCGGGCTGACCGCCCCGGGTCCCGAGGTGTTCAGCTATGCGACGCGTCCCTACCTTCGCTCGATTCGCGATGTCGACGAAAACGGCAGGGCATGGTGCGCCATTTCCCCCCGTTACCAGTGGCGGGAGACCTGGTCTGGCGAGGCGCTGGCGCGGGGACTCCGCTCGACGCTGCCGGCGGCGGGAGGGAATCCCGCCCTGGCGGATGATCTTCGCGACATCCGGATCCTCGATCGGACCGCTACTGGACGAGTGGCGAGATTGGAGATTCAGGGAGGGGACGGTGCGCTTGTGCTGTCAGGTCCGGCCGCCCGACTGCTGCTACGCACCCGGGACGGGAGCCCACTCCGGAGCGCGAATTTCACCGTCCAGGTGACTCGGGAAGGGCCCCGGATCGTCGAGCTCACCATCTCCGGCTCCGGCGCGGGTCATGGGGTCGGGATGTGCCAGTGGGGCGCGCTGGGGCGCTCCCGGGCCGGGTTCTCGTACGAGGACATCCTCTCGGCTTATTTTCCGGGGACCCAGTTGATCCGCACCTATTAGTCAGAGGACCCACCCATGAGCGACCCCGTCC
This sequence comes from uncultured Gemmatimonas sp., assembly GCA_964439025.1. Taxonomy (GTDB): domain Bacteria; phylum Gemmatimonadota; class Gemmatimonadetes; order Gemmatimonadales; family GWC2-71-9; genus JABFSM01. The sequence continues at coordinate 81,299 of CAYTMW010000003.1, read as the reverse complement.
GTATCGGGCTCATCGGCGCCGGCGCCGTGGTGCAAGTGGCGCACATGCCCGTCCTCAAGAAGCTCAAGAGCGTCGAGCTCGCCGCCATTTGCGACACCGATCTTCCGAAGGCGCGAGCCCTGGCCACGCGATTCGGGATTCCGGATGTGTTCGACGATATCGAGGACCTGCTGGGCCACGAGCGGGTGGACGCCCTTCTGATCGCCACGCCGAACCATCTCCACGAACCCCATATTCTGGCGGCGCTGGCCGCCGGCTGCCACGTGCTGGTGGAGAAGCCGCTTGGGCTCACCGCCGCGGCGGCGCAGAAGATCGCCAAGGCGGCGGAGAAGCGGGACCGGGTGGTGATGGTCGGGATGACCCACCGCTATCGTCCCGATGCCCAGGCAGTGCGCAGCTTCGTGCAGAGCGGCGAGCTGGGAGAAATCGACAGCATCCGCTCGAGCTGGCACGTGGCCCGCCCGGCGCGCACGGCGCTGGGCTGGCGGCAGCGCAAGGACGAGGCGGGAGGCGGTGTGATGCTCGATCTCGGCCTCACCATGCTCGATCTCTGCTTCTGGCTGGCGGGCAATCCGGCGCCGGCGCGGGTGAGCGCCGCGCTGGTGCGTCCCAAGGGAGAGCGGGCCGTCGAGCAGTCGGGGAGCGCCTACGTCGTCTGTGAGAACGGAGCCTCGATCTTCGTGGACGTCACCTGGCGGCACATCGGGGAAGGGGAACGCTTCGGCGTCGGGCTCCGCGGCGCCAAGGGGACCGCGGGCATCAATCCGCTGCATGTCTGGAAGGAGCTCAACGGCATAGCGCAGGACGTCTCTCCCACCGGGAGTCTCTCGCGGGAGAACTCGTTCTCCGCGTCGTTCCGGGCCCAGTGGGCGCATTTCCTCGCCGCGATCGCCGGGGACGCGGAGGTCCCGCCGCTGACGGAGCACATCACCCTGCTCAAGGTGCTGGAGGCGATCTACAAGTCGGACGCGGACGGAAAAGACGTGGCGCTGTGAGGCTGCTGCTCATTGTGGGGATTTCCCTCCTCGCTCTTCGCTCCTCGCTATTCGCTCAGACCGAGCCCGGCTCCGAGCTGACCGTCACCCTGCTCACGTACGAGACGGGTGGGCTGGTCTTCGAGCGGTTCGGCCACAACGCGTTGTGGATCCACGACAATTCCACCGGCGCCGACCGCCACTACGACTACGGCCGTTTCGATTTCAACCAGAAGAATTTCGTTCTCCGGTTTGCCCAGGGAAAGCTGTGGTATTCGATGGGGGAGGATTCTCTCCCCGACAAGTACATCAGGTTTTACGCTTCCGAGGGCCGGAAGATCTGGGCGCAGGAGTTGGATCTCACTCCGGCCCAGCGAAAGGAGCTGAAGGAGTTTTTGGAGACGAACATCCGGCCGGAGAACGCGGCCTACGCCTACGACTTCTACCTCGACAATTGCTCCACCAGGATTCGGGACGCGCTCGACCGGGTGCTGGGCGGCGCCATTCGCCGGTACGCTGAGCGTCCGTCCGGCTTCACCTGGCGCGACGAGACCAGGCGGCTCAACGAGCACAATGCCTTCCTCTACACCGGGCTGATGCTCGCGCTGGGACAGCCGGTGGACCGGGAAATGTCCCGGTGGGAGCAGATGTTTCTTCCCGGACGGCTCTTCGAGCATCTCGACAGCGTTCAGGTCGCCGGCCCCGATGGGGTGCCGGGGCCGCTGGTCAAATCGAATCAGGTGATTGCCGAGGGCGGCCGCTGGCCGGTCCCGGCGCGGCCGTCGAATTGGACGTGGCGGTATCTGCTGGCGGGGGTCATCGTCGGTGGAGTGCTTGCACTGCTTGGCGGTGTCACTGGGGGCCGCGGGTTCTTCCTCGCTCTCGCCACATTGTGGGCCCTGCTCGCCGGCATCGCGGGCCTCGGCATCACCTGGCTTTCATTGCTGAGCTCCCACCGGGCCGCGCACCAGAACGAGAACCTCTTCCTTTTCAACCTGCTCGCCCTCGCACTCGCCGTGGTGCTGCCAGCGGCAATACGCCGGGGTGGCGGGGCGATGAAAACCGCGCGCCGCCTCGCGCTCGTGGTGGCGGCGCTGGCGGCGCTGGGTCTCCTGCTCAAACTTCTTCCCTCGTTCGATCAGAACAACCTCGAGCTGATCGCGCTGGCCTTACCGATCCACGCCGGCGTGTGGGCGGGCCTCAGGACCCGCGAGCCTTTCTGAGCCCCGCGCTGGCCTCGGTGTAATTTGGAAAGACCTCCAGTGCCTTCTGGTAATACTCCACCGCTTTCGCCTTGTCGCCGCGGTCCTCGTAGAGGAGCGCCCGGCTGAAGTGCGCCAAGGCCTCGGTCGGGATCGCCGTGCGCTGTGCCGTGCCGGCCGGAAGCGGAGGCAGATTCGCGTCGCTCATGATCCGCTGGGCGACCGATTCGATCATCCGGAACATGTCCCGGCGGTCGTGCAGCTTGGGATCGCTACGCACCACCTTCATGATCTCGCCGGTTTCCACGTTGATGATCCGGGCGTCCACCCGGAAGTCTCCGTAGAGATCGATGAACGATCCGGTGATCATATAGCGCGCGCCGACCAGCTTACCGACCTTTGCCGCGGTGGCGGCATCGACTCGCTCGGCAACCCCGAGTCCCTGCTCGTCGAGCAGGCGCTGGGTCTGTTCTCGGTCGACCAGGCGCGCGGCAGGATTCCGCGCCAGCTCGAAGATGAGCGTGGCGGCGATCCCTTTCCGCAGGGCATCGAAGTCCTCCTTGTCCTTGCCGTAGCTGCCGCCGTTTTCGAAGGGTAGCACCGCGATCCCCGGACGGGAATCCTGGCCGGCCAGCGGAAGCGCGAGCATGGCGACTGCGGCCACGCTCAGCAGAGAAAGCTTCCGAATCCTCGTGTTCATTTCTTCCTCCTCAGATGTCGAGCGCCAACCCTTCGGCGGCCGCCTCGACGTCCAGCTTGACCCCGGCGCTCGCCACCCGGCGCCGCGCCTCCGCAAGAATCCGGTCGATCTCGTCATCGCCGTGCTGCGGAGCGTGGTGGAAGAGTATCAGCTTCCGCACCCCCGCCGCGACGGCCAGATCAACCGCCTGATTTGCGCTCGAATGGCCCCACCCGGTTCGAGCCGGGATTTCGTGCTCGCCATACGTCGCGTCGTGAATCAGTACCTCTCCGTTTCGCAAGAAGCCTACCAGCTCGACCTGCCAGTCAGGCACTCCGGTCCATTGGCCTAACTCGTTGTCAGTCATATAGTTGACCGATGGTCCACCGGTGAGCGGGGAGATGGCGTATCCCAGCGTCCTACCAGGATGACGAAGGGCAATTCCCCGGACTTGGAAGTAGTTGGTCGGAAATTCGAGCGCCGTGATCTCGCTCACCTGAAGCCGCTCGGCGGTCGACGCGTAATGCGCCGGCCAGAGCGGCGGCGTCATGAGACGCCGCAGGGTCTCATGCAGTGAAATAGGACCCGGAGCGGGGCCGAAGATCCGGACCTTGGCATGCGCATCGTGGATCGGGGCGAAGAACGGGAGGCCCTGGATGTGATCCATATGGGTGTGCGAGAGGAGCACATCGATCGCGCCGCTGTGCCGGCGCGACGCCAGCGCTTCACCGAGGCGACGGATGCCGGTTCCCGCATCGAGCACGAGAAGACCGGCGCCGTCCTCCACGCTCACGCAGGGCGTGTTACCCCCGTAGCGGGTGGTCTCGACTCCCGGGACGGCGATCGAGCCGCGCACTCCCCAGAAGGTGATCCTCACGCCGCCTGCTGGGCGGCGAGTCGGAGCGCCGGCAAATCCAGCAGGGTGATTCCTTTCCGCGTGACGCCGATCACATTCCGGAGCACCAGATTTCGCATCGTGCGAGAGACGGTCTCCCGGCTCGCGCCCACCATCTGCCCGATCGAGGCGTGGGTCTGGCCGATGCGAATCAGAAAAAGGGCCTCCCCTTCATCGCCCTGGGTGAGGATCAGGCTGCCCTTGGGCTGCCGGCGCTCGCGCACCAGATCGGCCATCGTGCCGAGATCGGCCTCGGGAACCCGGCGGAAGAGCGGAACGGCGCGAAGCAGGTCGTGCCGATCGAGGGCCATGCGTCCTCATTCTCTGGGAATGCCCGGAGCATAGGGCTGCGCCCTAAGGAGTGTCAAATCGGAAGCTGAGAGGGAGGGTTGCCTACCGCCGCGGGCACAGCTAAGTTTCATGGCTCGCAACGACTTACGGAGTATGACCGTGAAGCCCAATCTGCATCCGATGTACCGCACCATCGAAACCGTGTGCGCGTGCGGGAACAAGTTCGAGACGCGCAGCACTGCCGCCTCGATCCACGTCGAAGTCTGCAATGCCTGCCATCCCTATTTCACCGGCAAGCAACGGCTGATGGATACGGCGGGTCGGGTGGACCGGTTCCGTCGCAAGTACGGTTCGGAGCAGGCGGCCCCCACCGCCGCGCAATAAACCGTGGAGGCCAGACTCCGCCAAGCGCTCGCGCGGGCGGAGGAGGTCTCCGCGGCGCTGTCCGACCCGGCGGTTGCCAAGGATCCGGAGCGCCTCTCCGCCCTCGGCCGCGAGCATTCCCGCCTCGTTCCGATCGTTCGCGCCGCCGAGCGGCTCTTCCGTCTCAGAAGCGATCTGCAGCAGGCCCGGGAGCTGGCCGAGGAGGCCGATCCCGAAATGGCGGTACTCGTCAAGGCCGACATCGACCGGCTCCCCGGTGAGATTGTCGCCCTGGAGAAGGAGCTCGAAGATCTCCTGGTTCCGCGCGACCCCTTCGAAGATCGCGACGCCATCGTGGAAATCCGCGCCGGTACGGGGGGAGACGAAGCCGCCCTCTTCGCGGCTGATCTGCTACGGATGTACACCCGCTTTGCCGAACGCCGGGGCCTCAAGGTCGAGCCGCTCACCGTGAGCGACGGGACGCTCGGCGGGGTGAAGGAAGCGATCATCGCGATCCGCGGAGAAGATGCGTACGGCCTTTTCCGCCGGGAATCGGGGGTGCACCGGGTGCAGCGGGTCCCCGAGACCGAATCCCAGGGCCGAATCCATACCTCCGCTGCGACGGTCGCGGTGCTCCCCGAGGCGCAAGAGATGGATGTGAAGATCGAGCCCAACGATCTCCGCATCGACGTCTTCCGGTCGGGGGGCCCCGGAGGCCAGAGCGTCAATACCACCGACAGCGCGGTCCGGATCACCCACCTGCCCAGCAACACCGTTGTGCAGCAGCAGGACCAGAAGTCCCAGCTGCAAAACAAGATCAAGGCGATGTCGGTCCTCCGCTCGCGCATCCTCGACAAGATGATCGCCGCACAGGAAGCGGCGCGGTCGCGCGACCGGAAGGCGATGGTCGGCACCGGCGACCGTTCGGCCAAGATCCGCACGTACAACTTTCCGCAGAGCCGGGTGACCGATCACCGCATCGGCCTCTCGGTGCACAACCTTCCCGCGATCATGGACGGCGATCTCGAGGAGATCGTCAAGGCGCTGCGGATGGCGAGCCGGCAGGAAGCCCGTGAGCTCTGACAGCCCGCCGGCGATCGGAAGCCTGCTCGACGCGGCGGCCGAGCGGCTGCGCGCGGCGGGAATCGTCAAACCCCGCCGCGAGGCCAACCGCCTCTGGGCCTGGCAGAACCGGATCACCCCGGGACAGGTGGTGCTCGACCGGGACCGCGACTCCGACACGCGAGCGCAGCTCGGCTTCGAGACCGCGGTCACCCGACGGATCGCCGGCGAGCCGCTGGCGCATGTGCTCGGCTCGGCGGGCTTTCGCAATCTCGAGTTGCGCGCAGACCGGCGGGCGCTGATCCCCCGGCCCGAAACCGAGCTTCTGGTGGATCACGCCCTCCGCCTGGTACGCTCCGGTCGCGCGCTCGACCTCTGCACCGGCAGCGGGTGCCTCGCGCTCTCGCTCGCGCAGGAAGGGGAGTTCGCGTCCGTCACCGGCAGTGACATCTCCGCTCTGGCGCTGTCGCTGGCCCGGGAGAATGTTCGCGCCACGGGGCTCCCCGTGCAGCTCGTCCGCAGTGACCTTGGCGCCGGACTGCGGGGGGAACGTTTCGATCTGCTGGTCTCGAACCCGCCGTACCTTACCGAGGCGGAATACGAAGCGCTGGATCGTTCGGTGAAGGCGTGGGAGCCGCGTCTCGCGCTCGCGGCGGGGGACGACGGGTTGGCGCTGGCACGGCGACTCCTCGCTGAGGCGCCTGTCCTCCTCGCCCCGGGAGGGTGGATGGTGATGGAGCTAGATTTCACTCGCAGCGCCGCCGTCGCCGAGCTGGCGCGGTCGGTGGGCCTCGGCAGCATCAACGTGCTGGATGATCTCTTCGGGCGCGCGCGCTATCTGATCGCGCGCCGGGGGCAAGGGGAATGATCGAGGAAAAGGCGCAGGAGCTGGGGCGGCTCATCGGCCAGTCGACCGAGTACCAGACCCTCCGGCGGGCGGAGAAGATCCTGCAGGAGGACGCGGAGACCCGTGCGCGGCTGGAAAAGATCGATCAGCTTGCCCGGCAGATGGACGAGCAGGTCGCGGCGCGGAAGGTGCCCGAGGAGCCGACGGTTCTGGCGTACGAGACCGCCGTGCGGGAGCTCGAAGTGAGTTCGCAGGGCCAGGCGTACGTGACCGCGCGGGCCAACTATGAAAAGCTGATGACCAAGGTGAATCAGCAGATGAGCGCGGGAATCGAGCGCGGATCCACCAGTAGCATCATCACGCTGGCATGAGCGAAGGCTTTTTCCTGGTCCTCGAAGGCCCCGAAGGCGCGGGGAAGAGCACCCTCGCGGTGGCGCTTGCGTCTCGCCTTCGCGCTCTTGGGCACGAGCCGGTGATGGTTCGGGAACCCGGTGGCACCGACGCTGCGGAGGCGCTCCGGAAGGAGCTGCTGCACGCCGACCGGCAGTGGACGCCGGAGAAGGAGCTTCTGTACATCGTCACCGCGCGGGCCGACCTGGTGGGCAAGGTGATCCGCCCGGCGCTCGCCGCCGGGAAGATCGTCCTGAGTGACCGGTACGATCTCTCCACCATGGCGTACCAAGCCTCGGGGCGGGGGCTGCCGCTCCCGATGGTTTCCTGGGTCAACGACGCAGCGACCGGCGGGCTCCGGGCCGATCTCACCCTGATTCTCGACGTCGCGCCGGAAACCGGCTCGGCGCGGCAGGTGGCGGCCGGGAAATCGCAGGACCGCCTCGACCGGGAGCCGCTTGACTTCCACCAGCGGGTCGCCGCCCGGTACCGCGCGGAGACCGGCCCCGGCGTGGTGCACCTCGAAGCCACACTCCCGCGTCACGAGCTCGCGGACCGCGCCTGGTCCGCACTGCTCGCCGCGCGCCCCGCGCTCGCGCCCGCCGCCGTGTCCTAGCCACACGCATGCGCGCGCGCTGGTTCCTCGTCATCGGCATCTCGATCGGCGCCCTCGTCGCCGTGGGGCGCCTCTTCATGACGCCGCGGACGACCGCCACCCCGGCGGCCGACGCGCCCGTCGTCGCCGGGACCCGGCTCTTCGAGGGGGTCTTCTCGCACGTACAGTCGTTCGCCGTGGACTCGCTCGACGCGCAGGAGCTCTATCGCCTGGCCGCGACCGGGGTGATCGAGCAGCTGGATGACCCATACGCTGTGCTCCTGCTCCCCGGTCAGCAGGCTGCGTCTCCCGATTCGGCCAGCCCGCAGGGACTCTACCTCGACCGGCGGGATGGAGCCGCTGTCGTCGTGGCGACCGCACCCGGGTCCCCGGCGGACGCCGCCGGGGTGGAGGATGGCGACGTGCTCCTCGCCGTCGATTCCATCCCGATCGATGCGTCGCAGCTCGAGCGCGGGATGCGTCTGCTGGACGGGGAGCCCGGGACCCGGGCGACGTTGCGGCTCGGCCGTCCGGGAACTCGCGGCCACATTTCGCTCGTTGTGATTCGCGGCCCGGCGCGGGAAGTGCCCGGCATCGTCACCTCGATGCTTCCCGGCCAGGTGGGAGTGGTGCAGCTCAGGAAATTCTCTGCGGCGGCCGCCGACAGCGTTCGCGCCGCCGTCGAAGCGCTTCGCCGGCAGGGCGCGCGGTCCCTCGTGCTCGATCTTCGCGGCGCCGTGGGCGGCGCACTCGAGCAGGGTGCCGCGCTGGCTGATCTCTTTCTCGGACCGCGGAGCACATTGGCGGTGAGCCGGGGGCGGCCAGGAACACCGTCGGTTACCCTCACCGACTCAAGCGCCTCACCGTTCGACTCGATCCCGATGGCAGTTCTCGTGGACGGCGGAACCGCCGGTGCCGGCGAAGTCGCGGCGGGCGCGCTGCAGGATCACGATCGCGCCGCCGTGCTCGGTGCAACGACGTTTGGGCGGGGCGTCACCCAGAGCACCTTTCCGCTGGGCGAGGGCGCGTCGCTCCGGCTCACCACTGCGCTCTGGATGACGCCGAGCGGACGCCAGATTCAGCGTCCGCCGCGCACCGGGGCCGATTTGACGCCTCGACCCAAGCTGAAAAGCGACGGGGGCCGGCCCCTGGAGGGCGGAGGCGGTATCGTCCCCGATCGTGCCGTTACCGACACCGGGGCCACCGACCAGGTGCTTGCCGCCGCGCGCCGGCTTCTGGTGCGCGCCGGCAGCGCCCGAGCGGTGGTTGGTCTGGTCGCCGACCCCTGAGAACCGGCATGTCCGAAAGGTTCCCCATGAAACTCCTTGCGCTCCTCCCTCTCGCCGCGCTTGCCGCGTCCCCCCTGGCCGCTCAGAAGAGCCGCACGGTCATCGTGGTCCCCGGGCAGATAACCCAGGTGATTACCGATACGACCGGCACGGCCTACGACGTGCCGTTTCCCTCGGCCAAGACGTATGCGGCCGTGCTCGCCGCGTTCAATGAGCTCAAGATCCCCGCCGAGGTACGCGATTCCGCTGGAGGCAGGGTGGAGACAAATGTCTTTCACCGCAGCGGCGATCTCGGCGGCAAGCAGATCTCGACCTATCTCGGCTGCGGCGACGGAATCACCGGGCCGTATGCCGACAGCTACCGGGTCTACATGATCGTGATGACGACGATCGAGCCGAAGGGCGCGGACCTCTCCACGATCCGGACCGTTCTCCTGGGCGGCGCGGTGAATGTGGCGGAGGGGGCACGGCAGCCCATGGCGTGCGAGAGCACCGGACGGTGGGAGATCCGGCTGCACAAATTCGTCCTCGCCAAGGCGGCGGGACTCTAGACGTTATTGATCGACGACCCGCACCCCGCGGGGCACCTTGAACTCGAAGAGCTCCCGGGGGATCGTGGCGTTTGGCCGGAGTCGGGAGAGGGTCAGGATGCGGCGCACTCCCGGCGCCTCGTCGAGCTCGATCCGGCGGGGCAGCGCATCCTCGGCATCGAGCCAGAGCACCGCGCGCGAAAAATTGGCGTTGGCCGAGCGGGGGACGATCGCCACTACCTCCACTTTCCGTCCATTCACCTGGTCGGTCCGAAGCCACGTTGTCGCGTAGCGGTCGGCTGGACGGTCGAGCAGCCGGGCCAGCAGGTTCACCCCGTACACCGGATCGCTCTCCACCGACATCCTGATCACCTGGCCCGGCGACGTGCTCGGCGTGTAGATCCAGGTATGGCGGCCATCGATGACGATCGCTTCCTCCGGAGGATCGTTGAATCGCATCGCGAAGGCATTCTGTCCCGACTGGTAGAGCCGGCCCGTCGTGGTGAGCGTGTCCCCCAGACTTCGGTCCTCAATGACCTGCACGAATTCCGCCTGCAACGACGCGAGACCCCGATAGACGCTGCTGGCGCGGCGGATGAGGGAAACTGGATCTTGGGGGTTGGGAGTTGGGAGATGGGGGATGGGGAGGCGCAACGGCGCAACGGCGCAAACGAGTAGCGCCACCTTGCCTCCTTGCCTCCTTGCCGCCGACCACCTCACGGAATCCTCCGGCCGATCACATCGGCAATGCCGCGCAGCTCTTCCATCAAGAGCGCGAACTGCTCGGGATAGAGACTCTGCGCGCCGTCGGAGAGCGCCTCGCTCGGGTCCACGTGCACCTCGATCAGCAGGCCATCGGCGCCGGCGGCGACCGCCGCACGCGCCATCGCGGGCACCAGTGCGCGCTTGCCGGTACCATGGCTCGGGTCCGCCATGATCGGCAGATGGGAGAGCGATTTCACCGACGGGATCGCACTCAAATCGAGAAGATTCCTGGTGGAGGGATCCGCGCCACGGATGCCGCGCTCGCAGAGAATGACGTCCGGATTCCCCTCGGAGAGCACATACTCGGCGGACAGGAGCAAATCGGCCACACTGGCGGACATGCCCCGCTTGAGCAGTACGGGCTTTCCGGCGCGACCGGCCCGCTTGAGCAGCGCGTAGTTCTGCATGTTGCGGGCGCCGATCTGCACGATGTCGGCGACGTCCGCGACCTGATTCAAGCCCTCTTCGTCCATCGCCTCGGTGACGATCAGGAGGCCGGTCTCCCGGCGGACCGCCGCCAGAAGACCGAGTGCCGCGGTGCCGAGTCCCTGGAACGCATAGGGAGAGGTTCGCGGCTTGAAAGCGCCCGCCCGGAGCGCACCTGCTCCCGCCGCGAGCACTGCCCGCGCCGTCCCGAAGATCTGTTCTTCGTTTTCCACCGAGCAGGGACCGGCGACGATGAGCAGGTCTCGTCCGCCGATCGTGCGGCCTCCGGGGAGGGACACCACCGTCGGCTCGGCGCGCCACTCGCGGGAGACCATCCGGTAAGGCCGGGTGATCTGGATGACTTCGTCCACACCGGGCAGGGCGGTGAAGCGGGCGGGGTCCACCCGCCCATCGTTTCCGACCACCCCGACGGCGTCACGCTGAGTTCCCTCGATGACGTGGGCGGTAAGCCCAAGCGACTCGATCAGCGCGACGACGCGATCGCAATCGGCTTTTGATGCGTCGGGTCGCAGAATAACCAGCATAGGACTTAGCGAGTAGCGAGTAGCCAGAAGGGAAAACCCTTCTCGCTACTCGCTACTCGCTACTCGCTACTCCCTGTCGCTCGCTCAAACGCACGCCGACGACCGTCGAAACGCCCGGTTCCTGCATCGTGACCCCGTACACCGCATCGGCCGACTGCATCGTGCGCGGGTTATGGGTGATCACCAGGAATTGGGTGTCCTTCTTGAACTCGTCGAGCAGCGCCGTGAACCGGCCCACGTTCGCGTCGTCGAGGGGGGCGTCCACCTCGTCCATGAGGCAGAAGGGGCTCGGCTTCGTGAGGTAGATGCTGAACAGGAGCGACACGGCGACCAGGGTCCGCTCGCCGGAGGAGAGCAGGTGGATTCGCTGGGTGCGCTTGCCTCGGGGCGCGGCGTGAATGTCGATCTCGCTCTCGAGCGGATCGTCCGGATTGGCGAGGCGGAGCTCGCACTCGCCGCCGCCGAACAGCGTCTGGAAGACGTGGCGGAAGTGCTCCTGCACCGCGACGAAAGTTTCCTGGAACATGAGCCGGGCGGTACCGTCGATTTCCTTGATGGCCTGGAGCAATGACTGCCGGGCGGCCACGAGATCGTCGCGCTGGGAGGAAAGGAACTCGAGCCGCTTGGTTTCGTCGGCGTGCTCTTCGACGGCGAGGGCATTCACCGGTCCGATGGCATCGAGCGACTCGGTGATCCGAAGGGCTTCGGTCTCCAGCGTCTCCCGGTCGAGATCGAGCAGGGACGCTGAGGCCAGCAGCTGCTCGAACGGCTGCTTCCACTCTGTCTCCACCCGCTCCACAATGCTGCGGCGCAGTCCGCCCGCCTCGGTCAGTTCCACCTCGAGGCGATGGTCCTCCCCGCTCGAGCGCTCCACGTCTTCCCGCAGCGCCTGAACGGAGCGCTCCGCGTAGCCGAGCACCGCCGCCGCTCCGGCGAGCGACGCCTCGGATTCCGCCGACGCGCGCTCGAGTCCCTCGAGCGCCTCGGCGCGCTCCCGGCGCTGCTCCTGCCAGGCCGCCTGCTGCGCCGTCAGGGCGACGCTCTCTTCGTCGAGCTGCGCGATCTCGCCCAACAACGCGTGCGCGGCGGCCTCCGCGGTGGCGATCGTCTGGGTGGCGCGATCGAGCCGCTCCTCGGTCGCGCGGAGCCGGGCGCCGACGTGCGCCTCCTGCACTTGCCAGTGCACCCGGTTTTCGCGCGCCGCTTCCTGTTCGGTCTCGACCGCGATCACACGGATCCGCTGCTTCGCCAGGGCGCTCTCCTGCTCCAGCCGCGCCAGGGCGCCTTCCGCGAGCAGGCGCTCCACCTCGCCGTGCCGCCGATCCGCGGCGCCGACGCGCTCCCCGAGGCGGGCGAGCCCGGTATCGGCCTCGGCGAGCTCGCGGGTGAGGTTCTGCACCGCGCGCGCCGTATCTTGGCGCCGCGCGGCCGCCATGCGTGCCGCTTCCCGAAGACGATCGGTGTTGGTGGACGACGCGGCGGCGCCTCGCTCCAGCTCCAGCAGCCGCGCCTCGGTCCCGGCCAGCGCCGCACGGACCGCTGTGCGCACGGCTTCCTGCTGCTCGATATCTCCGGCGAGCCCGCCGATCTCGGCGCGGCGGCTGAGCGGTCCGCTTCCACCCGAGGGGCCCGCGAGGAGAATGGCGCCGCTGGCCCGCCGCAGCGCGTGGCCGCGGCCATCGAGCGCCTCCGATCCTCCGAGCAGCGCATCCACCCATCGCACGGCGGGTTCCTCGGCGTGAAGATGCGCCTGCAGTGGACTCGCGCCATCGACGGGCGTGCGGGGACCAGTATCCACCGGGAGCAGGACCAGCGCGCCGGGCTGGGCGTCGGCGTGCCAATACCGGATCGCCTCGACTGCTTCCTGGTCGCGCACCAGGATCGCGTGCATCCACTCGCCAAGCAGCCGCTCCGCCAGCTCGGCTGCATCACGGTCGGCGTTGATGTAATCGCTCAGCGGCCCGAGCACTCCGCCGTTGAATCGCTCGCGCACCGCAAGCAAGGTCGCGGCGCCCGGCGCGAGCCCCACCCGGTCACGCTCCAGCTCCTCGAGCGCGGCACGGCGGGTGGTGAGCTGCGCCAGCGACTCTTCGACCAGCCGCCGGCGATTCCGCTCGGTGGTTTCCTGCTCCCGTGCCTCGGCCACCGTGTGGCGGCTCCGCTCCATCTCCGCGGCGGCGGCGAGGGCCTCGCTCGCGCCGTGGTCGGCGGCCTCGGCGGCCGCGCGCGCATCCGATTCGGCGCGCGCGAGGTCCTCCTTCTGCCGGGCGACGTGGGTCTCCGCCTGGGTCGCGCGCTCCCGGAGAGCCGCGATTTCCTGCTCGAGCGCGGTGCGCTCTCCCTCCAGCGACCGGAGCTCCTGCGCCCGCGCCGCGACCGCTTCCTCCGCGTCCCGCAGCGCGGCCCGTTCTGCCGTGAGGTGGCTCCGCACATCCTCTTCGGCCGCGGCGCGCTCCTCCAGCCGGACCCGGATGCCGGTGTGCTCCACCTCCGCCGCTTCGAGCTCGGCCTGGGCGGACGTCCGCTCGCCAGCGGCCTCTTCGGTGCGCCGGGCCGCCTGGGCCCGCTCCTCTTCGTCCCGCCGCCGCCGCTGTTGCGCGTGGGCCAGCCGCTCACCCGCGACGGCCAGGTCGCCGTCGAGCCGGGAGAGCGCCACCTGAACCATCGCGAGCTGACGGGCGATCTCGGCGCGATGATCTTCGGCGCGGAGGCGGGCGCGCGCCGCGTCTTCCTGGGTGGCCGACGCGGCAGCGAGCTCTTCCCGAAGCAGGGGAAGTCGCTCCGAGAGCGCCCGGTGGCGCTCCTGCACCCCGAGGGCGCGCTCGGCCAGCTCGTCGAGCTGACGCCGGGCGAGGGTCAGCGTCACGGCGAACTTCTCTTCCATGAGCTTGGCGTGCCGCTCGGCCTTTCCCTTTTGCCGGGCCAGCGAGCGGATCTGCGACTGCACCTCGGCGAGGAGATCCTCGAGCCGCTGCAGATCGGTCGCGGTTTCCTCGAGCCGGCGCTCGGTGCTGTGCTTCCGGTCCCGGTAAAGCCCGATGCCGGCCGCCTCTTCGAACAGCGAGCGGCGCTCTTCGGCCCGATCGGACAGGAGGAGGTCGATCATCTTCGCCTCGATGACGACGCCCGCATCGCTCCCGAGCCCGGTGCCGCGCAGGAGGTCCTGGATGTCGCGCAGCCGCGCGGGGCTGTTGTTGAGCAGATACTCGCTCTGCCCTGAGCGGGAGAGCCGCCGGGTGATCACCACTTCCTGGTAGGCGATCGGGAGATCGCCCCCGGTGTTGTCCAGGAAGAGGGAGACTTCGGTGAGGTTGACCGGGCGGCGGGTCGCGGCGCCCTGGAAGATCACATCCTCCATCTTGCCGCCGCGCAGCAGGCGCGCCGACTGCTCGCCGAGGACCCAGCGCACCGCGTCGGACACGTTCGACTTGCCGCAGCCGTTGGGTCCGACGATGGCGGTGACGCCATCCTCGAATTCGAGGGTGACGGTGTCCGCAAACGACTTGAAGCCGGAAAGCTCCAGCTTGGTCAGCTTCATGCGTCAGGCCAGGGACGGGAGGTGGGCACGGGGCCGGTGCGAAGCGCCGACTCCACGAAGGACAAACTAAGCGGTTCGGGCCCCTTGGTCAGGGGCGACCTGGTGGCCGGCGGATGACGAAGTAGGAGCGGTCCAGCTTCTTGCCGGTCTCCTCGGCCTGATCCCGGCTCGAATACGGTCCGATGACGACGCGATAGCCCTCTTCCGCCTGCTCCGGCTTGAGGACCGAGGCGGGAAACCCGTGGGCCTTGAGCGTGTCGGCGAGCTGGGCCGCCCAGATCGGGTTTTGGGAGAGACTCACCTGCAGGTAGATCTCGGTCGAGTCGGTCACGGGGGCGATGATCGAATCGGCTACCATCGCCTTGTCCTGCGCGACCGTCGCCGATTCGGCAGCGGCCACCGCGGCGGGAAGCCGCTCCCTCGATACCCATGCTGCCGTCGCCCACAGATCGGATCCGGCGCCCTTCAGAACTCCCCGGGGCGCCGGGGGGGCCTGGCGCAGATCGTACGTCGCCACGTCGTCCCCCAGCCGCACCACGAGCGTGGACGCGCCCGCCATGAGCGGCAGATCTGCCGCCCAACTCCCCGGCGCCGACGCGGCCAGCCGATGGGTGGCCAGATCGACGATCCAGACGGAGTCGGCGTCGGCGGCGCGCGCCAGCATCCAGCGTCCCGAAGCGTCGAGCCGGATTGCCCTCGGAACGCCGGGGAGCTTGATCCGCGCGAGCTCCGAAAGTGAAAAGCGGTCGTAGACCACCACCGCGTCGTCGTCCTCGACGACGTAGAGGCGGTGGCCGCTCGGACTGAAGGCAGCCTCGCGAGCATTCCGGCGCGCCCGGATCGATGTCACGTTGCGGCGGCCGCCGGTTTCGTAGAGGACCACCGCGGTGTCGGCCGCCACGGCGACCAGATCCCCCCAGTACGTGGCGGAGACGCCGCCTGCCGGGACGTCGACCGCGTGGAGACCCCGCTCGGCATTGGCGGTGATCAGCTGCGGCGTCTTGCCCCCGGTGACCGCCACGAGCTGGTCGTTCTGGGAGCCGAAGAATGCCAGCGGCGCCGCGGGGAGCGGGTCCTGGAACGACACCGGGTTCCGGCGAACGAAATGCACTACGCGGTGCCCGTCATCCGCGAGGTAGAGCGACCCGTCCGGTCCCATCGCGGCAAAGGTGACGCCCTTCAGCTGCTGGCGCACCCCGCGCGACTCGAGGTCCACGGCGATGAGATTGTTCTTCGAATCCACGGCCCAGGCGAGCCGCTCATCGAGGTTCACGCCGAGGACCTTGCGCACCGGGGGCACCGGCTTCGAAGTGGTCCAGGTCGGCCGGTTCAGACTGTCGGGGTCATACGCCTCGACGGGTCCGCCCTCGCTCGGAAACCGGAGCAGCGAGACCTGGCCGCCGACGGCCGGAAGATCGGGCGGGGGCACCTGGAGATCGGTTCGGCATCCCGGCGCGGCTAGCAGGACCGCCGCCCAGAGGATCCGGGCGGCGGTCGGGGGGAGAACTCGAAACGGTCGAGCGCTCAGAATGTGGGTCCCAGGCTGATCGTCCAGAACCCCTTGACCCCGGGGCGCTGCTGGGGGAACGAATAATCCGCGCGAAGAATCAGGAAGTTCAGGATGTTCGCGCGGACGCTGGCTCCGAGCGAGGTGAGCGGCGTCCGCACCAGCGCGGGCGTATCCCCGGCCTCACGCTTCAGCTTGATGTCGAGCCCTTTCTCCCAGGCCATACCGGCATCGAAGAAGAGCGCCCCTTCGAGGAGCGGGAAGCCGGCCGGCAGGAAGCTCAGGATGCTCCAGATCGGCACCCGCAGCTCGGCGGTGGCCAGCATCAGCCTGGTGCCGACCAGCTCGTCGAGCCGGCTGCACCCGGTGAAGGTGTTCTCGTCGGCGACGTTCGCGCACTCGTTCTTGGCGAACGAGCCCGAGGTGTACCCGCGAATGTATTCGGGACGCCCGGCGAAGAAGCGGAACTGCCCCTCATCCCGTCCGTGCCGGCCGAAGTAATTCAGCCGGGTGGCGAGAGTGAGGAAGCTGGTGATCTGGTCGTAGCGGCGATAGTCGAAGTTGAGCGACGTAAACTGCCACTGTCCGAGGGTCTGGGACACTTCCAGCCGCGAGCGCCGCCCCAGCATCGGACCGACCGGACCGTACAGCGAGTTGTCGAAGACGAGCGCGGCGGTCGGCTGCACGAACGTGATATTGGGGCCCGAAATCGTTTCGACGAAGGGACTCTGGGTCGCCACGCCGGAGATGGGGTCGAACGGCTGGGTATACAGCTTCGCGTCATCCTCGACGTTGACGACGCCGGCGCCGAGCTCCAGCCGGCGGAACCGGCTGAACGGGTAGGCGCCGAGGATATGGGCGTTGCGCAGGACCAGCCGGCGGATCTGCTCGACATAGAGCGCTTCGTTCGGACCATTCGGGGTGATGAACGCCCCTTCGTAGAAGAAATAGGGCTCCTGCGAGAGCCCGACCGCCCAGTTGAGCCGCCGGCTCAAGTTGACGTACTGCGCCGCGAAATACGTCTCGTTGATCCTGCCATTGAGCGACGCGGCAAAGCCGAGCTGGTGATTTCCCAGCATGTCGCCCAGCACGATGGCGGTCGAGCCGGTCAGCCCCTGGCCGAAGGTGTCGCGGGTGTACCCGATCGTCGGCCGGGTGACGTACTCCGGCTCCAGCGTCGCGCGGTACGGCTTGAAGGTGAACTCGCTGGTATCGGGCGGGGTGAACGGCAACGAATCGAGAATCCGCGCCACCGAGACCGGCTCGTAAGCCCGGCTGCTATCGGCCAGGAAGGGCAGGGAGTCGGCCCGACGGAACCCACGCGGAGTCCGGTAGACCGTGCCGCCGCCAAGGATCTGCGGGCCGGACGGCGGAGTGATGCGTGCAACCGCGGGCCGGGCTGCCTCGCCCGACGGCGCAATCGTCGCCAGCGGGCGCTGCGCGATGGTCCGCTGGGTCCAGGGCTGCTTCTTCAAGGTGCGCGGCGCGTTGAGCGAGTACACATCGTAGCGGCCTTGCTCGAAATAGACGAAGGCAAGGCGGTCGGCCTGCCGGGCCCACGACAGCACCGGCGAGAGCGCGGTGATTCCCGACACACCGGTGTAGAAATCGGTGAGCTGATAGGTCTGCCCGTCGGCCAGCTCGTGCAGGAAGATGTTGGCGACGCCGTTCCGGTCGGAGACGAAGGCGATGGCTGTGCCGTCGGGGGACCACTGCGGGCTCACGTTGCGGCCCACGTCCATCCCCACCGGGTAGGTGATGGTCCCGGTCTCGAGATGGTAGAGCGCGATGCGGAAATCGGTCCACCGGAGCGCCTTCAGGTCGGTGCCCGGACCGCGGTCGGTCACGAAGGCGATCGTCTTTCCGTCGGGCGACCAGACCGGATGGAGATCGGCTTCCTTGTCATTGGTCAGCCGGCGCAGATCGGTGCCGTCGACGTTGACGGTATAGAGATCGGAGAGGCCGCCGTCGAGGCCGCTGAAGACGAGGTGGCTGCCGTCGGGGCTCCAGGTCGGGGTCGTGGCACCGGCAATCGGCAGCCGGATGTCCTGGAGCTGCTTGTTGCGCACCGCGTCGACGATGACGATGTCGTCCTTGCCGCTTCGCTGGGCCGCGATGGCCAGTCGTTGCCCGTCCGGTGCCCAGCTCGCCGAGGAGGTGATGAACCGGAAGGTCTCGTAATTGCCGCTGGCGGACGATTTCAAAAGGCGGCGGATCGGCTTGCCGGTGTTGCCGTCGGCCAGCCAGAGATCGATGAAGTAGAAATCCTTCTCGCTGAGGTAGGCGATCCTGCTTCCATCGGGTGACAATGCCGGCGCGAGGTGCCACCCGCCGCCGGAGCGCTTCCGGGTGAGCAGCTCGCTCGCCACGGCGCGGCCCTTGGTGCGGTTCCCGATCTCCGGCAGGTACTGTTTCTGCACAGCGTCATGCCACTGCGCCACGAGCTGCGGAAAGGAGAGGCCGAGCACCCGCTGTAGCGCCGGCTCGATCCCGCCGCCGGAGCCGAGTTTGGTGATCTGGGCGATTGCCTCGTCGCCCCAGCGCTGGCCGATGTAGGCGATGAGCGCCTGGCCGAAGCGGTAAGGAAAGACGCGGTAGAAATCCTCGGCGGTCGGAAGCTTGCCCTCGAGCGCCGCGTCGCGGAGCCACATGGCGGTGTTCGGATCCTCCGAGCCGAGCGAGTAGTACTCCGCCATGCCTTCGCCGTACCAGAGCGGCGCGTTGGCCGCGATGATCCCCTGCACGCCGCTGGCCCGCCCGCGCGACCAGATGTCGAACTGGAACTGGTGCACCATCTCGTGCTGGAGAACGTGCTGGTTCTCCTCGTACGAGCCGGTCAGCGGAAAAATGTTGCGATGCCGGAGAAAGTCGGTGAAACCGCCGGTGCTCTCGTCGATTTCTCCGCCCGACGTGTTGGTCTGCTGAAATTCGGAGTGCGAGGCGTACGGAATGATCGGCTTTCGCTCGTTGAACTGGTGATTGAGCGCCTTGGAGAGCTTCGCGTACGACCGTTCCGCCATGCGCGCGATATCCAGCGCCGCCGCGCGTTCGGCCTCGTAGTAATAAACGTCGAAGTGCTCGGTCTGGATGATCTTGAAGTCGAAGCGGCCGTACTGGACCTTGTTGCGCCCGAAATACTGGGCGGAGAGGACCGGTGGGATCGCGGTGAGTAGCAGGGCCGCTGCAGCGATTCGACGTATCATGGAGACTTCCTTTCGGCCGCCGGCATGAGCTTCGGAGCGTCGTTCCAGAGCCGCTCCAGCTGGTAAAAAGCTCGCGCCTCGGGGTGAAACAGGTGGACGACGATATCCACGAAATCGAGCAAAACCCATCGGCCCTGCGCCAGTCCTTCGACGTGGTGGGCCTTGAACCCCGCCTCGGTCAGCCGGTCCTGCACCGACTGCGCGATGCCCCGGACGTGAGCATCGGAGGTCCCGGATGCAATGACGAACCAGTCGGTGGCGTCGTTCAGTCCGCGAAGATCGAGCGCCACCATGTCCCGCGCCTTGAGATCGTCTGCGGCCTGCAGCGCGAGATCGACCAGCACTTCCGAGGCCTCCCGCTTCCTGCTCCCCGCGACCCGGCGCCTCACCCTGCGCGAACCCCACCGGACGGGGCAGTGGGCGCGCCGTCCTCCACCTGCCAGCAGAGCGCCCATGCGCCGTGCCCCACGTGGGTTCCGAGCACCCCGGTCGCCAGGGAGACGAAACAGTCCCTCGGCCGATAGGCCGCCACCAGCGCCGTCCGAACCCGTTCTGCGACCTCAGGCGCCTCGGCGTGCGCCACGCCGAACCGAACCACTTTCGGTCTCGGGGTGAGCGCCTGGTCGACCAGCGCCAGCATCCGGTTGATGACCGCCTCCCGTCCCCGCACCCGATCGACCGGGACAATGCGTCCCGTCCGATCGAGACTCAGAATTGGCTTCACATCCAGCATTCCCGCCAGCCAGGCCTTTCCGCGCGACACCCGGCCCGATCGAATCAGATTCTCGTAGGTCTCCACCGTCAGCAGCACACCCGACTGATCACGCACCCGCTCGAGCTCGGCCGCAATCTGGGGAGCCTGCCATCCCGACTCCGCAAGCTCAGCCGCCCGGAGCGCCAGAAGGCCCAGGCAGAGCGACGCGGCCCTGCTGTCCACCAGCGTCACCCGCTCGAGCCCGGCGGCCTTCACCGCCGCCTGTGCCGCCTGGTACGTTCCCGACAGCGAGGCGCCGAGCAGAACCGCTACCACCTCATCTGCTTCCTCCAGCGCCGACCGGAACACCCTGACGAAATCGCCGGGAGTCGGCTGCGACGTGGTGGGAAGCTCTTTCGCGGCCCGCAGCCGGCGATAAAACTCCTCGGGCCGAATCCCCACCCGGTCCTGGAACACGACGTCCCCGAACAGGATCTGGAGCGGCACAAGTGCTATGTGGTGGCGATCCAGCACCGAATCGGGAAGATCGGCCGAGGTATCGGTGACGACGGCTACGGGGCGGCGCTCGAGGTGGGAGAGAGCCCTGTGTTGCGCCCGCATGTCGTCGGCCTTGGTAGACGTCAGGGTACCCCATCGGCCGGCATAGATAAAGACGGCGTCCGGGGTGTCGGTATGCACATGGACCTTCAGAATATCGGCGACCACCGCCACGACGACCGATCCGCCGAACTGGTGCATGGCGGCCCGGACTTCGTTGGCGGCCGGGAGCTGCTCCCCCCGGGCGATGAATTCGGTGCAAAACTGGTAATCGCGCTCCGCGGCGACCGTGAATTCGGCGGCGGGGAACCTGTAGGGGGCGGACTCCCCGGGCGGGGCGGCGAGGATCGGGTCGCCTTGGATGAATCGGACCACTCCCTCGATCATGCGCATGAAGCCCTTCCCGCCGGCGTCCACAACCCCCGCTTGCTTGAGGACCGCCAGGAGCTCCGGGGTGTGGGCCAACGCCACCTCTCCCTCGGCCAGCATCCGCCGCATGAATTCGGAGAAGTCGGGGGAGTCGGCGGCGGCCCGCTCGGCAGCGGCTGCGGCCTCCCGGGCCACCGTCAGAATGGTGCCCTCTCGGGGCTCGTCGAGCGAGCTATACAACGTGTCTGCCCCGCGGCGCATGGCGGCCGCGATCTCCGGCGCTGTTGCGGTCTTGCGGTTGCCGATGGATTCGGAAAACCCGAGGAGGAAATGCGCCAGCAACATCCCCGAATTGCCGCTCGCCCCGAGGACCGCGCCGCGTGCCATGGTCCCGGCGGTCTCCGAAAGCGTCGCGTCGCCGAGCGCCCGGCAGGCGTCGGCGACGGCGCGGAGGGTCAGGCTGAAATTGGTTCCGGTATCCCCGTCGGGGACCGGGAAGACGTTCAGGCGATTGATTTCGTCCCGCCCGGCCGCGACCCAGTCGGCCGCGGCGTAGACCGACCGGGCCAGGCGGGGGCCATCGATGTAGGCGATGCCGATCGGCATCCCGGCGCTACGCCTGGACGACCTTCACGCGAACCGCCGCCTGAACCTCCGAGTGGAGCCGGACAGGGACGGTGTGCTCGCCAAGCAGCTTGATCGGGTGGTCGAGCTCGATCTTCCGCTTGTCGATCTCATGGCCGGCCTTGGCCAGCTCGTCGGCGATGTCCTGCGCCGTGATCGAGCCGAAGAGACGGTCGCCCTCTCCTGCCTTGGCGTGGATGGTGATGGCGACGTCGGCCAGTTTTGCGGCCTGCGCATTCGCCTCACTCTTGCCCATCGCTGCCTTGGCCTCGCGGGCCTTCGACTCGGCGGCCAGGCGCTTCTTGTTGCCCTCGGTGGCCTCGTAGGCCAGGCCGTGCGGAAGGAGGAAATTCCGGGCATACCCGGGCTTGACCCGGACCATGGCGCCGGCCTTACCAAGGGTCTTTACGTCTTCGCGCAGAATCACTTCCATCATTGGGACAGTCCTCCAGGTGCGGGGGGCACCAGGCGCCCCCGGATGTTCAACCACGTATCGGCGAGTCCGAGCGCAAGGCAGGTGCCCAGGGCAACCGGGATCAACAGGAAGGCGAGTCCGACCGCCAGCAGCTTGAGCGGCACCGGGGCTGGGGCCAGGATCGCGGAAAGAATCGCGAGCCCGCGCAGCACATACAAACCGACCCAGACAACCAGGACATTGGCGGCGATGGCCGGGCCCGGCTTCGGTTGCGGGACCAGTATCAGGCCGAGGGTAAAGATAGCACCCCAGACGAGGTGGTCATTGAAGCGGAAATCGCGGAATCGACCGGGTGGAAGGCCCAGCGGAGTGGCCGAGAGGCGGTGATGCCAGCTCCAGGCGATCGTGACGCCCGCGAGTGCCTCAAGGGCCAGCAGCCCGGGCATCATCCGGCCGATGCCGGGCGCAGCCTCGAGGAGGGGGCGGATGAATTCCTCCAGCTCCTGCCGGGCCTTCGGGTCGGTGCCGCCCATCTCGCCCAGCGCGCGGTAGCTGACCCGGAGCATTTCCGTGAATGCCGACTCCACGTCGGCGTATCCAAGTCCCTGGGCGGCCACCCAGATCCCGAGCGCCGCAGCCGCGAGGACCATGGCGGCGAGGGCTCTCGGAAACAGCGGCCCCCGGGTGCTGCGGGCGAGGAGGGCGAACGCCGCGGCGAGCGCGATTCCGCTGACCCGTATCATCATGGCACCGAGCGGGACGGCCCCCGCGAGGGTGGCGGAGACCCCGGCGGCGGCGACGGCGAGCCAGAAGAGCTCCCGGGTGGTGCGCGGCCGGGCGAGAAGGGTGAGGAGCGCGAAAGGGCCCAGCAGATACAGCGGCGGCGCCAGCAGGAGAAATCCTGCCAGCACCGCCGCCGCGCCGAGGCTCGCGCGGCGCCCCGGAGGGGGCACCGCTGGAGCCGTCATCAGCCTTTGTAACCCTTGATGTAGGGCAGCAGCGCGAGATACCGAGCCCGCTTGATGGCCACCTGCAGCTGCCGCTGGTGCCGCGCCGACACGCCGGAGAGCCGGCGGGGGAGAATCTTGCCCCGCTCACTGATGAACCGGGACAGGAGCTTCTCGTCCTTGTAGTCGATGACCCGGATGCGGAGCTCGGCGATCGGATCGCCCTTCTTCTGGCGGCTCACTCTTCCTCCTCGTATTCGGAACGCGCCGGCGCGGCCTGGGCCGGGGTGGCCGGCTCGTCGTTCAGGACGATGAGATGACGGAGGACGCCGTCATCGAGCTTCACGGCGCGCTCGAACTCCGGGAGCGCCACCGCCTCCGCCATGAAGGTGGCGACGACGTAGTACCCAGTGTCGCGCTTCCGGATGTCGTAGGAGAGCGTGCGCTTGCCCCAGTGATTGAACTGGGCCGGCTCGGCGCCGGGGACGTCAACCAGTTTTTGGAAGTGGGCGAGCTTCTGATTGATGGTCTCTTCGTCCAGGGCAGGATCGAAGATGTACACCACCTCGTACGGACGGGCCATGACACCTTCCTTTGGTCTAGGCGCCCGGCACCTGGTGTGGGTGGCCGGGAGGAGGATTGGGAACCCGGGAAATTTAGCCGGGGCGGGGGCGGGAGACAATGTGACCTGTGACCTGTGACCCGTGACCTGCACAGGTTACCGGTCACCGGTCACCGGTCACAGCTATTTTCCCCGCCATGCTCCTCGCCTCCATCCAGACCGGCCCTCCCCGCACCTACGATGGACCCCGGCCCTGGACCAGCGCCATCAAGAAAGAGCCGGTGGAGGGTCAGGTCTGGGCGGGACGGGAAGGGCTGTCGGGGGATCATCAGTACAACCGCCAGCACCATGGCGGACCCGAGCGCGCCCTGCTCATGTACTCCGCCGATCACTACCCGCGCTGGCGCGCCGAGTGGGAGCGGACCGACGTGGGACCCGGCGCCTTCGGAGAGAATCTGACGGTGGCGGGGGCGACGGAAGGCAGCGTGTGCATCGGGGACATTTTTCGGATCGGTGACGTGCGCGTCGAGGTGTCCTCGCCCCGCACTCCGTGCAGCACGCTCTCCCGGCGGCACGGGCTGCCGGAGCTCGTCAAGACGATCGTCCAGAACCACCGTTCCGGCTGGTATCTGCGGGTGCTGCAGGAGGGATGGCTCGAGTCCGGCATGGAAGTCGTGCTTGCCGACCGGCCGTACCCGCAGTGGACGGTGCGGCGCACAGCCGAGGTCAAGCGGATGCGGGCGGATCGGGTCGAGGAAGCCCGGCTCCTCGCGGCCTGCTCGGCGCTGCAGCTCGAATGGAGAGAGCTGTTGAGAAGGAAGTAGCGACTCCCTAAACGTTAAATCGAAACAGCATCACGTCGCCGTCCTGCACGAGGTACTCCTTGCCCTCCGCTCGAGCCAGTCCCTGCTCCCGAGCCGTCTTCCAGCCGTTCACTCGCACGAATTCGTCGAACGCCACCGTTTCCGCCCGAATGAAGCCCTTCTCGAAATCGGAATGGATCACTCCGGCCGCGGCGGGAGCCTTGTCACCCCGGTGGATGGTCCAGGCACGGACTTCCTTCTCGCCGGCGGTAAAGTAGCTCATCAATCCGAGCAGGTGATAGGCGGCATGAGCCAGCCGGTCGAGTCCCGATTCCGCGATACCCAGTGACTCGAGGAAAGGCCCGCGGTCTTCGGCGGACAGCTCGGCCAGCTCCATCTCGACCTTCGCGGAAAAGGTGACGATCTCGGCGTCTTCGGCATCCCGCTCGATCGCGGCGGTGAGCGCCCGGGTGTGGGCGTTGCCCCCGGCGATCTCGTGCTCCGCGACGTTCGCGGCGTAGAGCACCGGCTTGGCGGTGAGGAGATTGAAGGCGCGGCAGGCGGGGCGCTCTTCCTCGGTGGGCACGACGGTGCGAGCGGACTTCCCCGCGGCGAGGGCGTCCCGCAGGCGCGGCAGGAGTGTGGCCTCGATCCTGGCCTGGGGATCACCGCTTTTGGCGGTCCGGACCGCCTTGTCGAGCCGCTTTTCCACCGCGGCGAGATCGGCCAGGCCGAGCTCGATATTGATGATTTCGCGATCGCGCACTGGATCCACCGGGCCCATCACGTGCTGGATGTCGGCGTCCTCGAAGCAGCGCGCGAGGTGCACGATGGCATCCACTTCGCGGATACTGGCCAGGAACTGGTTGCCCAGTCCCTCACCCTGGCTCGCACCCTTCACCAGCCCCGCGATGTCCAGGAATTCCACGGTGGCGGGGACGGTGCGCTCGGGCTTGACGATGCCGGCGAGCGCGTCGAGCCGGGGATCGGGCACCTGCACCACTCCGGTGTTGGGCTCGATGGTGGCGAACGGATAATTCGCCACCAGCGCGCCGGCCGACGTCAGTGCGTTGAAGAGCGTGGACTTCCCGACGTTGGGGAGACCGACGATACCGAGCCGGAGCATCTAGCCGTGCAGACGGGCAAACCAGGGCGCCAGCACCAGCGATACCACGCAGGTCACCTTGATGAGAATACTGATGGCCGGGCCCGAGGTGTCCTTGTAGGGATCGCCCACGGTGTCACCGACGACCGAGGCCTTGTGGGAGTCCGATCGCTTGCCGCCATGGGCGCCGCGCTCGATGTGCTTCTTGGCGTTGTCCCAGGCGCCGCCGGCGTTGGCCATCATCAGCGCGAGGAGCGCGCCGCAGACGGTCACACCGGCGAGCAGGCCGCCCAGCGTTTCCACTCCGAAGAATGCGCCGACCAGCACCGGGACGAACACCGCGGTGAGGCCGGGGAGGAGCATTTCGCGGAGCGCCGCCCTGGTGGCGATGTCCACGCACCGCGCGCTGTCCGGATTGACCGTTCCCTCCATGAGTCCCTTGATCTCGCGGAACTGCCGGCGCACCTCCTCGACCACCTTTTGTGCCGCGCGTCCCACCGCCGTCATGGTCATCGCGGCGATCAGGAAGGGCAGGGTCGCGCCGATGAAGAGCCCGACCACCACGCGCGTGTCGGTCAGGTTGAGATCGAGGATCTCTCCCGGTGGAGTCACCGCCGCGGCGTAGGCGCTGAACAGGGCCAGTGCGGTGAGGACGGCCGAGCCGATGGCGAAGCCCTTGCCGATAGCGGCGGTGGTGTTGCCCAGTGAATCGAGCTCGTCGGTGACCGAGCGGACTTCCGGCCCGAGATGGCTCATCTCGGCGATGCCGCCCGCGTTGTCCGCGATCGGCCCGTAGGCGTCCACGGTCATGGTCATGCCCACCGTGCCCAGCATGCCCACCGCGGCGAGCGCGAGGCCGTACAACCCGGCGTAGTGGAAGGCGATCCAGATGGTGGCGCAGATGATCGCGATGGGGAGCGCGACCGATTTTTTCCCGACGGCGAGACCGGCGATGATGTTGGTCGCCGCCCCGGTGAGCGACGCCTTGGCGATGTCGCGGATTGGTCCCGCCGAGGTGTAGTACTCGGTGACCAGCCCGATGAGGATGCCGGCGATGGTGCCGGCCACGATCGCCTGGAAGGGATAGATCGGGATGGCGGATTCGAAGGGCAGCGCCCCGAGCGCAAACCACGCAATGACGAGGAACACCCCGGCCGCCACGAACGCCACGAGGCGGAGCGCCCAGGCGGCAGGGCCGCGGGCGAGGATCTTCATCGCGGCAATGCCGAGGATCGACGCCGCGAGGCCGGCGATGGCGAGCACCATCGGCAGCGCCACCGCGTTCACCCGGGACATTCCCGTGAGCTGGGCCCCGGTTGCCGCCAGGGCGATGGCGGCGACGATCGCATCGACATAGCTCTCGAAGATGTCGGCGCCCATGCCTGCCACGTCGCCGACATTGTCACCCACATTATCGGCGATGGTCGCGGGATTGCGGGGGTCATCCTCGGGAATGCCCGCCTCCACCTTCCCGACGAGGTCGGCGCCCACATCGGCGGCCTTGGTGAAGATCCCGCCGCCCACCCGGGCAAAGAGCGCGATCGACGACGCGCCCATGGCGAACCCGCTCACCACTTCGCTGAAAAGCACGAGCCCTTCGGTGCTGATGGACCCCGGATCGCGGAAATCCACCAGCAGGTTGGCGAGCAATCCGATGCCAAGGAGACCGAGCGAGGCCACGGCGAGTCCCATCACCGCGCCGCCGCCGAAGGCGACCTGCAGCGCGTGGGTGCGGCCCCGGCCCCGCGCGGCCTCGGTGGTCCGCACGTTGGTCTTGGTGGCGGCCCGCATGCCAAGGAATCCGGCCAGAACGGAGGCCAGTCCGCCGAAGACGAACGCCGCACCGATCCGCCAGCCGACCGTCCAGGTGAGCAGCGCCGCGACCACCAGGAGCACCGGCAGCAGCACGGCGTACTGGCGGCGGAGGAACGCCATCGCCCCTTCTTCGATCAGACGGGCGATCAGACGAGACCGGTCGTTGCCGGTCGGCTGCCGCAGGAGGTAGAAGTACACCGCGAGGGCGAGCAGCAGCCCCCCGACGCCGATCAGGGGGGCATATCGTATGAAATCGAGCATCGACGACGGAGTCTTTCTACTTGCCCATCGCGACAAACCACGGCGCCAGCACCAGCGCGACGACGCTCATCAACTTGATGAGAATGTTCATGGCCGGCCCGGAGGTATCCTTGAACGGGTCGCCGACGGTGTCGCCCACGACGGCCGCCTTGTGCGCGTCGGAGCCTTTGCCGCCCAACTCACCGCCCTCGATGAATTTCTTGGCGTTGTCCCAGGCGCCGCCGCTGTTAGCCATGAAGAGCGCCAGCAGGACGCCGGTGACGGTGGCGCCGGCCAGCAGGCCGCCGAGCGCACGGGTACCCATGAAGTACCCCACCACCACCGGCAGCACGACCGCGGTCACGCCGGGAAGGATCATCTCGCGCAGCGCCGCCCTGGTGGAGATGTCCACGCAGCGGGCGCTGTCGGGCTTGACGCCGGGCCGTCCCTCGAGGAGGCCGGGGATTTCGCGGAACTGGCGTCGCACTTCTTCTACCATGCCCTGTGCCGCGCGTCCCACCGCCGTCATGGTGGTGGCCGCGACGAAGAACGGCATGACCCCGCCGATGAACAGGCCGATCACGACCTTGGGATCGATCAGGTTGAGCCCAGTGAGACCAACGGCGGATGTGTACGCCGAGAAGAGCGCCAGCGCGGTGAGCGCCGCGGACCCGATCGCGAAGCCCTTGCCGATGGCGGCCGTCGTATTGCCGAGGGCATCGAGCCCGTCGGTAATTTTTCGCACTTCCGGTCCGAGGTGGCTCATCTGGGCGATGCCGCCGGCGTTGTCGGAGATCGGGCCGTAGGCGTCGACCGTCATGATCACACCCACCGTCGCCAGCATGCCGACCGCGGCGATGGAGATGCCGTACAGTCCGGCCGCCTCGAACGAGACGTAAATCGCGGCGCAGAGCAGCAGCATGGGGATGATGCAGGACTGCATCCCCACCGCGAGGCCCGCGATGATGTTGGTGGCCGGGCCGGTCATCGACGCTCCGGCGATGCGCGCCACCGGCTTGGAGCTGGTGTAGTACTCGGTGGCCAGCCCGATGGCGATGCCCGCCACGGTGCCGGCGAGCACCGCCCAGAACGGTCCCAGCGCGCCGCTATTCACTCCCTCCGCGGTGGCCAGGGTGAGCGGGAACATCTTCGTCAGGGCGTACGCAAAAACCAGGAAAAGCACCGCCGCCAGGATGGTTACTTGTCGGAGCGCGGCTGCCGGGTTGCCCTTGGCGAGGATCCGCATCATCGCGATGCCGATCAGCGAGGCCACCAGCCCCGCGGCGGCGTAGCTCAGGGGCAGCAGCATCGCGGCGAGACGGTCGCCTGTGGCGATCAGCGTCGAGGTGGCCGCGAGCGCGATCGTCGCCACCACGGCGCCGACGTAACTCTCAAAGATGTCGGCCCCCAGCCCCGCCACGTCGCCCACGTTGTCGCCCACGTTGTCGGCGATCGTCGCGGGATTTCGGGGATCGTCCTCCGGAATGCCGGCCTCGATCTTCCCTACCAGGTCGGCGCCCACGTCGGCGGCTTTGGTGAAGATCCCGCCGCCCACCCGGGCAAACAGCGCGATCGTCGACGCGCCCATGCTGAATCCGGTGATGATTTCCGAGAAGGCCCGGGCATCGGTGCCCAGCTCGGCCCTCCCCAGCACCAGGAACACGAGGGCCAGGCCGACGAGTCCGACCGAGGCCACGGCGAGCCCCATGACCGCCCCGCCCGAGAACGCGATGCGGAGCGCCTGAGCCTGCCCGCTTGCCCTGGCGGCTTCGGTGGTGCGCACGTTGGCGCGGGTGGACCCCTGCATGCCGACCCAGCCGGTGATGATGGAGCAAAGGCCACCGGCCACGTAGGACATTCCGGTCTTCACGCTGATGGCGAGTCCGAGCAGCACTGCGACGGTGACAAGAAACGGGAGGAGAACGGTGTACTCGCGGCGCAGGAAGG
The DNA here is from genome assembly GCA_964439025.1 of uncultured Gemmatimonas sp. GTDB lineage: Bacteria > Gemmatimonadota > Gemmatimonadetes > Gemmatimonadales > GWC2-71-9 > JABFSM01. Next base: position 52,119 of record CAYTMW010000003.1, on the reverse strand, counting down.
TCAGCGCGCCGGTGTGGATCTGCTCGGCGAGGTCCCGCATCACCTCATTGCCGGCCGGCTGCTTCTTGATCCCGGCGTACGTCAGCCAGGTGGCCAGGAGGCCGAAGGCGCCGATCACCAGGGAGTACAGGGGCAACTGGTCTGTCGTCATGATCCACGCCGCGGTCGGAGGGTCAACGGTTGAACTGGCTCATCGCCCGCTCGATGCCTTCATCCAGCCAGCACTCCACCGCTTCGGCCATCGGGTCGAGCAGCGCATCGAGGGCGGCGCGCTCGTCTCCGGTGAAGCGGTCCAGCACGAAATCCGCGAGATCGTCGAGCCCCATCGGGCGCGGCCCCACGCCAATCCGGAGCCTGGCGTAGTCCTGCCGGCGGAGCACGCCCTCGACACTCTTGAGCCCGTTGTGGCCGCCGGCGCTCCCGGCCCCGCGGAGCCGGAAGCGGCCCACGTCGAGCGCGACGTCGTCCACCAGCACGAGCAGATCCCGGGCGGGGTCGAAGGCGTCCGTCGCGCGGAGCGGCGCGAGGGAGCCGCCGCTCCGGTTCATGTACGTCTGGGGCTTGATCACCTGGACCGGGATCCCGTTCCGGGATCCCGCCGCAACTCTGCTCTGACCGGCCCGCTTGAACGAACCCAGCCGCCAGCGCTCGGCCAGCCGGTCCGCCAGCAGGAACCCCGCGTTGTGCCGGGTGTCCGCGTATTCGGGACCCGGATTGCCCAGACCCAGAACGGCCCGCGGCAGTTACTTCTTCCCTTCGCCTTCGGCCTCGGCTTCCTCGTCCGGCTTGGCCTTCCGGATGAGCTCCGGCTCAACCGGGGCAACTTCCTCGACCACCGGCGCCACAACTTCCTCGGCTCGCGGGGCGACGATAGTGCACACCGTCTGGCGGGGGTCGTTCATGATCTCGTAGCTCCCGCCGTCCTGCTGCAGGTCGGAGATGTGAATCGACTGCCCGATCGCGAGCGCGCTCACGTCCACGTCGATATGCTCGGGAATATTCGCCGGAAGCACCCGGATCGACATGTCGTGCATGCTCTGGTCGAGGACGCCGCCGAAATTCTTCACGCCATCGGGAACGCCGATCAGCTTCACCGGCACCTCGATGGTGACCTTCTGGTCGGCGTGCACCTCATAGAGATCCAGATGGATGATGTCGGCGGGCCGCACCGGATTGCGCTGGATCTCGCGGATCAGCGCCTTGACGGGGGGGCGTCCCTCGACCGTCACGTCCACGATGGTGGTGGCCGCGGCGATCTGGGCGAGCAGCCGGGTCAGGGACGTGGTATCCACGTCGATCGCTTCGGGGTCGCGGCCGCGGCCGTAGATGACGGCGGGGATTCTGCCCTCGCGGCGGAGCGAGCGGGCCACGCCCTTGCCGGAGCGGGTGCGCGGAGTTGCGTGAATCGTTGCCTGAGTGGCCATGGTCCGGGTTCCTTTAATCGAACAGCGCGCTGACCGACTGGTCGCTATGGGTGTATCCGATCGCCTTCGCGAGGAGTCCGGCGATGGACAACACCTTGAGTGTGTCGAACTGCTTTTCGGGTGGGAGGTGGATGGTGTTGGTCACCGCCACTTCCTTGATCGGCGCCTGGGTCAGCCGCTCCACCGCGGGCCCGGAGAGCAGGGCGTGGGTGGCGCAGAGGTAAATGTCCCGGGCGCCGAGCCGCTTGAGGGCATGAGCCGCCTCGGCCATTGTCCCGCCCGTGTCGATCATGTCGTCGGGGATGATGCAATCCTTTCCCTCGACGTCTCCCACCACGTTCACCGCTTCGGCGACATTGGCGGCGGTGCGCCGCTTGTCGATGATCGCGAAGGTCGCGTCGAGCCGCTTGGCGAAGCCGCGGGCCATCTTGGCTCCGCCCACATCCGACGCCACGATCGCGAGATTCTTGAGACCCTTCTGCCGGTAGTGATTCGTGAACACCGGCGCCGCGTAGAGGTGATCGACCGGCAGGTCGAAGAACCCCTGCAGCTGATGCTGATGGAAGTCGATCGCGAGCACCCGGTCCGCTCCCGCCTGGGAGATGATGTTGGCCATCAGCTTGGCGCTGATGGCCACCCGAGGCTGATCTTTCCGGTCCTGGCGCGCGTAGCCGAAGTAGGGAATCACCGGAGTGATCCGGGCCGCGCTCGCGCGCCGGGCGGCATCCATGAGCAACAGCAACTCGATCAGGTTCTCCGCCGGCGGATTGGTCGGCTGGATGATGTACACATCCCGCCCGCGAACATTCTCGTCGATCTTCACGAAAATTTCGCCGTCGGAAAAGCGCCTGATCGTGGCCTTGCAGAGCACCGAGTTCAGCTCGGTCGCGACTTCCTCCGCGAGCGGCCGATTGGCCGTGCCGCTGAGGAGGAGCATGGGGCTCCGAGCGATGGACTCGTTCGGCAGGGCCATAGCCCGTAAGTATAACGCCGGAGCCCGTTTGGGGTCAATCGGGGAGGGGGGTGGCCGGCACCAGCGCCACCTTGATGCATCCGTCCAACTTGGCGTCGAAGATTCGGTACCCCTCTGGGGCCTCGTCAAGGGGGAGGTGATGGGTGAACAGGGAGGCGAGCGCGGCCTCCCGCTTCCGCGCGATGGGGAGAAGTCGCTCCATATAATGCCGGACGGGACAGCGCCCGATCCGATAGGTGAGATTCTTGTCGTACGCGGCGCCGGGGGAGAAAGGGAACGTGGCCTCATGATGGACGCCGACCGCGGCGATCGTGCCCCCGGGGCGGACCAGCTCGAAGGCGATCCGGCTGGCGTCCGGCGATCCCACCGCTTCCAGCGAGGCATCCACCCCGCGTCCGGAGGTGGCGCTCCGAATCGACGCGATTGCATCCCTTTCACCCAGATCCACTGGCACGGCTCCGAGGCTCGCCGCGAGCGCCAGCCGTTCCGGCACGGCGTCGACGGCAAAGACCTGGCCGGCACCGAGCTCCTGCGCCGAGAGCACTGCCATCAGGCCGACGGGTCCGCACCCGATGACCGCGCAGCTCGATCCCCCGGTAATGCCGCCCATCACCGCGCAGTGGTAACCCGTCGCCAGCACATCGCCGAGCAGGAGACCGGCTTCGGCGGCGAGATCCGGCGGAAGGCCGAGCAGTGTCGAGTCGGCGAGAGGTACTCGCACGAGCTCCGCCTGTCCGCCGTGCAACCCGGCACCGCGCTCGACCCAGCCGAAGAGCTGACCCTCGTTGCAGCGGGCCGGAAGAGCGTGGGTGCAGTAGAAACACGCCCCGCAGCTCGTGGTGAACGGGCTGACGACCCGGTCGCCCCGATGAAATCGGGACACCGCGGAACCGACCTCGACCACGTCGCCGAGGAATTCATGACCCATCACCGTGCCCTGATCGAGGCCGGTTTCTCTGCCGTGCCAGACGTGAAGATCGGAGCCGCAGATGGCGCCGAGTCGCACGGCGACGATCGCGTCAGTCGGCGCGAGGAGTGCCGGGTCGGGCACCCGCTCGACCCGGAGATCCTGGATGCCGTGGTACGTGAGTGCGCGCATCAGCGGAGGACCTCATGCGCCGGAGGAGCCGGCAACATTTCACCGTACGCGGCCGCGACCGGTGCGGATCGGTTTGTTCAGCGCCTCGGCCGCACCTCCATCACCGTGATGTCGCTCTGACGGTCCGTGACGGTGAAGTACAATCGCTTGCCGTCGGTCGCGAATTCCTGGCGCGCGCTTCCGAAGGCCGGGTCGTCGAAGCGAACGAGCAAGCGCGGCTTTCCTCCCTGGGCGGGAATCGCCCAGAAGCTTGCCCGACCCGTCCAATCGACCGCTTTGAAATAGATCGTCCGGGCGTCCGGAGACCACACCGCGTGGGTCGGAAACCCCTGCGCCTCGCTCCAGTTCGCGGCGTCGAGCATCGCGCGGGGAGAGCCGCCTTCCGGGCGGATGACCAGAAGAGCACTCCCCGAAACGTATACAATGCCCCGGCCGTCGGGAGACCAGCGGGCGGGGTAACCTCCCTCGAAAGTCAGCTGGCGCGGCTCCTGCCATTTTCCGTCCGGGCCGCGCGAAACGATGTACAGCTCGCGCCGCCCCGTCCGGTCGCTGTCGAACACGACCCGCTGCCCGTCCGGGGACCAGTCGGCATAGCGCTCATTCGCCGGACCTCCCGCCACCATCAACTCCTCGCCTCCCCCGGCCGGCGCGACGTACACGTCCCGGGTTTCGTTCCGCCAGGTGTGAAAGACGATTTCCTTTCCGTCGGGAGACCACGACGGGGCAAAGTCGAAGGAGGGATCCGTGGTGACTTGTTGCGGCGCCCCGCCCGTGATGGGGATTCGATAGATGTCCGTATTGCCCTGCCGGTCCGAATCAAAGGCCAGCCATTTGCCATCCCGGCTCACCCCCATCGCCTCGATGTGCTGGGTTCCCGTGGTGACCGGCCGGGCGGCGGCCTCCGTCAGGATCCCCATGGAGGGGATGGGGATCGACCAGAGATTCGAGGTGTTCTCGAAGGAGCTGTAGGCCAGCTGCCGTCCGTCGGCGGACAGGCTGAACGTCCCGATCTCGAGCCCGGTGGTGAGCCGAACCGCCGCACCCCGTGGCCGACCACCGCGGGTGATCGCCAGCACATAGATATCACGCCCCCCATCCTGGGTGGACATCAGGAGGACGCGCCTGCTATCCGGCATCCAGACCGGACTCGTATGCATGAATTTTCGGTTGCTCAGCGTGATCGGCTTCCCTCCTGCCGCCGGAACCAGCAGCAACGTGCTCGAAGAGAGATTCCCCAGCGACGGATTGCCGACCCAATAACCCGCGTCGCCCACCACGAAGGCGATGAACCGGCCGTTGGGCGACCAGGTTGGGGAATGGAGATCGAGGCCCGTGTAGAGTTTCCTCGGCGTCCCGCCGCTCAGTGCGCGGGCAAAGAGCGTATCCCCGGTCACGTAGGCGATTTCCTTGCCGTCCGGCGACCAGGCCGGCTGGCGGGCTGCGCTCACCACCACCCGCGGAGGGCCACCGAGAGCCGGCGCGGTGTAGATCGCGTCCAGGGCGTAGAAAAGCAGGCGGACTCCATCGGGTGACCAGCGGGGGATCTGTTGCTCTGTTGCGAGGTCCTTGGCGACGGGAATCGGCGTTCCACCGCTCACCGATCGCACGTATACCCTGAGCTGGCCGATCGGCCCCGCGACGTAGGCAAGTAGCTTCCCGTCGGGCGAGATCGCCGGTTGAATTTCCAGTCCCGGATCGGTTGTCACCGGCTTGACCGGCCCGAACTCGATCCCCTCCTCGCTGTTCCCGCTCCATAACGCTGCCGCGATCGCGACCAGGAAGACGGCTGCCGCTCCACCGAATAGCAGCATCGGGCGCCGACCAGGCACGGCGGGCTTTTCGTGCGCCGCCCGTCGCGTGTCCGCCGGGGTCACCCCGCCGCTCAGCGTCGCCAGGATCGGCTCGAGCTGGGCCAGAAGTTCTTCGGCGCTCTGCCAGCGGTCGGCGGGACGCCTGGCCAGGCACTTCATCACCACGGCCTCGAGCGCGGCCGGCACACTCGGCCGCTCCAGCGTGATGGGCTTGGGTGTCGGGGTCAGGTGCGCCGCGAGGATCTGCTGGGCCGAGCTTCCCGCGAATGGCAGATGGCCAGTGAGCAGCTCGTAGGCCATCACGCCCACGGCGTAGAGATCGACCCGATGGTCGAGGTTGGGTTCGGCGGACGCCTGCTCCGGCGCCATGTACGCGGGCGTTCCCAGCGCCACCCCGCCGGCCGTCAAATGCTGGGGCCCGGTCGCCTCCTTCACCGCCTTAGCCACGCCGAAGTCCGCCACCATCGCGTGCCGCCCGGTGAGCAGCACGTTCTCGGGCTTGATGTCCCGATGGATCACCCCGTGCCGGTGCGCTTCGGCCAGTGCGTCGACGACCTCAGCCACAAGCTTGACGGCCACCGGCACCGGCAGCTCCCCCTCCCGGCGCAGCCGCTCGCGGAGCGTCTGCCCTTCGATGAAGGGCATGACGTAGTAGAGAAACCCGTCGCTGTCGCCGGAGTCGAGCAGGGGAAGGATGTTGGGGTGCTGGAGCTTGGCGGCGATCTCGATCTCATGCAGGAAGCGCTGGGTCCCGATCGTCGCCGTCAGCTCGGGGCGCAGCACCTTGACCGCCACCCGGCGGCGGTGCTTCAAGTCGAGAGCGAGATAGACGGTGGCCATCCCGCCGCTGCCGATCTCCCGCTCGATGGCGTAGCGGCCGGCGAGGGCCTCCTTGAGACGCTCGTGCGCCTCGCTCATGGCCTCCGCACCTCCATCACCTTGATGTCGGTCTCGTGCTCTCCGACAGGGAAGAAAATCCGTTACTCCGTAGGAATTTGAATCGCCCCTCCTAAAGTACACCTTGGGTGAGTGGACCGCCCAGCGACCCTGGTGGGTGGTCCCGGTGGGTGGTCCAGCCGCTGCTGAGTCTGATCCGGGGGCCGATTACCGGCTGCGAGTCGCTCATTACCGGCTGCGAGCAGATCTCGCGGCCGGGAGCCGTCGCCGCCGGTGCCACGAGCCGTCCCGCGCAGCCCAAGGCAGCTCCAACCCAGCGGCTCGGAGGAGCGCGCGAGCGGCGGACTTCCTCGCGTATGAGAGTCGCAGGTGGATGAGGATGCGGTCGATCAGCTCGGGCTGGGTGATGCAGGCCACGATGGGCATGGCGAGGCCGCAGCGAGAACACTGGAGCGGGTCGACCTCGAAGAGGCGGCGCCGCAACGCCGCCCAGCGGCGGCGGGCCTCACGCATCGACGGGGGCCCGGGTTCGGCATCCACCACCTGCTCATGCACCTCGCCGCCGCATTGACGCCTCATGCCGCGGGTGCGGTTGGCGTAGAACCCGTAGTAGCGCTGGAGCACCTGCCTCTTGTCGGGGATCTGGCCTACGACCCGGGCCAGGAACTCCAGGGCATCCACCGTGTCGGCACCTGCGGTGGGGGACGGGTTTCGATGTGGAACCGCGGCCGAGACGAAGGCTCCGAGATTATCCCAGGTGACGCTCAGTGTAGTTGGCCCTGGTGGATTCGAACCACCATTCGCAGATCCAAAGTCTGCTGTCCTGCCATTGGACGAAGGGCCAGCGAAAGGAAAGTAACCTGTGACCGGTGACCGGTCCTTCGTACAGGTAACAGGTCACTGGTTACAGGTCACACCTACATCGTGCTCGTCGCAACGACGGCACCGTGCTTCTTCCCCAGCATCAATCGCGCATCCTCGCGGTCGGCTTCGCTTCGGTACACCGCGAAGAGCGTCGATCCCGACCCGCTCATCCGACAGAGCAGCGGTCGGGTCCGGGCGAGCACCTCGAACGCTTCGCGCACCGCGGGCAGCCGTCCGAACACCGCCGATTCGAAATCGTTGCCCGCCATCCGGGCGATGTCGCTCCATCCGGCAAGTACGGAAGGGTCGAGCAGCAGCGCCCCCCGGCGGCTGCCGGTCGCGCGCGCCTCGTCCACCCAGGCATACGCCTGTGCGGTGCTGACGGAGACGGCCGGGCTCAGCAGAAGCACCGGGGCCTTGGGCAGCGGCGGCAACGCCAGCATCCGGTCTCCATGACTCCACCCCAGCGCGAGCGGCGCATCGCTCAGGCAGAAGGGGACATCGGCGCCCAGGCGGCTGGCGAGGTGCAGCAGCTCGGCCCGCGGAATCGCGTTGCCACCGAGGGCATTCACCAGGGCAAGCGCCGCCGCGGCGTCGGCGGAACCGCCTCCCAGTCCCGCGCCGACCGGAATGCGCTTGGTGAGAGTGAGATGCACTCCGAACCGCTCCCTGCTCCCTTCCAGCACCATGCGCGCGGCCCGCACGGCGAGATTCTCGTCGGCGGGCCCCGTTTCGGCGCCTTCCACCTCGAGGGTGACCTCGCGTCCGTCGATCCGTCGCGCGGTCAGGGTGTCGGCCAGCTCCAGCCGGCAGAACAGTGTCTCGATGCCGTGATACCCGTCGCTTTCGCGCGCCAGCACCCTGAGAAACAGGTTCGCCTTGGCATGGGCAAGGCGGGTGAGCGTGTCGGTCACGCGGCCGCCTTCGCGTCCCGTACGTGCAGCCCCGTCCGGCTCAGGGACACGAGGCCGAGGAGGACGATGGGGAGAAATGTTGTGATGTGGTAAGTCAGGGCGTACGCGACCGCGAGGTCGTTGGGCACACCGAAGAGCGACAGCGCCGCGGCAACCAGGAGCTCGAACTGGCCGAAGAATCCCGGGGTGAGCTGGGCGGCGATGCCGAGCGCAAGCAGGCTCTGGACCAGGAGCGCGCCCGCAAATCCGACATCGATCCCGAAAGCGGCGAAAGCGACGTAGAAGCTCAGCCCGCCGAGCAGCCAGAGCACGATCGACCAGCAGACCGCTGCGGCCAGCCGCGCCGGCGACCGGAGCGCACCGAATCCGAGCCGCAGTCCTTCCACCAGATGCACCAGCCGGTCGGCGAGACCCTTAAACGGGACCAGTGCGCGCATCAGCCGCTCGGTCGTGACCGGAAAGAGCACCACGAAGAGAGCGGCCGCGAAAATCACGGCGCAGACGATCGCTGATTTTTGGGCGAGCGCGTCGAGTCGATTGCCCGCGATCCGTGTGTCGGCCGGGAGTCCCGCCCCGAAGAGTGCTACACCAAGCAGGGCCAGCAGGGTCAGCGCGTCGAGCGCGCGCTCGACGGCGATCGAGGACAACGCCGCGGACATGGGAACCCGGCCCAGTCGGCTCGCCGCGTAGGAGCGCAGCAGCTCGCCGAGGCGGAACGGCAGGGTGTTGTTGGCCATGAACCCCATCGCCGTGGCGTGCCAGAGCACGCTGGTGGGCAAGGGCCCGCCCTCGGGGGTGCGCAGCAGTGATCGCCAGCGGACGGTGCGGATCACGAAGGTGAACGTCGCGATCCCGACCGCCAGCGCGAGCGGGCCTTTGCGAGCGCTCTGCAGATGATCGAGGATCTGGTCGAACGATGTCCCGCGGAGCACCCAGTAGAGCAGCGCGGCCGTGATCAGCAGGCCAAGCGCTCCGGTCAGGAGCCGGCGCCGCCGCTGGGTGCGCCCGGCGTCAGCGTTCGTCGTCAAGCGCGAGTGGCACCAGGTCGAGCAATTCCGCGATGAGGGTCTCCACGCCGCTTATGTCGCGGCGGATGCGGAGGGCCGCATCGAGCTCGCGACGGACCAGGTCGGCCCGCTCCAGCGCGCGCCGGCCGCGGTAGAGCAGCGCCTGGATCGGCACCAAGTCGCTCAGCGGGTCCGGGGCAAGTGACGCGATGGTGACGACCGGTCCGTCGGCCGCCTCCGTTTCCTCGCGCAGCAGCCGGAAGTACGTCGAAAATGTGCGCTCGAACGGAAGCAGCCTTGGCGACACTGCCGGCACGTCGTCGTAGAGCAGCGACTCGATCGGCACCACCCCGGCATCCTTGGCCGCCTCGGGCGCGAGCGCTTCGATCGGCATGACGTCCACCGCCTCCACGCCGTCGGCCCCGCGCATGCGATCGAGCCGCTGCACCAGTGGTGCGAGCATCCCGGGGAGCGCCGCGGCGCCCCCGGCGTCGGCCGCGCCGGCGAGGAGTTCGGCGGCCTCCCGGAGGATCGCCGCGTAGCGGTCGGCTTCCACGAGGGCGCGGCCGGACATCGCTTCGCGGTCGAGTGCGCGGAAGAGCTTGCCGGTGCCGGCGCGCACCGCCGGGGTGAGCGAGAGCCCGCGCAGCGCGAGCACCAGTCCCTGCAGCTGGAGGGTGCGGGCCGAGCGCGGGAGGTGCCCCCGGGTCTGGTCGGCCGCCTGCCGCAGCCGGTCCGCCAGACTCACCAGCTCGATGGCCGAGTCGCCGGCCTCGACGCGCGGCACCGGGGGGAATCCTCGGGACACGACCGGGGCGCCGTCGTCGCCGGCGAAGAGCGTGGCGATATCCACCACGTCGTCTTCGAGCAGAAATGCGTCGCGAAGCAGCTCGGCGGCCTGGACCACTTCGGTCGAATCATGCTGCGGGATACCGAGCTCGGCGATATCGCGCGCCATCCGGGCGAGCGCGGCCCCGACCGCCCGAAAGGCCTTGCCCGTCCGGGGAGACCACGCGCCACCCTTTCCGGTTGTGGCGATGGCGAGGTCGAGTGTTTCGAGGAGCTCGGGGAGCGGGGAGAGCCCGGGAAGCGCGCCGAGTCCGCGGAGCGGCTGCAGCCGCTGGAGCAGCGGCTCCGCGCTGTCGGGAGCGGGCCGCCGGTCCACTGTGTCGGCCACCTGATCGAGAGTGCCCGCCACCGCAGCGGCTTCCCGCGCGACGTAGGTGCGCACCCCGGCGGTAAGCCCGGTACCGGAGGCGCCACCAGCGCCGCCGCGCCGCTCCCTGGTTCCCGGCTCGGCTTCCAGCTGCTCGGCGATGTGCTCGCAGCGCTGCGTGTCGGTGTCGGACCACTCGCGGACTTTCCGGAGCAGCGCCTTGCAGTCCTCGACCGCACCGGCGAGGCGCTCGGCGAGCACCGGAGTCCAGTCGAGCGCGCCGTCCCGCACACTCTTCACCGTGCTCTCGATGGCGGCCGCCGCCGTCGAGAATCCGGGAGGGCCGGCCATCAGCGCCGCGCCGCGGAGTGCGCGGGCGTGACGCACGAGGTCGTCGGCGGCGGGCGGCTCCACCGCGCCGACCAGCAGCGCGAGCCGCTCGAGGTATTCGCCCGCCTCGAGGGCGAAAAACTCACGACGGCCGAGGGGAGCGCTCATTGCGGCGTGGGGATTGGGGGTTGGGGGTTGGGGGAAGAGTAGGGTCCCGGTCCGCGACGGTCAACGCGGCGAACGCGCGGTGTCGACCAGCCTTCGCATCTCCTGCACCGCCTCGGTCATTCCGTAAAGCACCGAGCGGCTCACGATGCTGTGGCCGATGTTGACCTCTTCGATCTCCGGGATCGCAGCAATGGGCTGCACGTTGCGATAGGTGAGGCCGTGCCCGGCGTGCACGGCGAGACCGAGCGACCGGGCGTGACGCGCCGCATCGGCCACCTGTTCCAGCGCCGCCGGTCCGGTGCGCCAATAGTGGGAGTAGCGTCCGGTGTGGAGCTCGATGGCCGGCACCGCCATCGCCCGAGCCGCATCGATGGTGGCGCGGTCGGGATCGATGAAGAGAGAAACCCGGATGCCTGCCGCGGTGAGCCGTGCGATGGCGTCGATGAGGCGCGCGTCGCCGCGGGAGAGGTCGAGCCCGCCTTCGGTGGTGACCTCTTCGCGGCGCTCCGGCACCAGCGTTGCCTGAAAGGGCCGGAGGCGACAGACCAGCGCCACGACGTCGGGCGCCAGCGCGAGCTCGGCATTGAGCACGGTGGCGACGCCGCCGGCGAGCGATTCGAGATCGGCGTCCTGGATATGACGCCGGTCTTCGCGGAGGTGGGCGGTGATGCCGTCGGCGCCAGCGGCCTCAGCGAGGCGCGCGGCGGCGGCGGGATCCGGCTCGTCGGTGCGGCGGGCCTGTCGAATCGTGGCCACGTGATCGACATTGACGTACAGGCGCATCGTCTCGTTGCTCCGGGGGCAGGCGTCCAGTTACTTTCGCATCAGAAGGCGTGTCCCGTTCGAGGAGGACCTTCGATGCGACCAATCGTTTCCGCTGGCTTCGCCGTCGTTACCGGTCTCGCGGCGCTGGCGGCATGCGGCGGCGGCTCCACTGGCTCGGGTATGGCCGATCCCGCGCCGGTCGCCTCGGCGAGCCTGGCGATGCGCACCTTCATGCAAGCCGCGGCCGATAGTAATCTCGCCAGGATGGCGCAGCTCTGGGGCACTGCCGACGGACCCGCCTCCGAGACCGGCCAGCCCCCAGGCTGGGAAAAGCGTCTGGTCGTCATCCAGGCGTATCTCCGCGGCGACAGCACCCGCCTCGTCTCCGACGTTCCAGTCACCGGTTCGGAGAATCAGCGCCGGGTAATCGTCGCCCTCTACCGGTCCGGGTGCGTGAAGCAGATCCCGGCCACCGTTACTCGCAGCAAAAACCGTGGCTGGCTCGTCGAGGTCGTCAACGTCCAGTCGGCGGGCAACCCGGCTCGTCCCTGCGAATCGGGCACCGACCTGCTCGAAGAGCTCACTCGGTGAGCTCGAGCAGAATGCCGGCGGTGGCGCTGGGATGGACGAACGCAATGCGCCGTCCTCCCGCGCCGGTACGAGGCGCCTCGTCCACCAGGCGGTAGCCACCTCGGCGGCAGGCCTCGAGGGCCTGGTCGAGGTCGGGCACGCGGTAACAGATGTGATGGATGCCGGGGCCGCGGCGCTCGAGGAATTTCGCGATGGGACTGCCGGGGTCGCGCGGGGCCAGCAGCTCGACCTCGCTCTCCCCGAGGGACAGGGAAACTATTGTGGCGCCGTCGGCGTTCTCGGGAGGATGGGGTGTGAGCCCCAGCACATCCCGATAGAACGCCAGTGCGGCTTCGATATCCGGCACGGCGACGCCCACATGGGCGATGCGGGGCTGGTCGGGCATGACGAACAAGGTAACAGGAGCGGGGGCCAGCATGAGTAAGAACGGAACCATCGCGCACCTCAGCGACGACACCTTCGGCGCCGAAGTCGAGCAGGGCAAGGGCTTGGTTATCGTCGATTTCTGGGCCGAGTGGTGCGGACCGTGCCGCGCCATCGCGCCGATCCTCGAGCAGCTCGCCACCTCCTACGAGGGACGGATGCGGGTCGCCAAGGTCGACGTGGACCAGAATCAAAAGACCATGATGCGCTTCAATGTGCGGTCGATTCCCGCGCTGCTGTTCTTCAAGGACGGCAAGCACGTCGACACGATCATCGGGCTGACCCAGAAGGCCGCGCTCGAGGCGCGGATCGCCAAGCACCTCGCCGCGACATGACGTGCGGCGCGGCACCCTGTACGTCGTTGCCACTCCGCTCGGCCATCTCGGCGACCTGACCGCGCGGGCGGCGGAGCTGCTCCGCACCGTGCCTGTCGTCGCCGCGGAAGATACCCGGCGCAGCCGGACTCTCCTGACCCATCTGGGCGCCATTCGCCCCAAGCTGATCTCCTATCACGCCCACTCCGATGCCGGCGCGGCCGCGGGAATCCTGCGCGCGCTCGCGGAGGGCGATGACGTCGCGCTGGTCACCGACGCCGGTACCCCCGGCGTCAGCGATCCGGGCGCCGCGCTCGTAGCAGAAGTGCGGATGGCCGGTTTTGCCATCGTCCCACTTCCTGGTGCGTCCGCGGTCAGCACCGCGCTCTCCGCCGCGGGTCTGCCCGCCGATCGGTACCTGTTCCTCGGGTTCCTTCCGCGCAAGGGAGCCGAGCGGGCCCGGCTTCTGGCGCGCGTCGCCACAGAGGAGTGGACCACCGTGCTCTTCGAGGCTCCCGGGCGTATGGGTGCGCTGCTCGCCGATCTGCGGGACGTCGCGGGTGGCGAACGGCGCGCCGTGGTGGCGCGCGAGCTGACCAAGATCCACGAGGAGATCATTGCCGCAACGCTTGCTGAGCTGGCCGCCCGGTACGCGGGAGACGACGAGGCGGTGCGGGGGGAATGCACGGTGCTGGTCGCAGGCGCGCCGGCCCGGCTGGATCGGGAGAACGGCGATCGCGCCCGTACCGCGGCGGCGCGGCTGCTCGCGGCGGGAATCTCGCGGAAGCAGGTCGCCAGTCTGCTCACCGATTTGTTTGGTGTGTCGAGAAACGAGGCGTACCGGATGAGCATGGAGATCGAGGAGCGGTGAAGATGGGTCCCTTCGCTGCGCTCAGCGTGACCATCGCGCTCCTCGCGGCGCCGCTTGCCGCGCAGACGCCGCTCACCATCGGCCGTCTCCATTACGACGGCGGGGGCGACTGGTACGCCAATCCGTCGAGCCTTCCCAATCTTCTCCAGGCCATCGGCGCGCGGACCACGCTGCCGGTCGCCGCGCGCGAGAAAACGGTCACCCTGGCCGACGCCGATCTCTGGACGCTGCCCTACCTGTACCTGACCGGGCACGGCAACATCCGCTTCAGTGACGCCGAGCTGGCCACGCTTCGGCGCTACCTGCAGCAGGGGGGCTTTCTTCACGCCGACGACAACTACGGGATGGACGAGTCGATCCGCCGCGAGCTGGGGCGGCTGTTTCCAGACCGCGCCCTGGTGGAAGTCCCGCTGGATCACCCGATTTATCACGTGAACTACGAGTTCCCCCAGGGGATTCCCAAGATTCACGAACACGACGGGAAGCCGGCCCAGGGATTCGGGATCTTTCTCGACGGGCGGCTCGTCGTGTACTACAGCTACCAGACCGATCTGGGCGACGGGTGGGAGGATCCCGACGTGCACCACGATCCTCCCCAGAAGCGGGAAGCGGCGCTCCGGATGGGCATCAACCTTTTCCTTTACGCTGTCGGGGGCGGGCGATGACGCGAACCCACACCGAGCAGGCGCTCGCCGCCGCGGCACGGCCGCTCCGGCGCTCGCTGGCGTGGCTCGGTGTGATCGGCGCCGGCGCCGGACTCGCGGTAGTGCTCGCGATCGCGGCATGGGGCGCGCGCGCGGGGGTGGTGCACTCCCCGGTGTGGGTGCTGGTGGCGTGGAGCGTGGGGTTCCTCGCCGCCGCGGCTTGCGCGATCCTGGCGGCGCGCGCCGCGCATGCGCTCCGCGCGCCTGGGCTGGCGAGCCGGCTCGAAGGACAGGGAGGCTGGCGTTCCGGGGCGCTTCGTGCCCTGCTCGAGCCCGCGACGGAAGGCACGAGCACCGGTCTGCTGGCCGCAGCCGACGACGCCACCGCGCGCGATCTCTCCGCGCGGGCTCCCGATGCACTGGGGCCCGAGCGCCGCCGCCTCGGCCGACTCCTCCAGATTGCACTCGTCACCATCGTCCTCGGCGCGGGGCTGCTCGGGGCGGCCGGCGTCCGGCGCGGACCCGCTGCGCTCCTCTGGCGGCCGGCGCATGCGCTCGCGATGGTCGTCAGTCCCCTCCTGCTGGAGGCGGGCCAGACCGCGGTCAAAGCGGGGGACTCGGTGGCGCTCCTCGTGATCGCGCCGGGGCGCCGCCGGGTGACGCTCTGGACCCGCTCGCCGGGAACGACGTGGACGGCGGTGCCGATCGCGCTCGATTCCGCCGGACGGGCGACCCGGTCCTCCGGTCCCCTCACCGAAGCGCTGTTCGCGCACGTGACCGAAGGCAGCCGGAGCTCGGATACCGTCGAGATCGCGGTCAAGCGCCCCGCGTTTCTCGCCTCCCTTTCGCTCACCATCCGGTACCCCGCGTATCTGCACCTCGAGGACGAGCCCGCGCCGGTGGGAGGGGACACGCTCCTGCTTCCGGCGGGGAGCCGGATCGAGGCGCACGGGGAGTCGACCGTACCGCTCCGCGACGCGCGATGGATGCTGGGCGAATCGGCGCGCCCGCTGACGGCGGACGGCGTTCGGTTCGGTGGGCTCCTCACACCGGCGGTCTCGGGCGCGTACCGGCTGGTGCTTCGCACAATGGACGGCGACGCCCTGAGTGGCGATGAGGTCATTGTGCCGGTGCAGGTGCTCCCCGATCTCGCGCCGGTGCTCGAGATTCCGGTCCCCGGAGGAGACACCATCGCGCCGCCGACGGGCGCGCTGCCGCTGGTCGTCGATGCGCGCGACGACCACGGACTTTTCGAGGTGGTGCTCGAGCGGCGCCTGATCCGGGCCGGGCTCCGCCGCGACCTCTCCGAAGAGCCGCTCCCGCTCCCGGGGCGGACGCCCGATCGCGCGATCCTCCCCGCCTCGATCGACGTCACCGCGCTCGCTCTCCAGCCGGGCGACACGCTTCGCGTGCAGGCGCGCGGGCGGGACAACTCGCCGTCCCGCCAGGTGGGACGCTCGCGCGAAATCGCCATCGCCGTGCCCACGCGTCCGGAGCTCCGCGCGGCCGAACGGGACCGGGCGGCGGACATCCGGAAGCAGCTCGAGTCGCTCGTCGCGGAGAGCCGGAGCGCGCAACGGCAGAGCGAAGACCTGGGCCGCGAGCAGCAGCGTGGCACCGAAGGCGCGCTCGATTTCGAAGCCGCGAAGAAGGCCGAGGCGGTGGCCGATCGGCAGGAGCAGCTGATCAGGCAGGCGGAGGAAGTGCGGCGCTCGCTCGAGGAGCTTCGCAAGGCTCTCGAGAAGGCAGGAATATCCGACTCGGCATTCCAGCAGCGCCTGAAGGAGGTGCAGGACCAGCTCGAGCGCGCGCTCTCACCGGAGCTCCGGCGCCAGCTCGCCGAGTTGCGGGAAGCGCTCAAGGCGCTCGACCGCGAGCGGACCAAGGACGCGGTCCGACGGCTTGGCGACACGCAGCAAAAGCTGCGCGACGCGCTGGAGCGGAGCCGCGAGCTCTTCGAGCGCGCCGCACTCGAAGGACAGCTCGCGTCGCTGGAGCAGGAGGCGAAGGAGTTGGCGCAGGAACAGAAAGAGTGGGCCGACCGGGTTCCCACGGCGGACAGCGCGAAATCGGCGGGCGAGGAGCGGTCGATGGCCGAGCGCGCCGACTCGGTCGCGGCGGGGCTCCAGCAGGTGGCGAAGGAGCTGGACGCCAGGGAGCGGCGCGAGACGATGGAAAAGACCGCGGCGGATGCGCGGGCGGCGGCGCAGGAGATGAGGCAGGCCGCCCAGCAGGCGGAGCGAAAACAGCAGGAGAATGCGCAGCGCGCAGGACGGCGCGCCGCTTCGAAGATGAATCAGGTGCAGAAGGATGTGCAGGAGCAGCGGGAGAGCCAGCAGCAGGAGTGGCGCGAAGAGGTCGTGGCGCAGCTCGATCGCGCCCTGCTGGAGACCACACGGCTCGCCGAGCGGCAGCTCGCGGTGGCCAACCAGTTCCGGCGCAGCGCGGACCTGGGGGCCGCGCGTACCGCGCAGGGCGCCGTGGAAGAGGGGGTGCAGAAACTCCTGGAGCAGGTCGGGGCCGCCTCGGGGAAGAACGCGCTGGTCTCGCCACAAATCCTTGCCGCACTCGCCGAGGCGCGGCAGCAGATGCAACGGGCCCGCGAGGCGGCTGCCAGTGCGTCGGGCAATCCGCGGGAGACGGTGGAGCGCGCCGGCGACGCGGTGGATGCTCTCAACGTCGCAGCGTACGGGCTGCTGCGTTCCCGTGAGGACGTCTCCGGAGCGGGGAGCGGCTCCGGATTCGCCGAGGCGATGGAGCGGATGACGCGCATGGCCAACCAGCAGGGGCAGATCAGCCAGGACGCCAACGGGCTCCTGCCCATGATGGGGAACAGCGGCGTGCAGCAGCAGCTCCAGCAGCTGGCGGCCCGGCAGCGCGCGCTGGCGCAGGAGCTGGAGCGGCTCAGGGCGGAGGGACAGCTCGACACCAGGCAGCTGGGGGACGAGGCGCGCGATCTTGCCCGCGCACTCGAGCGGGGGCGGCTCGACCGTGAGATGATCGCGCGCCAGGAGCGGTTATTCCGGCGAATGCTCGATGCCGGCCGCACGCTGCAGGGCCGCGAAGAGGACGAGCAGAAAGAGCGGCAGAGCGAGGTCGCGAAGCCGGGAGCGCTCCGGCTTCCTCCCGCCCTCCGCGCCGAGCTCCTCGGCCGCGATGGCCAGATCCGCCTGCCGACCTGGGAGCAGCTGCAGCGGTTGTCTCCGGAAGAGCGGCGGCTGGTGACGGAGTACTTCCGACGACTGACCGGTGGCAATAGATGACGCTATCGGCTGTCGGCTATCGGCTATCGGTCTGGCTTGCGGCCGCGGCGCCGCTCACTGCGCAGGACGCGGCCGCGCGGGCGCTCGACTTCGAACGGCGGGCCGATCATGCGGGCGCCGCCGCGGCATGGAAGCAGGCGCTCGCCGGCAAGCCGACCGACCTCGCCGCGCTGCTCGGCCTCGAGCGCGCGCTCACCTCGATGGGCAGGCTCGCGGAAATGACCGAACTCCTGCGCGGGGTCGTTGCCCGCGAGGCCACGCCCGGCACACTCAGTGTCGCGGTGCGCGTCTGGACCGCGGTCCGCCAGCCGGACAGCGCCCGCGCCGCGGTCGAGCGATGGGCGACACTGGAACCGACCAGCGAGATGCCGTTTCAGGAATGGGGTATCGCCGCGTACGGCGCGCGTGACCGCGTCGCCGCGCGCGAAGCCTATTTGCTCGGGCGGAAGCGGCTCGGCCGCCCGGATGCAATGGCGGCGGAGCTGGGTCAGCTCGCCGCCATGGTGGGCGACTGGCCCGCGGCCGCGCGCGAGTGGGTCACCGCCATCCGGCGGGTCCCGGGCTATCGCGGTGCCGCGGTGTCCACCCTCGGGCAGATCCCCGCTCCCGCGCGGCCGGCGCTGCTGAAAGAGCTGGGGCAGACCTCTGATCTTCTCGGGGAGCGCCTCGCGGCATCGCTCATGATTCGATGGGGTGATCCCGAGGCGGGTGTGCGGCGGCTGGTCGCCGCCCTGCCTCCGAGTGGGAGTGAGACTGTCGATGCGCTGCAGGAGGTGCTGGAGGACCTGCGTACCGGGCAGGGCTCCGAGAACCGGCTGGCGCGCGCCGCCACACTCGACGCGCTGGCGGACCGGAGCGCGGGACCCGATCGCACGCGGTTCCGGCTCGACGCGGCCCAGGCATTCGCCGACGGTGGCGACCAGGCCTCGGCCCGCAGGCTGCTCGCGACGCTCACCGCGGACAGCACGGCGACACCGCTTCTCGCGGCGAGTGCGACCTCGACGCTCGTCGGTGTGCTGGTGGACGAGGGAAAGGTGGAGGAGGCCGATCGCCAGTACCGCGAGCTGGCCCCGCAGCTCGGGACTGAAGACCGGGAGCGGCTTGCGCTCCGGCTTGCGCAGGCCTGGATCCGCGCGGGGCGGCTCGCGCGCGCCGACTCGCTCATCGCGGCGGACAGCTCGGTGGATGCCCTCGCGGTGCGGGGGCGAATCGCGCTTTTCCGCGGCGACCTCGCCTCCGCCCGCTCGATGCTCTCCGATGCCGGCCCCTTCACAGGGGAACGGGCCGCCGCCACCGAGCGAATCGGATTGCTGGCTCTGCTGCAGGTGATCGAGGAGGATTCCCTGCCCGCGCTGGGGCGGGGGTTCCTCATGCTCGAGCGCCATGACAGCGCGGGCGCCGCCACCGCCTTCGAGACCCTCGCCGCGCTGCTTCCGCCGGACCGTGGTGGCGCGGAGCTCCTGCTCCTCGGCGGCAAGGTGCGTTCGGGGCTGGGGCAGGTCGCGCAGGCAGAGCGTATCCTCCGCGAGGTGGTGACCCAGGCCATCCCGGCGAGCGCCGCCGCGGCGGAATTTGCGCTGGCCGAATTGCTGGTCCGCTCCGGGAAGCGCGATCAGGCGATCGTGGCGCTCGAACATTTGCTGGTCACCTGGCCGACCAGCGCGGTGGTGCCGCAGGCGAGGCGATTGCTCGATGTGGCGCGCGGAGCGGTGCCGGCGACATGAAAAGGCGGGAGTTTGTTCGCGCCGGCGCGCTTGGTGTCTTAGGGAGCCAGGGAGCCAGGGAGCCAGGGAGCTGGGGGCTCTTTCGCCGCGCGTCGTGGCTGCTGGTCCCCATGGACGAGACCCAGAGCGATCACCTCAAGGCGTACGGGCTCACCTTTCGCGTGCTCGAGCGGGGGGACAAGGCGGAATGGTTCCTCAATTATCGCAATGGCTCTTTTCTCCTCCCGGGGGATGCCATCACCTCGCGCGATGCCACGATCGCGGGGGTATCGGTCCTGCCGATGGATGACGGGCAGGTGGCGGAGATTCGCGGACAGCTCGCCCAGGGAAACATGGATGCCGTGCCCCTGGAAAAGGCGCCCAGAGTCGCGGTCTACGCTCCACCCAACGCCGCGCCGTGGGATGATGCGGTGACGATGGCCCTGCAGTATGCGGGGATCAAATTCGACAAGGTGTGGGACGCGGAGGTGATTGGCGACACGCTGCGCTCCTACGACTGGCTCCATCTGCACCACGAGGATTTTACCGGCCAGTACTCCAAGTTCTACCTGACCTATGCCGGCGCCCCCTGGCTGGTGGAAATGACCGAGCGCAACCAGCGGATGGCCCGGCAACTGGGCTTCGCCAACGTGCCGGCGGAGAAGAAGGCGGTGGCCCGGACTATCGCGGCGTTCGTCGAGCGGGGCGGTTTCCTGTTCGCCATGTGCACCGCGACGGAGACGCTGGATCTCGCGCTCGCCAGCGAGGACGTGGATATTGCCGCGAATTTCGCCGACGGCACCCCGATGGATCCGCGCGCGGCCGACAAGATGAACTGGTCGAGAGCGCTCGCGTTCCAGAAGGCCCGGCTCGAGTTGTCGCCGGCCATCGCGGTCTACTCGGAAATCGACGGGCATCAGGTCAATTCGCCGGACCGGCGGCAACCGTTGGGCGCCTTCTCCCTCTTCAATTTCAGCGCAAAGATCGACCCGGTCCCGACCATGCTGGTGCAGAACCACAGGCAAGTGATCCCCGATTTCTACGGCCTCACGACGTCGTTCATGAAGGAAACCCTGAAGCCCGGGGTGACCATCCTCGCGGACGAAGCCGGTGCGCCGTGGGTGAAATACATCCACGGCGAGCGGGGCCAGGGCACCTGGACATTCCTCGGCGGCCACGACCCCGAGGATCCGCAGCACCAGGTCGGCGACGCGGCGACCGATCTTTCCGCGCACCCGCACTCCCCGGGATACCGGCTGATTCTCAACAATGTGCTGTTTCCGGCGGCGAAGAAGAAGGAGTTGAAGACATGATGCCGCTCAGCGCTAACGGCTAACAGCTTGGTGTAGGTAAGTTTCGCGTGTGAATTCCCGCATCTCACATGAAGCAGCCCGGCGCATGGCGGCCGAGATCGCGGCCGCCGGTGGACGCGAAGTCTGTTTCGTGGCGACTGTGGATGCCGAGGGCATGATCACCGCCGTGCGCCCGGTGGCACGGGGCACCGCCGAAGAGGTGCTGGCGCTGCCGGGCATTGCGGACCGGGGCGAGATGCTGCTGCACAATCATCCCGGCGGATACCTGGAGCCGTCGCCCGCCGATCTCTCGGTGGCCGCGCGGCTGCACGATGGCGGCATCGGCTTCGGGATTGTCAATAACGACGCGACCGCGCTCTACGTCGTGGTGGAGGTGCCGCGCCGGAAAGTGATGACGCGACTGGATACGCTCTCGGTGGTGGACACGCTGGGGGAGCGGGGTCCGATCGCGGCCCGGCTCGGCGCCTTCGAGGACCGGCAGGGCCAGCGGGACATGGCCGCGCACATTGCCGATGCCTACAACGACGGCGGCGTCGTGCTGCTGGAGGCGGGTACCGGTATCGGCAAGTCGTTCGCGTACCTGGTTCCGGCGCTCGCGTGGGCCAAGGCGAACGGCGAGCGCACGGTCATTTCAACCAACACGATCAATCTCCAGGAACAGCTCGTCGGCAAGGATCTCCCGTTCCTGCGGGACGCCCTCGCCGACGAGACGCATACTCCGACGTTCGCGCTCCTCAAGGGATGGCGGAACTATCTCTGCCTCGCCCGGCTCGGCTCGGCAATGGGCGCGCAGCAGTCGCTGCTCGAGCAGGACAAACTGCAGGAGCTGCTCGGCCTCTCGGAGTGGGCCGCCCGCACCGCCGACGGCTCGCTGGGCGACCTGCTCGTACCGCCGAGTCCCGAGGTGTGGGATGAGGTTGCGGCGGAGCCGGATCTCTGCCAGCGGCTCCGCTGCCCGCACTTCGACCGCTGTTTTCTTTTCCGGGCCAAGCGTGCCGCGGCGGAGGCGGACGTCGTGGTGGTCAACCACCACCTGCTGGCGTCAGACCTCGCGGTGCGCGGGGAGCAGGAAAACTGGGACGAGGCCGCGGTGCTTCCGCCTTACCAGCGGCTAGTGCTCGACGAGGCGCACCATCTCGAGGATGTGGCGGCGAATCACCTCGGCGCGCAGGTCACCAGCCGGGGAATCCGGCGGGTGCTCGGACGACTCGAGCGGAACGGGAAGGGATTGCTCCCCGCGCTGAGCCACGAGCTCGCGAGTCAGCACGATCTCCTCAGCCGGGCGAGTCATGATCTTCTTGTCCAGCGGCTCGTCCCAGCGCTCGCCGATGCGCGCCGCGCCACCGAGGCGATGTTCATCCGGTTCTCCACCCTGCTGGATTCGGGTGCCTCGCCGCTCCGGCTTGACAGCGAGTTCGCGTCGTCGCCGGTGTGGGCGGCCGGACTCACCGCCGAGCTCGATGGCGCGCTCGCGGCGTTCCGGCGGATGCGGGACGACGTGGAGACCATCGCGGACCGGATGAGCCAGACGGAAATGACCGAGCGGCGCGCGCAGCTCCTCGCCGAGCTTCGTGGCGTGATCCGCCGGCTCGAGTCGGCGACCGACGGGCTCAACCGCACGCTCCGGCCCTCGCCGGGGGGCGTGCCCACGGTGCGGTGGATCGACCGCGCTGGAGCCAAGGGCCAGCAGGTGGCGCTGGCGGCGGTCCCGCTCGACTTAGCACCGGTGTTGCGCGAGCTGCTCTTCGACCGGGTGACCACCGTCGCAGTGACCAGCGCCACACTTGCCGCGGGCGGCGAGTTCGATTTTCTCGAATCGCGGATCGGCCTCTCCATCAGTCCAAGTCCCGTGACGGTGCGGGAGATTCTCCCGTCGCCATTTAATTACCCGGAGCAATGCCTCTTTGGCATTCCGAACGATATACCCGACCCACGGGAGGACCAGGCGGGCCACGATGCCTGCGTGGTGCGCGCGATCACCGAGCTGGCCTGGGCATCCGACGGGGGAATGTTCGTGCTGTTCACCAGCCATGCGGCGCTCCGGCGTGCGGCGGCCGAGCTACGGGCCGGTCTTCCACCGCGGTGGCCGATTCTCGTGCAGGGGGAACAGTCACGCGACCAGCTCCTGCGGCGCTTCCGGGAGGCGGGAAATGCCATTCTTCTCGGCACCGATTCCTTCTGGGAGGGCGTGGACGTGCCCGGCCGGGCGCTCCGCGTTCTCCTGCTCTGCAAGCTACCTTTCAAGGTTCCATCCGAGCCGCTGACGGCGGCCCGGCTGGAGCGCTTGGCGGAGCAGGGCGAGGACGGTTTCATGGGCTATCTGCTCCCCCACGCGGCCCTCAAACTGAAGCAGGGGTTCGGACGACTGATCCGCACCCGAACCGATGTCGGCGTGGTGATCCTGCTCGACCGGCGGGTCGTCGTGAAGCGGTATGGCCCGCTGTTGCTGAGCGGCCTGCCGAGGGCCGAGCGGGTGATGGGAAGCTGGGCGGAAGTCCGCACGAAGTGTGAAGACTTCTTCGCGCGACATGGCATCGGAGCGAGCGTCTGAGATGACTGGACGGCCGTCGAAAATCGTGTGCGTGGGCCGCAACTACGCCGATCACGCGAAGGAGCTCGGGAACGAGGTCCCCGGGGCACCATTGCTGTTCCTGAAGCCTCCGAGCGCGATCATCGCGAGTGGCGAGGCGATCGTGCTGCCGCCCGCTTCCGCGCGAGTCGAGTTCGAAGCGGAGATCGGTGTCGTGGTCGGGCGACGGATGCATCGCGCTACGCCGGAGGAAGCAGAGCGGTGGATTCAGGGCTTCGTCTGCCTGAATGACGTCACGGCGCGCGATCTGCAGAAAAGCGACGGGCAGTGGACCCGCGCCAAGGGCTTCGACACCTTCTGTCCGGTCGGACCCCGCATTGCCGAGGGACTCGACTGGCGCTCGCTCGAGGTCATCGGCCGCGTCAACGGGGAGGAGCGCCAGCGCGCTCCGACCTCGGCGATGGTGTTTTCGATTCCGGTTCTCCTGGCCTACATCAGCAACGTCATGACGCTGGAACCGGGCGACCTGGTCGCAACCGGAACTCCGGCCGGTGTGGGACCACTCCAGCTGGGTGACGTCGTGGAGGTCGAGATTCCCGGTGTCGGAATCCTTCGGAACCCCGTTCAGGCCCGGGACGAATGACGATTCAATTCAGCGAGCGTCTCCGCGCCCTTCCCGGGTACCCGCTCGCCGAGATTCCGACGATCAAGCGCCGACTGATCGAATCGGGAATGGATGTCATCGACCTGGGCGCAGGCGATAACGACACTCCGCCGCCGGCCGTCGTGGTGGATGCATTGCGCGAAGCGCTCGGCAACCCGGCGCTCAGCAAGTACGGCTTCCAGCAGGGACTGCCGGAGTTCCGGAAATCCTGCGGCGCGTACCTCGCGCGCCGATTCGGGCAGCAGTTCGATCCCTTCACGGAGATCCTGCCGCTGATCGGCTCGAAGGAGGGACTCGCGCATCTGCCCTATGCGGTGGTGAACCCCGGGGATGTGATCGTCTTCCCGGAGCCGGGCTACCAGGCTTACATCGGCGGGTCCATTCTCTCGGGAGCGCTCCCGCACGTCTATCCCCTCCGTCCGGACGACAGCTTTCTCCTCGAGCTGGAGCGGCTGCCGGCCTCGGTGCTCTGCCGCACGAGGCTGGTGTACATCAACTACCCGAACAATCCGACCGCAGCGGTGGCGCCGCTCGAGTATCTCGAGCGCACGGTGGCGGTCTGCCGGAAGCACGACATCCTCCTTGCCTACGACAACGCCTACTGCGACCTCACGTATGACGGTTACGTCGCCCCGAGCATCTTTGAAGTACCGGGTGCGCGCGATGTCGCGGTCGAATTCTTCTCCCTTTCCAAGAGCTTCTCGATGACCGGATGGCGGCTGGGCTGGGCCGCGGGGCGACCGGAGCTCATCGGCGCTCTCAGCAAAGTGAAGTCCTACGTGGACACGGGACCGTTTCTCGCGCTGCAGAAGGCCGGGGCGCTTGCCCTCGACCGGGCCGAGGAGCTGGTGGCCCCGATCCGGACGCTGCTGTCGCAGCGGCGTGACGCGGGAGTGCAGGCCCTCCGGAAGGCCGGACTCTCCGTCCCCACGCCGCTGGCGGCGATGTATCTCTGGGTGCCGCTTCCGGCCGGGATCCGGTCGGCCGCGTTTACCCGGCGCGCGCTCGAGGAGTTCGGAGTGGTGACGCTTCCCGGCAGCTCGTTCGGACCTGCGGGGGAGGGGTATTTCCGAATTGCCCTGACCGTGAGCCCGGCGCGTCTGACCGAGGCTGTCGAACGGCTCGGGCGCGCGCTCGAGATCGTACGCGAGGCTGGCGTTGCCGCGACGGCCTGAGCTTTGGCTTCCCCGTCCCCGACGGTGGTCCAACTGGGCGATCGCGATCAGCGTGTTCGTCCACGCGCTGCTCTTTCTCGTGAAGGTCGGCGCCTATCTGCCACCGTCCCGGCTACCTCCGGCGCAGATCTACCTCCTGCCGCCGGGCGCCGAGGGGGAACGCGCGTTCGACACGCACTACCAGGAGCCCGGCGGAGCGGCGAAGCAGGGGAGGGCGGCGGGGATCACCGCGCGGCCCGAGCTCGAAGCCCCCACGCCGGAGCCCGAGCGGGTGGAAGCGCCTCCGGTCGAAGCACCGCCCGATCTGCCGCCGGCCCAGCCCGCGGACACGCCCTCCACCCCCGCACCGAGACCGCCGGGACGCACGGTCCGGATCGGTCCCGCGCTGGGCGAGGGGAAGCTCTGGATCCGTCCGCTGCCCGTGCCGCCGCGCGAGATCGCGCGCGAGCTTGCCGGCGAGCATGTGCGCCTGGTGGACAGCGCCGTCAGCGCCATCGTGCAGGCCTACATCGATTCAGTGCTGAGCGCGCCCGCCGCCCCCGGCGCCGCACCGCCGAGCTGGACGACGCAGATCTTCGGGAAGACGTTCGGTATCGACAGCAAGTACATTTATCTGGGCGGGCTCAGGATTCCGAGTGCGGTGCTCGCGCTCCTGCCGATCAAGGGCGGGACGACGATGGAGTACTCGCAGGCCAACCGGCTGGCCCTGATTCGCGAGGATCTGCAGCGCGCATCGGCTCGGGCCCAGACTATGGAGGATTTCAAGCGGGCGATTCGCGAGCTTCGGGCCGAGCGGGAGCGGCAGAGGGAGATCGAGCGGAATCAGCGGTTGAAACCGGAGAAGCGGGATACGGTAACGCCATAAGGGCTGCTATCGGCTATCAGCTATCGGCTATCGGTCCAGCTATCGGCCGGTCCGTTTCCCCTTTCCCCCTTCCCCCTTCCCCCGAAACCAGTCCTCGCTCGGCGGCCATCGTCAGCCTTGCCAGCGACGACGACCGTCCCACCACCTCGAGCAGCTCGTTGACCGGCTCCGACACGGTCGTTCCGAGGATCGCCACCCGGATCGGCTGCAGCAGGTCGCCGAGCTTGAGTCCCTCCGCCTCCACCCGCTGTTTCAGGGCCTCGAGGATCGGCTCCGCCCGCCAGTCCGACTCGCCGAGACCGCGCAGCGTCTCCGCCGCGAAGACCAGGCTCCGCGCATAGCCGTCGCCCATTTTCTCGATCAGCTTCCTGCCTTTGTCGTCGAGCTCGGCGCGCCGGGAATCGAGCCGGATGGCCACCCGCTCCGCGATCTCAAGAATCGTGCGGGCCCGCGAT
The DNA here is from genome assembly GCA_964439025.1 of uncultured Gemmatimonas sp. Taxonomy (GTDB): domain Bacteria; phylum Gemmatimonadota; class Gemmatimonadetes; order Gemmatimonadales; family GWC2-71-9; genus JABFSM01. The sequence continues at coordinate 25,900 of CAYTMW010000003.1, read as the reverse complement.
TTCACCACGTCGATGTAGGGCGGCAGCAGATGCACCCCGCCGAATTGCACGCCCATCCGCTCGAGCTCCCGCGCCACCGGCGCGGCCAGCGCCTCGCCCGGCATCCGGGAGAGATACTGTCCGTTCATCCAGGAGAGTTTGTCGGTGTCGAAGATCGCGGGCTTCTTCTGGATCGCCTCCAGTGAGAAGAGCGCGAACATCTCCTCTCCGGTCATGATTTCGCGGTCCTCGCCGGGCGACCAGCCGAGCAGCGCCAGGAAATTCCGCATCGCCGCCGGAAGAATTCCCTGGTCCTGGAAATCCCCCACCGCCGTCGCTCCGTGACGCTTGGAGAGCTTCTTCCCATCCATGCCGAGGATCATCGGCACATGCGCGAACACCGGGATCGGCGCGCCTAGCGCGAGGTAGAGCGCGATCTGCTTCGGGGTATTCGAGATGTGATCGTCGCCGCGGATGACGTGGGTAATCCGCATCGCGATATCGTCGGAGACGACCGCCATGTTGTAGATGGGCGTCCGGTCGCTGCGGAGCACCACCAGGTCGTCGAGATCGCGGCCATGGAAGGCGATGCGGCCGTGCACCGCATCCTCCCATGCGATCTCCTCATCCGGCATCCGGAAACGCACGACGAAGGGCATGCCACGCGCCATCCGCGCGTCGATTTCCGCGGGCGGTAGCCGGTCGCAGCGGCGATCGTACTTGTAGAGGTCGCTCCCTCCGACGGTCGCTTTCCTCTGCGCCGCCAGCTCCTCCCGCGTGCAGAAGCAGCGATACGCCTTGCCCGCCGCAAGCAGCCGCTCCGCATCAGCGCGATGACGCTCGATGTGCGCGCCCTGAAAGACGGGACCCTCCTCCCACTCGAGGCCGAGCCATGCGAGCCCGTCCAGAATCACTTGGGTATGGGCGTCGGTGCTGCGCTCGGCATCTGTGTCCTCGATGCGAAGAATGAAGACGCCGCCCGTTTTCCGGGCATAGAGCCAGTTGTAGAGCGCCGTGCGCGCGCCACCGACGTGCAGGTAGCCTGTTGGAGAAGGCGCGAAGCGGACTCGGGGGGTCGTGGTGACCATCGGACTCTTGGGGAGGGAAACGGAGCGGGAGGGATTCGAACCCTCGATAGGGGTTTACCCCCTATGCCGGTTTAGCAAACCGGTGCCTTAAGCCTCTCGGCCACCACTCCAAAACGGGTTGGGAATATTGGGGCGCAGTGCGGCATATGCAACAGGAGGAGCGGCTATCGGCTCTCGGCTATCCGCTAACCAGGTCCGGCTATCGGCGGGTGACGCTTCGGGTCGGAATCGGAGCATGGTCGATTCCCCACATTGCCATCCACACTCTCCCCACCTGTCGATTAGATGTCCGCATGGATCAATTCCTTGAAATTCTCTAAATGCATCTAACATTGATTGGTCAATGCATTTGGCCGCGCGCCTCAAGAATGTTGAAACTACCTGTTGTCCGATTCTTTTACTTGTTGATTGAATCGGTTCCCGCCGGCTGATCGTGGTCGACAACGGAAGCGACTGGTCCCTGGACGATGTCGCCGACCCGCGGTGGAACGACGGAGCATTGAATACATTGAAGCAACTCCGCGGGAGCGACTTCGAGGTGGTGCGCATGCAGGGGATCGTGACACCGTGACTACCTCAGGGAGATGGCTGGCGCTTGCCGCGATGGCGGGAGCGCTGGCCTGCGCCCGCCGCCCGCCGCTCCTCGCGCCGACGCCGAAGGATCTGGCGCGGGTCGGGCCGGACAGCTTCCTGGTTCAGCTCGAGACCAGCCGGGGGAACGTCGAGCTGATAGCGCACCGCGCGTGGTCGCCGCTCGGCGTGGACCGCATGCATTTTCTGGTGAGCCAGGGCTATTACGACGGGGCGCGGTTCTTTCGGGTCGTGCCCGGCTTCGTGGTCCAGTGGGGGATTTCCCGGGACTCCTCAGTCAACAAGGTCTGGAACGATCGGGATCTTCCCGACGAGCCGGTCCGACAGAGCAACACATGGGGCCGCATTTCCTACGCGCGCGCCGGTCCGAATACCCGATCCGTCCAGCTCTACGTCAATCTTGCGGACAATTCACGCCTCGATACCGCCAACGTCTTCGGCTTCCCCCCCATCGGGGAGGTTCGCGAGGGGATGGCTCTGATGGATTCGATGTACGCGGGGTATTCGTGCCGGAGAGGAAGCCAGGGGACCTGCCCGAGTCAGGACTCGATTCAGACCCAGGGAGAGGCCTATCTCAGTCGCTCATTCCCGCAGCTGGACGTGATCAAGAAGGCCCGGATCATCCGGGAATGGAAGCAGCGGTGAGCAGTGAGCGGGAGCTGCCGGCTCCGGTCGAGTGTTGCCTTCATACCTCAGATGTCGTTCTCCAGCATCAGTCTCCCAGCCAAGGCCCCACAGTCCCGTTGCCTGAATTCCACGACTCCCAGGTGAGCCGACAGCGGTTTACGAAGTACTCGTCCGGGTGGCCGGACTGCCGTAGGAGGGTGTGGAGGAGCTCGTGGCGCACGACCATTTCGTGGTCCTGGTAGTTCCCCGCGATAATGACCCGGTGGGTCAAGCCATCGGAAATCCACTCGCCGACTTTGGATCCATCCTCGGTGGGAAACGTCTCAACTCCAGGCACGACATAGAATTGGACCTCGGCGAAGTCGCCGGTCCGGCCGCTGCATGCCTCGGTTTTCTGGAACCATTCCTGGTAAACCGCCGGGGTGGCGATCTGGACCGCACCCGCGGGCAGGGAGAGCTCGTTCGGTGCCAAGGCGGCGCAGGCCGAGGTCAGGGCGGGCAACCCGATCGTCATCAGAGCATTGCGGACTGTTCGGTTTCGCACGGCCTCTCCCAGCCAAGTGTAATGATTCTTGACAGTAGAGAGGCCAGAGGTGTGCCAGGCTAAGCGCCAGGGGTCAGGAGTCAGGCGTCAGGGGTAAGTCCTCAGGAACCCGGCTTCTGAGTCGCTGTGGCAGCGGGCTTCCTTGCCGCAGGCTTGGCCCCAGGTTTGGCGGCGGTGACCTTCGGCGGGGTGCTTCCGACCCTCCGGCGAATCGTTCCTTTGTCCACGGTCGCACCGGTCCGGCTGATGGCCTGGAAGAACATTTCGTCGCCCGCGACTTCCACGATCATGAACGATCGGTCGGAGGCGAAGCCGACGTCGGTGATCTCGCCCGGGCGCGTGTCGCCGGATCGAAGTTTGGCAGATCCGCCGGCAACGAAGTACTGGATGCCCTTCTGAGGACGGATGCGCTCGTAGATGTGCTCATGCCCCTGAAAGACCACATCCACCCCGTATTTCACAAAAATCGGCTCGAGAATGGTACGGAGCTCGATTTCGGGTCCGCGCCTCGCTGTGGTGTACAGCGGATGATGGAAGTAGGCGATCTTCCAGTCGGATCCCGATGCGGCCAGCTCCTTCTCCAGCCAGGCCACCTGCTCCGGATCCAGGTAATTGCTGTCCAGCACGAAGAACCGGACATTCCCCTTCTTGAAGGTGCGGTAGCGGTTCCCGCCCAGGTTGAAGGGCTTATAGAACTTCTGGTTGGGATCGTCGTGGTTGCCCAAGGCCGCGTTGAACTCGACCTTCGCGTCGAGCAGGGGCTTGTAGGGCTGCTCGAACTTCTTGGCGAAGTCCTGGGGCCGGCTCGCCCCGTAGATGTTGTCGCCCAGCAGGATCGCGAAGGTGAAGGGGAACCGCTTGTGGTAGTTCGCGATCTGGCTCGCCGTTTCGTTCTGCGCGCGATCGCCGGTGCCGGCGTCCCCGATCACGGCAAAGCGGACCGAGTTGGCGCGCAGGGGCAGGGCAAGGGTCGATGTCGTCGTGGTCGTCCCAGCCTTCGTCTGCGCCGTGAGGGGCGCCGACCAGGAGGCCGTGAGGACCGCGAGGACGATGGAAATGCGTGCGTTCACGGCAGTCCTCCGCTACGGAACCGCATTCGGCATGACGTCGAGGATCAGGTTCGCCTCGACATCACGCAGGATGAGGTAGTGGGTGACGATGCGGTACTCCACCTTGTTTAGTGGCAGCTGCGGGAGCAGCGGCAGCAGGGTGGCAGGAAAGGTCGCCAGCGGATACGTCGTGGGATACACCATGTTCACGGCGGGGACGAAGTTCGGGAGCTCCTCCTGGGCGTCCTCCCGCTGCTCGACCACCGAGTCCGTCCGGCGGCTGTACTCCGTCTTGATTAATGTGGCGATGATCGTCGCGAACTCAGGTGTGAAAATGTCGCCTTGCTTGGCGGAATCCCGTGCGGTCTTGATCAGGCTGGCGAGCGTGGCGGCACGGGCGGCAATCTCGGCCTGGCTCTTGGTTTCATCGAGGACGCCCATGTTCGCCGCCAGGCTGTCCCGCAGCGTGACGTAGGCGTCGATCCGCTTGCCGAACTCGGCGAACGGGGCCGCGGTGGGATCGACCCGCTCTGCTTCCGCGCCGCATCCGAGCGCGGCGGCGGCGAGGAGGCCCGCGATACCGGTACGAATGAGAGAGCCGCGCCATTTCGTGAGAGACACGGGGTCCTCCTCGAAAACGAGACCCGGGGCCACCTGGTCACGGCCCGGTACCGACATCGGCACACCTTGGTAGTGAGGCGACGAGGGACAGACCGGGATTTGCACAGGGGGAGGAGCGGCGTGGGTGAGATTCGAACTCACGAAGGACTCTCGCCCTTGGCGGTTTTCAAGACCGCTGCCTTAAACCACTCGGCCACCACGCCGGGAGAGAAAGCTAACCGCTCACCGCTCACAGCTAGCAGCCCCTACCGGAATTGTCCCGCCTTGCGGATCTCGAGGTCCACTCGTTTGGCGATCGAATCGGCCTTGGTCGCGAGGGCGCTGTCGCCCCGCTCGCGATAGACCGTCGCCAACCCGCCATAGATGATCGAGTACAGTCGCAGGATCGATGCCGAGGGCGCATCCACCCAGCCACGGGGCCGCTCCCGACTGGCGCTCTGCCAGCGGTACTCCGTGTCGAGGAGGATACGGCTCCGCTCCAGGTCGGTGTACCCCATCGGGGTGAACACGATGTTCTCGTTCGGCGTGACCGGCTTGGAATAGAGCTTCCGGACCAGTCCCTGCGACACGAGATACGGAGTGAGACCGAGGGTCTCGTCGGGATAGCCGCCGGCGCTCCACGCGAAGTAGATCGGGCGCTTGCCCAGGTTCTGCCGGATCAGATAGACCGTGGCGAGGTCCTTCCGGTCCACGATGTCCGAGCCGAACGCGATTTCCAGATCGCCGAACTTGACCACGCTTCCCTTGGGAATACGCGAATACTCCGGAAGGCTGTCGAGCTCGGCCAACGACTGCGCGAAGACCGGAGCGGCCGGCTTCGGCCACCCCGAGGGCCCTGGCACGCCGAGCAGGAAGCCGGTGGTATCGCTGCGCGGCTTCCAGAGATCGATCGACTTGGTCGGATCGAACTCTGGTGTCTCCCGGCGGCGGAGCTGGCGGAGATGCCACTCGGTGTTCATCAGTGACAGGTTGGCCAGCGTGACGTCGGGCCGGATTCCCTCAACTTCCTGGGCGTACCAGAGCGGGAAGGTGTCGTTGTCTCCCGCCGTGATCAGGATGCCGTAGGGCTCGACCGATTCGAGGAGATCGCGGGCAAAATCGTGCGCGATCGTCTCGTGGCTGCGGCTCGCGGTGACATGGTTGCCGAAGAGGGGAATGAGACCGAGCGCCAGCACCGGGATCGCGGCCACCCGGGAGCGGAACCGCTCGGATGCGGCCTGCGCGGCGACCCCGAGGCCCGCGGCAACCAGGGTGCCGAAGAATGCGAACGAGCAGAGGAAGAAGTAGTCCCGTTCGCGCACCTCGTGATCCTCGGGACGGGGGATCTGGTCCAGGTACATCGAGAAGCCGTACCGGAAGTTCAGGTAGTAGATCAGCGCGACGGTCAGCGTGGCGAACATCGCCAGCGCGGCGATTCCCGCGCGCCGGTCCTTTGTGATGAGCGCCCAGAGTCCGCCGAGACCGGTGACGGCGAACAACGCGGTGACGATCGAGGTGAGCCTGGTCCAGTCGCGGGCAAACTGCCAGCTGAAGTACTCCCAGTACATGGCGAACTGGGCGCCGAGGCTCGCCTGCCGCTGCGAGAGCGGTGGTTTTCCGTATTGCACCCGGTTGAGGACGTCACTCAGCGCCTGGCTGAAGAAACCCACCGGCTCGCCTTCGTTGATCGCCGGGAAGTGGGCCGCTCGGATCGGCAGGAAGAGATAGTTGACCGACACCCCGACCACTACCACGACGAGAATCCCGAAGAGCACGGCGGGGCGGGTCAGCACGCGCCAGTCGGTCCAGAGGACATAGACCGCCACCGCCGGTGCGGCCAGCACTCCCATCATATGGTTGGTGGAGGTGAGCGCCAGGAGGTAGGCGATCAGGATGAGCCAGCGGTCGCGGTGCGGACCGGGCTCATCGTCACCCCAGTGCACGGCGAGCCAGGTGACCAGCGCCATGAAGAAGAGGGAGACGGTGTACACCTTCTCGTTGACCGTGGACTGGTTCCACACCGTCCACGACATGGCACCGACCAGCACTCCCGCGGTGGCGGCGCCGAGGCGGAGCACCCGGTCCTGCACCAGGTTCCGCAGCCAGCGCTCGGCCACCAGGAACCAGAGCCCGGCGGCGCAGGCGCTGGTGACCGCGGCGAAGAGATTGATCCGCACCGCGTAGGAAGCGGCGAGCGGGAGCAGCCCCCACACATGGGCCATGAGCACGAACAGGGGATTGCCTGGCGGGTGCGGGATCCCCAGCGTCTTCGCGGCGGCGATGTATTCCGAGGTGTCCCAGAACGCCGTCGTCGGCGCGAGGGTCGCGAGGTAAATCAGGAAGACCACCGCGGTGATGGCGGCGGCGAACTTGTACGGGGGAGATTTCGGTTGCGGGTCGGACATGGGACTCCCGAAAAAAGCTAACTGCTAACCGCTAACGGCTAGCCGCTACGGCCGTTGGCCGGTAGCGGTTAGCCGTTGGCCGCTCGTTAGTGCCGAAACATCCGCCTTCCAGTCAGAACCATCGCAATGCCGTACCGGTTCGCGGCGGCGATGACCTCTGCGTCGCGCACCGAGCCCCCGGGCTGGATGATCGCCCGGACCCCCGCGCGGGCCGCTTCCTCGACCCCGTCGGGGAAGGGAAAGAATCCGTCCGAAGCCAGGGATGCCCCCTCGGTCGGATGCTGCTGCTGGCGCGCCTTGTGGATGGCCAGGAAGACCGAGTCCACCCGGCTCATCTGGCCGGCGCCGATGCCGATCGCCTGCTCGTTGCGGACGATGAGGATGGCATTGGACTTGATTGCCGCGACGGCGGCCCACCCGAAGCGGAGATCGTTCCACTCCTCCGGCGTCGGCCCGCGGGTGGTCGCCGTCTTCCACCCCTCCTCGGACGGATCGAAGGCAAAGCGATCCTGCACCAGGAATCCTCCGCGAACACTCTTCCAGTCGAACGATCCTGCCGGCGAGCCGATCGGCAACTCGACCACCCGCAGGTTCTTCTTCTCGGCGAAGACCGTCAGCGCGTCATCCTGCACCGAGGGCGCGACGATCACTTCGACGAAGAGCTCCCGCAGCGTCTCGGCCATTTCGCGATCCACCACGGTGTTGCACGCGATCACGCCACCGAAGCAGGCGACCGGGTCGGTGGCGCGGGCCTTGAGCAGCGCATCGAGCGCGGTGCGCCCGACGGCGATGCCGCAGGGGGTGGTGTGCTTGATGATCGCGCACGCGGGCCGGTTCTTCCACGCTCCGACCGCCGCGGCTGCGGCATCGATGTCCAGCAGGTTGTTGAACGAGAGCTCCTTGCCCTGCCGCTGCTTGAGATCCCGGATCCCGCGCGGCTCCTCGGTGGCGTAGAGCGCGGCGCGCTGCTCGGGATTCTCGCCGTACCGGAGCTCCTGCATGCGCTCAACCGAGAGATTGATGCGCGGAGGGAGTCCTTCGCCCGGAGCGGTCAGGTACCCCGCCACCGCGGTATCGTACTCCGCCGTATGGCCGAAGACCTTTGCCGCAAGCGAGCGCCTGCACTCGACGGGCACGTCGCCCTTGCGGAGGAGGTCGATGACCCAGCGGTAGTCGGTGGGATCGACGACCGGGATCACGTTCTCATAGTTCTTCGCCGCCGACCGGAGCATCGCGGGTCCGCCGACGTCGATGTTTTCGATCGCGTCCTCCAGCGTCGCGGGGGGATGCGCGATGGTGGCCTGGAAGGGATAGAGATTCACCGCCACGAGCCCGAAGGCCAGAATGCTGTGGGTCTCGAGCTCCCGGCGATGCCCTTCAATCTGAGTTCGCGCCAGCAACCCGGCGTGAATGGCGGGATGCAGCGTCTTGACCCGTCCGTCGAGGATCTCGGGAAAGCCGGTGACCTGATCTACCGAGCGGACCGCGATGCCGGCCTTTCGCAGCACCGTGGCGGTCCCCCCGGTGGACACGAGGTCCCATCCCAGCTCGATCAGCCCGCCCGCGAAATCCACGATGCCGCGCTTGTCGCTGACGGAAATGAGCGCACGGGGCATAGGCTAGAGGCTGGGGGCTGGGGACTGGGGACTGGGGACTCTCATGCCATCGCCCTCGAGTCGAAAGTGGACCGGCTTCCCGGCTCGCGCCGCGGCCAGCACCGCCGCCGGCAGGAGTTTGTGCTCGGCCTCGAGTACGCGTGCGGCGAGCGTTTCGGGCGTATCGCCCGGCAGCACCGGAACGACCCCCTGGCAGAGCACCTCGCCCTCGTCGTACTCCTCCGAGACCAGATGCACCGTCGCGCCGGAGGTCGCGTCGCCCGACTCCAGCACCGCCCGGTGGACCTTGAGGCCGTACATTCCGGGACCACCGTGCCGGGGCAGCAGGGCAGGATGGATGTTGATGATCCGCCCCCGCCACTCCCGCACCACCTGCTGGGGCACTCGCTTCAGGTAACCCGCGAGCACGACGAGTTCGGCCTGTGCCGCTCGCAGCACCCGGCGCCACTCCTCCGGATCTGCGGTATCTTTCAGGACGTGCACCGGGACGCCGTGCTCCCGGGCGAGCTGTACCCCATCGGCTTCGGCCCGGTTGCTGACGACCAGGACCACCCGCGCCGGGGCGCCGTCCCCGAGGGCGCGGAGGAGCGCCGCCAAATTGCTGCCCCTCCCCGAAACCACCGCCGCGACGCGCAGGAACATAGCCCGCAAATATAAACTCTCCGGGTTTCCGGATCCCCGGCAGTTCCTCCACATCCGCTGCGGTGACGACATCCTCCCGACCCTCACCCGGGCGGGTATTCCTGGCGACAAGGTGCGCTGGGCCGACCCCCTCTGCGAGGGTCCGCTGCACCGCCATGCCACCGGGACGGCCCGCCAGAAGGAGCGGGCGGCATACCTCTCGGCACGGTTGTCCATTCCGGTGACCGAGACCTACCGCGAGCTCATGGGCGACGACTGGCGGGTCGATCAATGCGTCCACTACGACGAGACCATCCTCTGGTTCGAGGCCGACCTCTATGACCAGATGATCCTCATCTATCTCCTGGCGCGCCTCGGTCCGATGCGGACCCGCACACGCCTCAGGCTGATCTGTATCGGCGAGTTCCCGGGGGTGGACCGGTTCATCGGTCTTGGCCAGCTGTCGCCCGGCCAGCTCGCCACGCTGCTACCAACGCGGCGCCCTGTGACGGCGGGGCAGATCCGGCTCGCGACGCGCACCTGGGACGCGCTGCACGAGGGCGACCCCCTGGCGCTCTCCAGGATCGGGGGCATGCGAAGCAGCGCGCTGCCCTTCCTTCCCGCCGCGGTCCGCCGCTACCTCGCCGAGTATCCGTCCATTCGCAATGGACTGAGCCGGACCGAGCAGCTGTCTCTCGAGGCGATCGCCGCCGGCGCCCGCACGCCGAAGGAGGTCTTCCCGCGGGTGCAGGAGCGGGAGCGGCGCCCGTACATGGGGGAGACGATGCTCTACGCGGTGCTCCGCGGGCTCGCCTCGACGCGCTTTCCGGCGATTGCCGGCGTCCACGGCCGGCTCCCGCGACTCAAGGATCCCGAGTTCGCCGACCACCCGATCCGTCTCACCGCGACGGGACAGCGGCTCCTCGCCACCGAGATCGACTGGTGCGCGGTCTCGGGGGTGATCCGGCAGATCGGCGGGGTGACGCTTCGCGGTCCGCGGCCACGCTGGCGCTGGGATACACGCCGCCACGTCATTGTCGAGCAGCGATCGCGCTGACCGCCTCCGCGGCATCCGCAACCACCGGAAAGCCCTGCGCCGCGGCGCTCTCACGGTGCTCGGGGCCGTGCCCCGTCAGCACGAGCATCCCCCGCCCGCCGAGGGCCGGTGCGGGTGTCAGGTCGGTGATCCGGTCTCCCACCCAGTACGAGCACGCGAAGTCGATGTCCAGATCGGCACCGGCCCGCTCGTAGAGCAGGAGCTTCGGTTTTCTGCACGGGCACTCCCCGTCGATCTCCGGCGCATGGGGACAGAGATAGGTTGCGTCAACGCGCGCACCCTCGGCGGCGAGCAGCTCCTCCATGCGGGCGGCCACCGCGTGGTACTGCTCCCAGGTCACGCGCCCCCGCGAGATACCCGCCTGGTTGGTCACCACCACGACGAGATAGCCCAGTCCGTGCAGCCGGTGGACCGCGTCCGGGGCGCCCGGAAAGAGCGAGACGCGTGCCGGATCGCTGAGGTATCCGGGCGGCGGATCGTCCAGGAGGGTGCCGTCCCGGTCGACGAAGACCGCGGGCCGCATCACGACCCGTCGGAGAGCGCCGCGCGAACCGCCTCGGCGACCTGGGGGAGCGCCGCGTCGGGAAGGGTGCGCGGATCGAGCAGGACCCTGCCCGCCTCGATCCTGCTTATGACCGGGGGCGAGCCGAGGCGGAGACGCAAGGCGAGACTCGAGGCGCCGAGCGCTCCCGGATCGAGAGACACCAGCGTGGTGGGGAGCACGGCGCCGGGGAAGGAGCCACCTCCGACAGCGGAGAATCCGGGAGTGAGGGCCGGAATGCCGGCCGTGCCGATGGCGGTTTGCAGTGCGGTGGCACGGGCGTGGAGCCGGGCGGAATCGATGGTGAGCATCGCGAGCACGGGAACTTCCCGTAGCGCCGTGTCGGGATCGCGGTAGAGCGCGAGTGTCGCCTCCAGACCGGCGAGGGTCATCTTGTCCGCGCGGAGTGCGCGGGCGAGCGGGTTGCGTCGTGCCGCGGCAATGCGGGGCCCTTTGCCGACCAGACAACCGGCCTGCGGACCGCCCAGGAGCTTGTCGCCGCTGAAGAGCACGACATCGGCGCCGTGGCGGACCGCGTCGCCAACGCGGGGCTCGCTGGAGAGACCGAAGGGCGAGAGATCGGCGAGCAGTCCGCTGCCCACGTCGTGCAGATACGGAATCCCCACGACCGCCGCGAGGGCGGCGAGCTCCGCCGGCTCTGGGCTCGCGACGAATCCACTCTGCTCGAAATTGCTGCGGTGCACTGTCAGGATTGCCCCGGCCTTCTCGGACAGGGCATCCCGGTAGTCGGCCAGGTGTGTGCGATTGGTCGTGCCGACCTCGCGCAAGATCGCCCCGCTCTTCAGCAGGATGTCGGGAATGCGGAACGAACCGCCGATCTCGATCAGCTCACCGCGCGAGATCAGCACCTCGCGGCCTTCCGCGGCCGCGTTCAGCGCGAGCACGAGTGCGCCGGCGGCGTTGTTCACGACGAGTCCATCTTCCGCGCCGGTGAGCGACGCGAGCAGGGAGGCGCAATGGTCGTTCCGGCTTCCACGGGTGCCGGTGGCGAGGTCGAGCTCCAGCGTGCTGTACCCCGCGGCCACCGCCTGCACGGCGGCGAGCGCCGCGGCGGCGAGCGGCGCGCGGCCGAGGTTTGTGTGCAGCACGACGCCGGTCGCGTTGAGCACGGGAAAGAGGGAAGCGGAGGCTCGGACCGCCACCCGCTCGGCGACATCGCCCACCCAATCCGCCGGCACCGGACTCCTGCCGCTGCGCGCCGCATGCACCGCCTCGCGCACGGCGGCGACGACGAGGCTTCTCGGCGCCTGCGCGAGGAGCGCCTGCACGCCGGGCTCCTGCATCAGCCGGTCGACGGAGGGGAGATGGCGGCGGGGATCGGTCACGGTGAGCGGGACGTATCAGGCTTCGCCTTCGTGGTATCGGCCACCGGTTTGTCGGCGGGAATCTGGGCGACTCCGCGGGCGTTGCTCACCACGCCGCTGACGGACTTGATACCATGCACGTCGACAACGTACTTCGACGCCGGAGTCAGCCGGCGGCTCACGCGCACGTAGAGCTTGTCGAACAGCGGAGGCTTGGTCCGGAGCGGACCGGTCCCGGTGGTATCCGGTGTGACGGTTCGGCGGCGCTCGGCGCCGGGGATTCTGAGCGCGCTCGCTTCGCGCGCCCGCGCGATCGAATCGGCGCGAATACGGTCCTCCCGCGCCTTGATGGAATCGGCCCGTGCGCGCGCGGTATCGGCAGCCCGAACCGGGGGAAAGGCGGTGTCATAGGCTCCGCGAGGGAGGATCGCGAGCACCGCCACCGGGACCGAATCGGGAAGCAGCCGCACCCGGACGGAATCAGCGGGCAGCCGCTGATAGGGATCCAGCTGCTGCGAGAATGTCAGCACGAGCGAGAGGGTGTCGTTGGGCTCGGCGCTCGAAACGCGCACCGGGATGGTGTCGTGCAGGAAGGCCCACACCTCTCCGACGACGTCCCGCCCGACGATAGTCCGGACGGTGTCGTACGATTCACGGGGCTGACGCCGGCGGTCGTTGTTCTGGTCGAGCACGCCGTACACCAGGTAGTCGCCACGGGGGAGCGGCCCGAGGACGAAGCGACCCGCCGAATCGGCGATGCTACGGTAGACGAGGCGGTCGGGGAGGAGAACCGCTTCGACCAGGCCCTGCCGGTGGGGGCGCTGGGTTCCCCAGTCCACGATCACGCCACGCAATGTCGTCTCAGGCAGGGGGGCGCCGGTGGTGAAGGTGATCACGCCGCCGGTCAGGCTTCGGTTTCCCCGCAGATCGGCGATACCGGGGAGCAGCTCGGCGCGGTAGACAGTATTGGCCCGCCATCCGTCTTTCGGCTTGACGGTGATACGATCCCGCTTCCACGCAACCGAGGGCACTTCGTTTCCGGGCGAGAGGATGATCAGCCGCTCGAGGTCGCCGGTCCCGAGTCCGAAATTCGGTGTACCGCCTTCGGCGACCACTTCGTCGAACTGGAATTCGACGTTTCCCTGGAACTCCGCGAGTACTTTCGTCGAATCGGGGACGGTGGAGACGAGGCGGGGCGGGGTACGATCGGCCGGGCCACCGGGTGGAGGGGCGATGCTGGCGCAGCCGATGCCGGTGGCGAGGTAGAGGGCGAGCGCCAGGCGGAGATGGGCCCCTTCGCTTGCGCTCAGGGTGACACCGCGCAGCCGAGGGCGCGGCGCCGCTCGGCGAGCGATCCCGCCTGCTCGCGCCATGCGGCGAGCTTTTCCCGCTCCCGTTCCACCACTTCGGCAGGTGCGCGGGCGACGAACTGCTCGTTGCCGAGCTTACTCTCCTGCCCCCGAATGGCGCCCGCGAGCCGGTCACTCTCCGCCTCGAGCCGGGCGCATTCCCGCTCGAGATCGACCAGATCCCCGAGGGGAATGCTCACGGTGGCGCCGTCTGCGAGCACGGCGTTCGCGGTGGCCTCGGTTTCTCCGGTCGCGCGCCCGCGGATCTCGAGGGAGGCGACCTTGGCAAGTCGGCGCACCATCGCCGCGTCCTCCGCGAGGGCGGCAGCGAGCTCGGCACCGGGCGCGCTCACGCTAACCCGGACCGTTTGCCCCGGCTGCACTCCATACTCTGACCGGATCGAGCGGATGGCGCCGACCAGCTCCTGCAGGGCGCCGAACCCGCTCAGCGCCCGGGCGTCCGGCGCACGGCGGTCGCTCGCGGGCCAGGGCGCCACCATGATCGAATCGGCATCGGACCGGCCCGGCAGCCGCCGCCAGAGCGCTTCGGTGATGAACGGCATCACGGGGTGCAGCAGCCGCAGCGCCACGTCGAAGGTCTGCGTCACCACCCCGCGCGCCACATCACCGCCGGGCTGGTCGCCGTAGAGGCGCGGCTTGATCACTTCGATATACCAGTCGGCTAGATCGCTCCAGATGAAGCGATGCACGGCGAGCGCGGCATCGTTGAGACGGAAGCGCTCGTACGCCGCCGTGGCCTCCCGCACCGTCTCTTCGCAGCGGGCGACAATCCAGCGGTCGGCCGGCGCCAGCTCTTCCCGCCGGATGACGTCCTTCGCGCTTCCGGCCAGCGGACGCACCGCGCCGTCGAGGTTCGAGAGGATGAAGCGCCCGATGTTCCAGAGCTTGTTGGCGAAGTTGCGCCCCGGCGCGAACGAGCCTTCCAGGTCGTTCGGATCGAGCACGAGGTCGGTCCCGACCGGCAGGCCGGAGATGACGGTGTAGCGCAGCGCATCGGCGCCATAGAGCCGCACCACGTCGAGCGGATCGATCCCATTGGCCAGCGACTTGGACATTTTCCGGTGCAGCGTATCCCGGACGGTCCCGTGGAGGTATACCGTCGTGAAGGGGACCTCACCGATGCACTCGAGCCCCGCCACGATCATCCGGGCCACCCAGAAGAACAGGATTTCCGGCGCCGTGACGAGAGTGTGTCCCGGGTAGAACCGTGCCAGATCGGGCGTCTGGTCCGGCCAGCCGAGGCTGGAGAACGGCACCAGCTGCGAGGAAAACCAGGTGTCGAGGACGTCCTCGTCCTGGCGCACCGGCCTGCTACAGTCGGGACAGGCGTCGAGGTCGGTTGTGCTTGCCGTCACCCGTCCGCAGCCCGACGCGTCGCAATACCACACCGGAATCCGGTGTCCCCACCAGAGCTGGCGGGAGATGCACCAGTCGCGGATGTTCTCCATCCACTGGGCGTACTCCGCACCGCGATGCTCCGGAATGAACCGCACCCGCTCGTCGCGGTAGGCGGCCAGCGCAGGTTCCGCGAGCGGCTTCATCCGCACGAACCACTGGTCGGAGAGCCGGGGCTCCACGACCGTGTCGCAGCGATAGCAGTGCCCGATCGCGTGCGAGTGGTTCTCCACGCGCAGCAGAAGCCCCGTCGCTTCGAGCTCGGCCACGACCCGCTTACGCGCTTCGAAGCGATCGAGCCCCCGGAAGCGCACCGGCACATTCTCGTTCATCCGCGCGTCGTCGGTCATGATGTCGAGTGGCTCGAGATCCCGGCGCCTGGCGATGTCGAAGTCCACCGGATCGTGGGCGGGAGTGAGCTTCACCGCGCCGGAGCCGAAGCCGGGGTCCACCGCTTCGTCGCCCACGATGGGAATCCGCCGGTCCGCGAGGGGGAGCAACGCGAAGCGGCCGATGAGTGCCTGGTAGCGCTCGTCCTCCGGATGAACCGCGACTCCGGTGTCGCCCAGCATCGTCTCCGGGCGGGTCGTGGCCACCACGAGGTGTCCGCCGCCCTCGAGAGGATAGCGCAGATGCCAGAGCTTTCCTTCGACCTCGACCTTTTCGACTTCCTCGTTCGACAGCGCGGTCAGGCAGCGCGGACACCAATTGATGATGTACTTCCCGCGGTAGATGAGTCCCTTGTCGTACCAGGCGACGAAGACCGTCCGCACGGCGCGCGAGAGATCGTCATCGAGGGTGAAGTAGGTCCGGTGCCAGTCGCAGCTCGCGCCGATGGCCCGAAGCTGATCGAGGATGATGCGCCCTGTTTCCTCGACGTAGGCGCGGATCCGGCGCTCGAACTCCTCCCGGCCCAGGTCGAAGCGGGTCTTGCCCTCCTTGGCCAGGATTTTCTCGACCACGTTCTGCGTTGCGATCCCGGCGTGGTCGGTCCCGGGGAGCCAGAGCGTGTCGCGTCCGCGCATCCGCTCGAACCGGACCACGACGTCCTGCACGGTGTTGTTGAGGCCGTGCCCCATGTGCAGCTGCGCGGTGACGTTGGGCGGAGGCATCTGGACGACGTATGGACGCGAGGTCGCGAGGACGCGGGTGTCGGAGCCGTGGTCCGACGCGGGTTCGAACAAACCGCGGCGCTCCCACTGCCCGTAGAGCTCCCGCTCGAGGCCGGTGGGATCGTACTGGGGCGGAAGTGGCGTCTGTGGGCTCATGCCGAACGGGGCGCGTCGTCTCGCACCAGCGCCACGTGCGAATCATCCTCGCCGTGCACGAGCAGGCGATTGATGATGGGCTCGGGGCGGGCCGCCGCCTCGGCGACGCGGTGGGCCCGCGCCCGTGTGGCGCGGCTGGTCACCCACCCATGGAGCTCGAGCCCGGTCGGCCCGACGGCGAGGAGCTCGAAGGATTCCCCCCGGAGGCCGGGATCGGCCGCAAGGGCGGCGCGCACCCGCGCCAGCAGCACTGCCCGGCGCTCCGGGGCGGCGTGCGCGCGACCGGCCGCGCGGACCATGCGTCCGACACGGCGGGGCCACCCGGTACCGAACAGGGTTCCGATCAGAAACCCTGTGGCGAGGCCGGTGCCGAATCCGAGCGCGGCGAGGGGGCCGGTCACGGCGCCGCCCCGGCTCCTATGACGCCGCGTGACACTGAGTTGCATGCGGTTAACTTAATACCACTTCCGAGTCCCGAGAACCGAGACTAACGATGGCAGCTGAGCCCGGCTCGTCAACCCGCGTGTCCGGAACACAACTGGCAATTCTCGCCTTGGTCGTGATGACCGGGCTGACACTCTTTTTTGCCATGGCGCACCGCACCCCGGTGGTGATCCACCCCGAGGTGGAGGCGGCGCCATGAGCGTGATCCGTGTCACTCTGCCCGATGGGAGCGTGCGCGAGGTTTCGGCGGAAACCTCCGGCCTCGAGCTCGCCCGTCAGATCGGGCCAGGCCTTGCCCGCGCCGCGCTCGCCATCCGGGTGAATGGGCAGATTCGTGACCTCTCGCGCCCACTCGGAGAGAACGCAACGGTGGCGATCATTACCGAGCGCGACGAGGCCGCTCTCGAGCTGCTCCGGCACTCGGCGGCGCATGTTCTGGCCACCGCCGTGCGGGAGGTTTTTCCGGGTGCGGGGATCGGCTTCGGTCCGCCCATCGAGGATGGGTTCTACTACGACTTCGACGTCCCGCGGCCGTTCACGCCCGACGATCTCGAGAAGATCGAATCGGTCATGCGCGAGGTTACCGCGCGGGATTACCCATTCGTCCGGGAGGTGGTGGACCGGGAGGAGGCGAACCGCAAGTTCAGCGATGACCCCCTCAAGCTCGAGCGCATCGCCGAGCTCGGCCCCGAGGAGACGATCACCGTCTACACCGACGGCCCCTTCGTCGATCTCTGCCGCGGTCCGCACATCCCGGCCACCAGCCGGCTCAAGCATTTCAAGGTCCTCCACGGCGCCGGCGCCTACTGGCGGGGTGACGAGCGGCGCCAGATGCTGCAGCGGATTTACGGCACCGCCTGGTTCAAGCAGGAGGACCTGGACGGGTATCTCAACCGGCTGGAGGAGTCCCGGAAGCGCGACCACCGCGTCATCGGCAAGCAGCTTGATCTCTTCTCGATCAGCGACATCATCGGGCCTGGGCTGATCCTCTGGCATCCCAAGGGCGCGATCATCCGGTGGCTCCTTTCCCGCGCGGTCGAGGACGACAACGTCGCCTCGGGGTACGATCTCGTCTATACGCCGAACGTCACCCGCGAGGAGCTGTTCAAGATTTCCGGTCACCTGCCGCTCTATAGCGCCAACCAGTATCCCGCCATGGCGGGGGGCGCCGGAGAAGCGGAAGACGTCCACTACCGCGTCAAGCCGATGAACTGTCCCATGCACGCGCTGATCTACAAGTCGCAGCAGCGGAGCTATCGGGATCTCCCGGTGCGGCTCTCGGAAGTCGCCAACGTCTATCGCAACGAAAAGTCCGGCACCCTGCACGGCTTGCTCCGGGTGCGCGGGCTCTCCATGGATGACGCCCATATTTTCTGCACCCTGGAGCAGATCGAGGACGAAATCTTTCTCTGTCTCGACCAGGTGGACCGGCTGGTCCGGCGCACCTTCGGCTTCGAGCTGGACTTCGAGATCTCCACTCGGCCGCCGGAGCGGCTCGGTGCGGACGAGGTGTGGGACCGGGCCGAGGCGGTGCTGCAGCGCGCGCTCACGCGGAAGGGAATTGCCTTCCGCCTTGATGCGGGGGGCGGCGCGTTCTACGGTCCCAAGATCGACATCACGTTCCGCGACGCGATCGGCCGGCTGTGGCAGGGACCCACCATCCAGCTCGACTTCAATCTGCCGGAGCGCTTCGAGCTCGAGTTCACCGGGCCGGACAACAAGCCGCACCGGCCGGTGATGATTCACCGGGCGATCTACGGCACGCTGGAGCGCTTCACCGGCAACCTCATCGAGCATTTTGCGGGGGCCTTCCCGGTGTGGCTCTCGCCCGAGCAGGTGCGAGTCCTCCCGATTTCCGATGCGCAGGCCGACAAGGCGCGGGGTGTGGCGAGCCGGCTCAAGGCGGCGGGGCTCCGCGTCCACGTGGACGACAGCCACGAGACGCTCAATTACCGGATCCGCGAGGGAGAAATCGGAAAGGTTCCCTACATGGCGGTGATCGGGCAACGCGAAGCACAGGCCGACAGCCTTGCGCTGCGCGTGCGCGGCGCCGGAAACAAGCAGGAGGTGATGACGGTCGAGGCGTTCCTGGCGCGGATCGGCGAAGAAGTGCGCACCCGCGCGATTGCGCCCTGACGGCTATTCTTCTACCCAATTCTTTCAGCGAGTTTCTCGTGTCCGACGCGACGACGCCCGTCATTCTCTCCGCCTGCCGCACGCCGATCGGGAAATACCTCGGCGCCTTGGCGCCCTTCACGGCGCCCCAGCTGGGGGCGATCGTCGTGCGGGAAGCGGTCGCCCGGGCGGGAGTCGGCAGCGCCGATATCGACGACGTGATTATGGGTCACGTTCTGCAGGGGGGCGCAGGGCAGGCCTCCGGCCGCCAGGCGATGATCCAGGCCGGCCTTCCCGGAACGATCTCCGCCGTCACGATCAACAAGGTGTGCGGATCGGGTCTCAAGGCGGTCATGCTCGCCGCCCAGGCGATCAAGGCCGAGGATGCCGATTGCGTCGTGGCGGGCGGGATGGAGGCGATGAGCGCATCGCCACACTACGTTTACGGAATGCGGATGGGCATCAAGGCCGGGAACCAGACGATGGTGGACGGGATGATCCACGACGGGCTCTGGGATTCCTTCGGCACCGTACACATGGGGAGCTACGCTGAATACACCGCGGAAAAGGCGGGGGTGTCGCGCAAGGATCAGGACGAATTCGCCTATCAGAGCCACCGCAAGGCGGTTGCCGCCATCGAAGCGGGGAAGTTCGCGGCGGAGATCGTGCCGGTCGATATCCCCGGCAAAGGCGGGCCGACCCGGTTCGCGCAGGATGAAGGACCGCGGAAGGATACGACGGTCGAGTTGCTCGCCAAGCTCAAGCCGGTATTTCAGAAGGACGGCAGCGTCACCGCGGGGAATGCCCCGGGGCTGAACGACGGCGCCAGCGCGCTGGTCGTGTCGTCGCTCGCGTATGCCAAGGCGCACGGCATCGCGCCGATGGCGCGTATCACGGCGTACGCCACAGGAGGCGGCGAGCCGAAAGATCTTTTCTTCGCGCCGATTCAGGCGGTGGAGAATCTGCTGAAGAAGTCGGGCACCACCATCGGGGGCTACGACCTGATCGAGGCGAACGAGGCCTTTGCGGTACAGGCGCTGGCCGACGGACGGGCGCTGGGATGGGATTGGGATCGCGTGAACGTGCATGGAGGCGCCATCGCCCTTGGCCACCCGATCGGCGCGAGCGGCGCACGGGTGCTGACGACCCTTCTCTATGCCATGCGTGACCGGAAGGCCCGTACCGGCCTCGCCACGCTTTGCCTTGGCGGGGGTAACGCTGTCGCGCTGGCGGTCGAGGCGCTTTGATCAGCCGCGCGCGGGCGCTCGGCTGGTCGCTGGTCTTTCTGGGAGGAGGGGTGGCGCTCACCCTCCCTCTGCTTCACCTGGTGTCGCAATCTCGGCGCCTCGCCACTCCCGGCGGGGCGCTCTGGCTTGCGGCCCTGCAGTCGCTCGTGCTGCTCGTGGTCTTCAGCCTGATGACCTGGTTGGTTGGGGGACGCATCCTCGCGCTTCGTCCCGAGGATTTTGGCGCGCGCCCGGCACGGCTGGGGGTCCGCCGATTCGGCTGGGGCTTCGCGATCGGCGCGGGGCTGGCGGCGCTCGCGATGGCCGCCGCGGTGGCGGCGGGCCGGGCGTCGTGGCAGGATGATGGGGGAGCGGTGTCGAGCTGGCTCGTCTCCGTGCTGGCGACGGGCGCCGTCCTGCTTCCCGCCGCGCTCGCCGAGGAGCTCATCTTCCGGGGCGTGCCGTTGCTCGCGCTCGCTCGCGCATTCGGCAGGTTGCCGGCGATCGTCGGGCTCTCGCTGCTCTTCGGGCTGGGCCATCTCTCGAATCCCGGCATCACGGGGCTTGCCGTGGCCAACATTGCGATCGCCGGTGGGTTCCTCGGACTCGCGTTCTTTACCCCCGGCGGACTGTGGACCGCGACCGGAGCGCACCTGGGGTGGAACCTCGCGCTCGCCGGGCTGGCGGCGCCGGTCAGCGGGCTCCCGCTTCCGATGCCCTGGCTCGATTACCTCGCCGACGGACCGGCGTGGCTCACCGGTGGCTCGTTCGGACCCGAGGGAGGGATCCTCGGCGCGCTCTGCCTGCTGGCCGGCGTGGTGTTCACCGCCCGACGCACGACGAAGGAGGCCGTGGCATGAGCAGGGTGGCGGTGATCGGCTCGGGCACCATGGGAAACGGCATTGCCCATATCTTCGCGCAGCACGGGTGGGAGGTCACGCTCATCGACGTCGCGGAGACTGCGCTCACACGCGGACTCGGCACGATCAAGACGAATCTGGAGCGGCAGGTCAAGAAGGGATCGATCGGGGCCGAGGTTCCGGCGCAGGTCCTCGGGCGGATCACGACGCACACCGCCCTTGAATCGGCAGCGGGAGCGGAGCTGGTCGTCGAGGCCGCCAGTGAGCGGTCCGACCTCAAGTTTCAGATTTTCCGGACGCTCGACGAGTGCTGTGACCCGGCTGCGATCCTGGCGAGCAACACGAGCTCCATCTCGATTACCGAGATCGCGGCGCAGACCAGGCGGCCGGCCCAGGTGATCGGCATGCATTTCATGAATCCGGTGCCGGTGATGCAGCTGGTCGAGGTGGTCCGCGGTCACGCAACTTCGGACGCGACGACGCGAAGGACGCTCGAGGTCGCGACCGCGCTCGGGAAGACGCCGGTCGAAGTGAACGACTATCCGGGATTCGTGGCGAACCGGATTCTCCTGCCGATGATCAACGAAGCCATTTATGCGGTCATGGAGGGTGTCGCGACCGCCGAGGCGGTGGACACGGTGATGAAGCTCGGCATGGCGCACCCCATGGGCCCGCTGGCGCTGGCCGATTTCATCGGTCTGGATGTCTGTCTCGCCATTCTCGAGGTGATGCACACGGGGCTTGGCGATCCGAAATACCGCCCCTGTCCGCTGCTCAGGAAAATGGTCGCGGCGGGGGATCTTGGGCGCAAATCGGGGAGGGGATTCTACAGCTACGGGTGACCTGTGACCTGTGACCTGTGACCTGTGACCTGTGACCTGTGACCTGTGACCGGTGACCTGTGACCGGTGACCGGTGACCTGTGACGGGTCACAGCGAAAGGAACTATGGACGTACTCGAAAGCATGGCGCACTGGGGTCATGAGCAGGTCGTTTTCTGCCACGAGCCCTCGTCGGGATATCAGGGGATCATCGCGATCCACGATACATCACTCGGGCCCGCCCTCGGCGGCACCCGGTTCTGGCGGTACGCCACCACCGAGGAAGCCATCACCGACGCGCTCCGGCTGGCGCGCGGGATGACGTACAAGGCCGCGGTGGCGGGGCTCAATCTCGGAGGCGGCAAGGCGGTGATCCTCGGCGACAACAAGCGCGCCGACCGGGAAGGGCTCTTCCGGGCGCACGGCCGCTTCGTCGATTCGCTCGGTGGGCGCTACATCACCGCCGAAGATATCGGGACGTCCCCCACCGACATGGAATACGTGCGAAGCGAGACCCGGTACGTGGCCGGGCTGCAGGGTCTCTCCGGGGATCCATCGCCCGTTACGGGCTACGGCGTGTACATGGGGATGAAGGCGTGCGCGCGCCACCGGTGGGGCAAAGACAGTCTGGCGGGCCGCACGGTGGTAGTACAGGGCGCGGGCAAGGTGGGCTACTACCTGTGCGCGAATCTGCACCAGGAGGGCGCCAAGCTCGTGGTGACCGATATCGACACCGACAAGATGAAGCGAGTGGTGTCCGAGTTCGGCGCGACGATGGTTACACCCGATGCAATCTACGATCAGCCCGGCGACGTGTACGCTCCCTGCGCGCTGGGGGCCACCATCAACGACGACACCTTGAAGCGTCTCAAAGTCGAAATCGTGGCCGGCGGCGCGAACAACCAGCTGGCGGAGGATCGGCACGGCATCGAGCTGGAGCGCCGCGGCATGCTGTACGCACCCGATTTCGTGATCAACGCCGGCGGACTGATCAACGTGTACGGTGAGCTGGAAGGGTGGCCCGAGGAGCGGGCCAAGCGGAAGGCGCAGGAGATCTACGACGCGATCCTCAAGGTGTTCGCCATCGCGAATCGCGACGGCATTCCGTCGTTCCAGGCCGCCGACCGGCTGGCGGAGGAGCGAATTGCGTCCGTCGCAGGGTTGAGAAAAACGTGGAAAGGCGTTCACCGTTGACGTTTTTCAGCTAGATTCCCTGCTCATGACAGAGATCATCCCAATCGCCGCCGATCACGCCGGCTTCGAGATGAAGGAGCGGCTCGTGAAGGAGCTCAGCGCGCTCGGTTACGAGCCCCTCGACCTGGGGACCCACAGCCCGGAGTCGGTGGACTATGCCGGCTTTGCGCACCAGGTCGCCCAACGGGTTGCGCGAGGCGAAAACGCGAGAGGAATTCTTCTCTGCGGGACGGGGCTTGGGATGAGCTACGCGGCCAACCGGTACCATGGGGTGCGGGCGGCGGTGGTCTGGTCCCCCGTCGTGGCACATCTGGCCCGGGAGCACAACGACGCCAACGTGCTGGTGCTGCCGGCGCGGTGTCTCGACCAGGAGGAGGGCGTCGCAATACTGAAGGAATGGCTGACCACTCCCTTCGCCGGCGGACGCCACGCCCGGCGGGTGGCCCAGATCGAGGAGACCGGCCCGGATGCTTGATCACGCGGCACCCCTGCGCACGGTCGATCCGGCCATCGCCCGCCTGGTCGATCGGGAGCTCGGGCGGCAGCGCGATGGACTGGAGCTGATCGCGAGCGAAAACTTCGCGTCCCGCGCGGTCATCGACGCGATGGGGACGCCGCTCACCAACAAGTACGCCGAAGGCTATCCCGGCAGGCGCTATTACGGCGGGTGCGAAGTGGTGGACGAAGTCGAGCGGCTGGCCATCGATCGCGCCCAGGCGCTGTTCCAGGCGGAGCACGCCAACGTCCAGGCGCACGCGGGGGCGCAGGCCAACTTCGCCGCGTTCATGGCGCTTGCCCGGCCCGGTGAAACGCTCCTCGCCATGTCGCTGCCGCACGGCGGCCACCTGACCCACGGCCACTCGGTGAGCCACAGCGGGGCGATCTGGAAGGCCGTGCATTACGGCGTCGATCCCGCGACGGGATTGATCGACTACGACCTGGTGCGTGATCTCGCGCGGGAGCACCGGCCGCGCCTGATCGTGGCGGGAGCGAGCGCATACTCGCGGATCATCGACTTTGCCGCGTTCCGGAGCATTGCCGACGAGGTGGGGGCGTCGTTCCTGGTGGACATGGCGCACTTCGCGGGGCTGGTGGCGGGGGGCGTCTATCCCTCCCCGGTGCCGCACGCCCATGTGGTGACGACCACCACGCACAAAACGCTGCGCGGCCCGCGGGGCGGGCTCATTCTCTCCGGCGAGGCGCTCGCCAAGGTCCTCGACAAGTCGGTCTTCCCCGGGACCCAGGGTGGGCCGCTCATGCACGTCATCGCGGCCAAGGCGGTGGCATTCGCGGAGGCGATGACCCCGGAATTCAAGGCCTATTCGCGCCGCACGGTTGCCAACGCCCAGCGGCTCGCGGAGGGGCTCATTGACCGCGGGCTCGCCATTGTGTCGGGGGGGACCGACAGCCATTTGATGCTCGTCGATCTGCGGCCCCGTTCCCTCACGGGCAAGGTGGCGGAGGAGCTCCTGGTGCGCGCCGGAATCACGGTCAACAAGAACACGATTCCCAACGATCCGCAGTCTCCCTTTGTGACCAGCGGCATCCGGCTCGGCACGCCGGCGCTCACCACCCGCGGCATGGGTCCGGCCGAGATGGACCGGATTGCCGAGTTGATTGACGTGGTGCTCACCGAGCGCGACGACGCCACGGTCGAGCGGGTGCGCGGGCTGGTCGAGGAGCTTGCGGGAGGCTTTCCCCTCTACGCGACCAGCCCGGCACCGGTCATGGCGGGGGCGCAATGAACGAGCTGCGCTTCGCGACCGACGTCCTGGAGAAGATCCGCCGGCGGGGCGAGCGCTATGACGAGCGCGCCTATCTCTTCCTGCTTGCGAGCATCGAGTATCTGCAGACCCGTCTCCCCGAGCGCCGGCACGTCAGCGGCCCCGAGCTCACGCTCGCCTGCCGGGACTTTGCCCTCGAGCAGTACGGTCTGCTCGCGGGGACGGTCCTGGAGCACTGGGGTGTGCGCGGCACCGAGGACTTCGGCCGTATCGTGTACGCGCTGATCGACGTCGGTCTCCTGGTGACGCAGCCAGGCGACCGGGTCGAGGACTTCCACGGCGTCTATGCCTTCGAGCAGGCCTTCGGCGACGCCTACATCTGGCAGGGCATTCCAGGAGCGTGATTGGTGGGCGGTCTGCCCTCCATCCCCGTGGTCACTCCCGAGCAAGCCGCTCTCTGGGATCATCGCGCCGTGTCGGCGGGGACTCCGCTTCGCGCGCTCATGGAAGGTGCCGGCCGGGGCGTGGCAGCGCTGGCCGCGGCGCGTTTTCCCGAGCGCATGCGCCAGGGTGTGCTGGTCGCGGCCGGCCCCGGCAACAACGGGGGCGACGGGTGGGTCGCCGCGCGCGCGCTGCATGCGAGCGGTGTGCCCGTCTGGGTCGCCGCCTCGGGTGAATCGCGCGCCGGGGTGCCCCGCGCGGTGGCGCAGGCGGCCCGGGAGAGCGGCGTGCGGGAGATCTCGCCCGACGGGCCATGGCCGAACGCCGGATTGGTCATCGATGCGGTCCTGGGAACCGGCGCCCGTGGCGCACCGCGAGGCCCGGTGGTGCCGCTCCTCTCTCGCCTCGCCGATCTCTCCCATCCACTCATCGCCATCGACGGACCCAGCGGCCTCGATCTGGCCGATGGCGTCCAGCACGGACCTCTGCGCGCGACGCTGACGGTCACCTTCGGCGGATATCGGCGCGGCCACCTGCTGGCGCGCGATGAAGTCGGCGATCTCGTCGTGCTCGATATCGGCCTTCCCGCTCCCGATCCCGGATGGCCCTCGCTGTTCACAGAGGCGGCGGCGGCTCGCGACCTCCCACCGTTTTCCGCGCGTGCCCACAAGGGGACACGGGGCCGGGTAGTGATCGTGGGAGGCGATGAGGGGATGCTGGGCGCGGCGCGCCTCGCGGCGCGCGCGGCGTTTGCGGCGGGGGCGGGGCTCGTGCACCTGGTCGCTCCCGCCGCCTCGGCCACCGTCGCCGCGACCGCCGAACCGGATCTGCAGACGTCGGTGCAGCCCTTCGAAGCGATGCCCTCGACCCGCACCACCGCGCTGCTCGCCCGCGCCGACGCGGTTGTGATCGGGCCGGGGCTCGGACGCCGCGCCTCGCGTCCCGAGTTCGTGCTGGGCATCATCGAGGCCACACCCCCGACAGCCACGCTCCTCCTCG